>JAZKDM010000030.1:0-2151 GCA_040387535.1 Pseudomonadota bacterium | reverse complement strand
ACCGTAATCGTATCGCCATCTTGCAACACATTGCCATTGGCATCGCGAATCACTTTGCTAACTTCTGTGTTTTCTGCATTTTCTGCTTTGCTCCATTCATGCGCACATTCTGGGCAAATATATAGGTCAGCATCCTCGTAAGTTAAGCTGGATTGGCATTGCGGGCAAGGTGGAAATGTAGACATATTTTTCTTTTTAATTAATTGTTATGGAAAATAGCATTTTACATGCACTACTTGAGCAGGCGCTGCTTGTTAAGGCGCAGGATTCATCATAGTTAAATGTATCTGCTCAATTTCTGCCATGACTTCATCACTTAATTTCACTTGATACGCCGCAATATTTTCTTGCAGTTGCGTCATACTGGTGGCACCAATAATGGTGCTACTCACAAACCAGCGGTGATACACAAAACTCAAAGCTAATTGCGTCGGTGTTAAGCCATGCGCGCGCGCCAGTTTGGCATAAGCGGCACTAGCGGTTGGCACGCTAGGCTTTTTGTAGCGTTGCGCATAACCCAAAAACTGCGTCACACGGCCAGGTGCTTGCGGATCGTCAATATATTTAGCCGTTAAATGCCCAAAAGCCAATGGCGAATAGGCAAGTAAGCTGAGTTGCTCACGGTATAAAATTTCGCTCATGCCAGCATCCATGGTGCGATTCATCAGGTTATAGCAATTTTGAATCGTCGCCACACGCGGCAAATTGTGCGCTTTAGCGATGCGTAAAAATTCCATCACACCCCACGGTTGCTCATTACTTAAACCCACCGCCCGCACTTTGCCCTCTGCAATCAATTCGGCCAACGTTTCCAGTTGCGTTTCAATACTCACCCACGCTTTTTGCTTACCTGTCGCATCTAATTCTAATGCTGGGTCAAACTGATATTGCCCAAAAAGCGGCACATTGCGCTCAGGCCAATGCAGTTGATATAAATCGATATAATCCGTTTGCAAACGCTTTAAAGAATCATGAATCGCCGCGCGGATATTGGTTCTAGTTAGTGAATCATCCCCGCCACGAATCCAATTTAAGCCACGATTACGCCCTGCCACTTTGCTACCTAAAATAATTTGGTCACGCCTTTGTGTTTTTAACCAATGTCCTAACATGGTTTCGGTACGGGTAAAGGTTTCTGCCTTGGGCGGCACAGGGTACATTTCCGCGGTATCAATAAAGTTAATGCCTTGGCTAAGCGCGTAATCTAACTGGCTATTGGCTTCTGCTTGATTATTTTGGTCGCCAAAAGTCATAGTGCCCAAACAGATTTTGGATACTTTTAAATCGGTATTTCCTAATTGAACATATTCCATTGCTTGTACTGAATCCATTAATGCAACACCTTTTTTTCATCTATCTGAACGCTAATTGGGCTTTGCACTGGTGCAACCACTGCTGCGTTAATCATCCAGCCCGCCTCTTTTGTGGCCAATTGCAGCATATTGCACATTGCCAAAGTCAGCTCTGGGTTTAAATTAATACGCACCGAAACACCCTCTAAACAAGGCAGCTCTAAACTTGGCTGTTTATTTTCAGCGTGAATAAGCAAAGCGTTCACCGCCAGCATCGCACCATCGTTGCGCACTTCTGGGCGTGGTTGATATTCGGTTTTAAAATCCATTTTCTGCAAAGCATCGGCTGCCAGCATTTCTTGCTTAAATTGTTCTACAGCCTGCTCTGGCGGGGTTTCTGCTTGAATAGAATCCGCCGTTGGCAAATGCGCCTCACCTGTTAGCAAGTTCCACAATAATTGTGTAATACGGCTGGTTAGCCACACCAATAATTCAGTATTGTCGCTAAGCCCTACGCGAAAAAGCAGCCTATCCTGCTCGGCGTTGTAGCCTAAATTAATTTGCTGTATGGCTGCCACTTGCTGATGCTCAATTGGCTCAGTTTTTGATGTCAAAATAATCTTTCTAAAAAATAAGGCCTGTTTTTAAAACTAATTTTTACTAATTTTTTCAATGCGCTCTTGAAAAAAACAAACTTAAACTCAATGTTAGCAATCAAGGCATGCGAGTGCTAAAATATCGTATTGCCTATGCAATTTTATCAACTTTATACTTTGTTCATATTAAACAAAAGCATAACCCATTAGGAGAAATTGAATGAAAATTCGTCCATTACACGATCGCGTTATTGTAAAACGCT
>JAZKDM010000029.1:0-2322 GCA_040387535.1 Pseudomonadota bacterium | reverse complement strand
GGCGTGATTTCAGCGTGCTCTTGGGTAATTTTGCGGTAATTATCCATATTATTGGTCACGCCTTCACTGCTCATCAGGCGGTTTAATTCTTCTAAGCGCTCGCTTAAAGTAGCGAGTTTTCTAATCATGCTGGGTTTCATGCTGGGTTTCTTTTAAGATTTTTAATGTAAATGTACTAACTTTTAATATGGTACAACTGACGTAATAATTGTTCTAATCTGGCATGTTCATCGCCATGTGCCGCATTGAGCGCATGGCTGGGTGCATGCAAAAATTTATTGGTGAGCGCATTGCTGAGCATGTCTAAAACAATGGCTGGGTTTTCACCTTTTTGAATTAGTTTCAGCGCTTTTTCCAACTCATTGATGCGTACCGCCTCAGCTTGATCGCGTAAGGCTTTAATAGTGGGTACAGCATCGCGTTTTTTAAGCCATTGCATAAAGCCTTCAACGCGCGCGGCTACTATCATTTCGGCATTAACGGCAGCGGTTTGGCGGTTTTCCATACCATCGTTTACCACTTGCGCTAAATCGTCCACCGTATACAAAAACACGTCGTCCAACTGCGCCACTTCTGGCTCTATATCACGCGGCACGGCTAAATCGACCATAAAAATCGGGCGATGACGGCGCGCTTTAATGGCGCGCTCAACCATGCCTAAACCTACAATCGGCAACTGGCTGGCGGTGCTGGTAATCACAATATCAAATTCGGCAAAACGGGCAGGCAAATCATTGAGCAAAATCGCCTCTGCATGCACCGTTTGTGCGCTGATTTTTGCTGCCAATAGCTCGCCACGCTCTAAAGTACGATTCGCCACTGTCATCGATTTAGGTTTTTGCGCGGCAAAATGGTCGGCGCATAGCTCAATCATTTCGCCTGCGCCAATCAATAATATTTTTTGATTTTTAATATCGCCAAAAATACGCTGCGCCAATTTAACCGCGGCGGCGGCCATGGATATTGAACTGCCGCCAATATCGGTATTGGTACGTACCTCTTTCGCCACTTCGAATGTGCGCTGAAATAGCTTATGCAATAGCGTGCCCAAAGTACCTGCGTCTTGCGCCACTTTTACCGATTGCTTAAATTGACCCAAAATTTGCGGCTCGCCCAGCACCATGCTATCTAAGCCAGATGCCACACGAAACGCGTGCTTAACCGCTTCTTGGTTGCTAAGCGTGTAGGTGTAAGGCTGAATATTTTGCAAATCTAAGCGGTGATATTGCGCCAACCAATTCACAACAGGCTCTGGGTTTGCCGATTGCACGTAGATTTCAGTGCGATTACAAGTAGACAAAATAGCCGCTTCCGCCACATTATGGGCGGTTAAATCGCTTAATGCGTGATGCAAAATATCGCTATTAAACGCGACATGCTCACGGATTGAGATAGGGGCAGTGGTGTGATTCACACCAATTGTATAAAGCTGCATGCGACTATTTTACCAACTCATTCAACATATTAGTAACATTAACGAATATTAAAACGCGATTAAGTTGATTACCCAATTTAAGAGTTGGTGGAATTAGGGCCCATAATTTTGAAGTATCAGCTTATGTTAAGCAAGGCTCATGTCCTAAAAGTGCAAAATGGCGTTAAAATAACGGCTTAGCACTGTTATTAGTTACAGTTAATTACTTAATAAAATAATGTACATAGGAAATATTGGATAGCCGCCATGGATAAAACTTTTAGAATTGCCCCTAGTATTCTTTCTGCAAACTTTGCCAAACTTGGCCAAGAGATTGAAGATGTGATTAACTCAGGTACCGATATTGTGCATTTTGACGTGATGGATAACCATTACGTGCCAAACCTGACCATCGGTCCTTTGGTGTGTGATGCCATCCGCGAAACAGCTAAAAAAGTAGGCGCGCTAATTGACGTGCATCTAATGGTTAAGCCTGTAGACCGCATTATTCCTGACTTTGCAAAAGCCGGCGCCAACATTATTACCTTCCACCCAGAAGCATCAGATCACATTGACCGTAGCTTGGCGATGGTGCGTGAGTTAGGCTGTAAATCTGGCTTGGTATTTAATCCAGCAACGTCTTTAAGCTATTTAGACCACGTAATGGATAAAGTCGATATGATTTTATTGATGTCGGTTAACCCTGGTTTCGGCGGTCAAAAATTCATCCCTGAAACATTAGAAAAATTGAAATTAGCGCGCGCACGTATTGATGCTTACTACGAAAAAACAGGCCGTCAAATCTGGCTTGAAGTAGATGGCGGCGTGAATGCCAATAACATTGCGGAAATTGCACGTGCTGGTGCTGATACGTTTGTTGCGGGTAGCGCGATTTTTGGTGCGCCAGG
>JAZKDM010000028.1:1614-9764 GCA_040387535.1 Pseudomonadota bacterium | reverse complement strand
AGTTTGTTTTGCGTGTTCGAGGTCATGCAGGGATAGTCTCCGTTGAGAGCGCTTGGTTGATATAATGCAAGCAGCTCGTTAAATGCAAGTCGTCTTATTTAAATTTGTAAATAGGATGAACAGGCTTGATTTAATGCAATCTATAAAGATGTTAGTGTGGCTTTTTTAGGCTTTTTGGTCAAGTTAAACCGTTAGCTTGGCTAGCCATTTTTAGAAGATTCGCTACGTTTGTCTTACATATTATATAAGAGTTAAGGATGATTAAATGTCGGTAAAGTTAAGTCAATTTGCAGCGATAAGTGACGAAAGTACGCTATCTTCGCAAAAACACGCACTTTTTGTGTTGAGTGAGTCGCAGGAAAGTGCACCAATTTTTAACGAATTACTGCAAAATAAATTGAAGCGCAGCGGCGTTGATTATCAGAGCCTTAATAAAACGCCTGTCACTTTGGATTTGCCCAACGGTGGATTGGCTAGTTTTGTTATATTGGCTGCAAAATTATCGATGTTTCAAAAACACACACTTTTGCGTAAAGCGGTAAAACCTTTGTTGGATGAAAACCCAGAAATCTTAGCCATTTGCGTGTTTGGTGATGATGTAACACGCGAAGCGCATGCCTGTGCCGCTTATTACGTTGCCAGCGTTAATGCTGCCCAACTACCAAACCATAAAGGCGCTAAAGCTAAACAGGATAATAAAGATAAGCCATTGAAAGAAATCAGTATTTATGGCTACCAAGCCGAGCATGACTATGGATATGTAAGTGCTCGAGTTGCTGCCAATACATTGTGTCGTAGCCTAACAATATTGCCACCCAATGCCTTAACGCCGACTATCTATCGCGAAAAGATAAAGCAATTGGCTGTGCAATATGGCTGGGCTTGGGAAGAGTTTGATATGCCTGCGCTACACAAAATGGGTGCGGGTGCGTTTTACGCGGTTGGTCAGGGCAGTGAGCCGCTGGATGCCGCGATTGTGCACTTAACTTATACGCCAACAGTTACTAAAAAACATATTGCGCTAGTGGGTAAAGGCATTTGTTTTGATACTGGCGGCCATAATTTAAAACCTGCCAAATATATGCAAGGTATGCATGAGGACATGAATGGCAGCGCGGTTAGTCTTGGTATCTTGCAAGCGGTGACCGAAATGGCGTTAGAAGTAAAAGTAGATTGCTGGCTAGCAATTGCGCAAAACCATATTGGACCATTGGCTTATAAACAAAACGATGTAGTCACTGCACTGAATGGCATGACAATTGAAATTGTGCACACCGATGCAGAAGGCCGCATGGTACTTGCGGATACCTTAACGCTCGCTAGTCGTCAAAAACCAGACGTGATTTTAGATTTTGCCACGCTGACAGGTAGCATGCACACCGCTTTAAGTGACCGCATGAGCGGCGTGATTGCAAACCGCCCAGATTTAGCTTGTAAAGCCGTTGGTGCAGGTGCGGCGGCAGGCGAGCGTATTGTGGCTTTTCCGTATGATGATGATTTTGATAGCGATTTGGAAAGTGATATTGCCGATATCAAACAATGCACGTTAGAGGGCGGTGCTGACCATATCCATGCGGCACGTTTCTTAGGAAAATTTATTGAAAATGATGTGGCATGGCTACATACAGACTTATCTTCTTATAATCGCAAAGGTGGTTTAGGTGCGGTAGCAACCGATACCAATGGCTTTGGTGTTGGGTTTGGTATTGAGCTCATCAAAGGCATAGTTACTTAGTGTATATTCCAGTAATTCCATTAGCTTACAAATAGTTTGCGTACTAATAATTAATGTGATAAAAATATATTTAATTGATATTATTGATTAACTGTTGCTAATTGTTAGTTGATTGTTTCAAGACGATAAAAGTCATCGATTCAATTATAGAGTCGCGGCGAATAATAAATTTTTGTCACATTCATTCTATTAGGGAGAAGCAAAATGGTATTCAAAAATACGTTAAGTCGTTTGTTTTTATCAATTGCAGCGTTAATTGCAATGTCAGTGTCTTTGCCAGCAGCGGCAGAAGATTCACTTTACACCCGTTTGGGCGGCACCTATAACATTGCCTCTACGGTTGATCACTTGGTTGATAAAATTTATGTTAATAGAGCTTTAAATGCGAACCCTGCTTTAAAAGCGGTGCATGATAATGTGGATAGCAAAGCGGGTTTTAAAGTGATGCTAACTAACTGGGTAGTGCAAGAAACTGGTGGCCCAAAAATTTATGTAAGAGATGAATTTGGTCGTGGCAGATCGATGAAAGACAGCCACCCGCATTTAAAAATCACCAACCGCGAATTCAATATTATTTTGATTGAATGCCTACATACATTTTATGCGTTTAATGTGCCAGCACTTGAAATAAGCCAATTGATGACAAGTTTAGAAAGTTATCGCAACGTGATTGTAACCGGCGAAAAACCTGTGTCAGAGCCAGTGAGAAAATAAACCGTTAAAACGGAATCATAAAAAAAGCCAGCGTAAACAGCTGGCTTTTATTTATATAACTATTTTTAAGAAACGGCAGCTGAATATTTAGGTAGGCTCTGCTTCAGTATTAGACATGGTGCCCACTAAACGATGTAGGGTGTCTTTTAGTTGATTAAATTCTTCTGTGTCTAAACCTGTTTGGCATGCAACGCCTTGCTGCACTTTTGCAATTTGGTGTTGCAAATTATTACCTACTTCTGTCAGTTTGATCTCTACGATGCGCTCATCTTTTTGATTGCGCACTCTTGAGATGAAGCCAGCAGCCTCTAAGCGTTTAAGCATAGGCGTTAACGTGGCGGAATCTAGTTCTAAGCGCTGCGCAATTTTACCTACACTGATGCCATCTGTTTCCCATAGAACCAACATCACTAAGTATTGCGTATAGGTAATTCCCAGCGGCTCTAGTGAGCTGCGGTAGGCGCGCGTGAGCGAGTGGGTGGCTGCGTATAAGGCGAAGCACAGCTGGTGATCAAGTTTGAGATTATCGTAAGCAGACATGAATAATTAAGTAATATTTTCCGATTAAATTTAGATGATGAAGTTAACTGATTTTAGTTAAAGATGCAAATGATTTGCAATACAAATCATTTGATAATTGACCTAAAATTGTTAAAAATTGTTAATTGCTTGAAGTATCAAAAAATGATGAATTAAACCAGTTTTTTTGTTGGAAATTTAATGTGTATTGCAACAATGCAAAGGCACTGTTAGTGTATGAAGTTATTGTGCACTATTGCACAAATAATCAATAAAATACGCATGCATCAGACAGCGAAAACGTAAATTAAAGGGATGAGTAAATGGATAATTTAGATTGGCTGCAAAGTTTCCCTGCCTTATTGCAGCTTGAGACAAATGCACGTGATATTTTAATCAAATCGGCGCGCATGGTAGAGGCGCCAATAGGCACTATTGGCTATCGTGAGGGTGGCGCGTGTGGTGCTTATGTGATGCGCCTTGCAGGTCAATCGCGTGTTTACAAAATGTCTACTAGCGGCCGCGAAATTTTGCTGTATCGCGTGGCAGCGGGTGAAACCTGTGTGATTACCACCACTTGCTTGTTGGGTCATAGTAATTACCCAGCATCTACTATTGTAGAAGAGCCTATTCGCGATGTGATTATTCCTGCATCGGCTTTTAATCAGTTAATGATTGATTCGGCGGTATTTCGTCAATTTGTAATGACCAATTATGGCGTGTTGATTAGCGATTTAATTGTGTTGTTGGATGAAGTGGCTTTTCATAGTATTGATGCAAGGCTAGCGAAATTGCTGTTGGATGCTGGCAGTGCCACTATCAGCCGCACGCATCAATTAATTGCCGATGAGCTAGGCACCGCGCGTGAGGTAGTGAGCCGTCAACTTAAACGCTTTGAGCTAAAAGGCTGGGTATCGCTAGGGCGTGGCCATGTTGAAATCAGTAACCGAACTGCGCTAGAAAAGTTAGCCAGCAGTTAAGCCTAGTCGTTAATTTGGCTGTTTTGGCTAGGCTCGAAAATATCGTGCCTAAGCTTATACAAAGCAAATAGTAGCAAGGCCGCAGCCAATAGCATTAAGCCCAAGCCAGTTGTTTGCTGCGTTGCCAATAAATAGCTATTGCACAAGCGTGACTCGCTATCTTGATAAAAATGGCCGACTGAAAACAGCATCATTAAACTGCTGCCGGCAAAAAATAGTGACAAGACTTTTGGCCCTGCAAAGGCTAGTTTTAACAGCATGCCACTTAAAACCAGCGTGATTATTTTGAAAATATCCCAATTTGAGCTGATAAGCGCTTTATCTAAGCTTATCGGCAACATCCAAAACGTGCTTGCCAATAAAATCCATAACCAGCAGCTTAAGCTTAATGATAGCGCTGAGTTGAGTGGCTTATTTTGTGCAGTTAGCCAATAGCCAGCCAGTACCAGCGCTGGAATCTGTATCAGCATATGAATAACCATGCTAGATGCCAGCAAATACTTAAAAGGTGGCAGTGAAGGTGCAATGGCGGCGATTAAAAATAGCACGCTTGCGTAAAGTTGAATAGTGTTTCGCTTAAGTTGATTCATTTTTATTAGATTTTAAAGCTTTAAAGATTCCGATGCAGCCAAGCTTAATGCACCTTGAATATCATCGTCATCATAAATGCCTAGTAGTTTTCCTTGTGGCGAAATGACTAAAAAAGCGCTGTTGTGCACAAATTCGTTGGCGCTATCGGCAAGTACTACCAAGCCTAATTGACGTTTCGACATCGCTAAATCGGCATCACTTGCCATGGTGGCGATTGACCAGACCTGGTCATCCATTTTCATCCTAGATTGATAGCGATTTAAGCGCGTTGGATTGTCTGCAGCAACATCAAAACTAATGCTGAGTAAGTGGATTTTTTGTTGCAACGATTGTGCTTTGATGTGCGTTTGCGCTTGCTGAAAATAGTCGCCCAAGGTTAAGCACAGGGTTTTGCAACGGGTATAAATAAATTCGGTAACCAGTATTTTATTTTGCTGTTTTGCTAAATCAGCCAACAATAAGTTTTGGCCATTGGCGTCAATCAATTGCAAAGTAATACTGGGCTTGCTAGAAAAAAGTTGCGATTTTCGCTCAGACTCTAAAGTGAAATTTGATAAATCAGAAGTGATTAAGCTGAAAAAAAATCCCCAAAACAGCAATACGCCCAAGAGTAGTAAATACCTAGCGCGTGCTGAATTGGAGAAATAGGCGCTAATGCTGGTTAGAGTTTGGATAACTCTTCATCCCCGTTATAAGGATTCGCGCGGTCTTTAGTGGCATCGCGTACCGTGGTGATTAACTTTTCATCAATCGCTTCTGATTTATTATCCCATTGTGAGCGAATGTGGGTGAGCACAGCCGCAATTTCACCATCTGTTAATAAATCTTTAAACGCAGGCATCTGGCCGTTGTAAGCCACGCCTTTAACGGTTAATTTGCCGCTAATACCATGCAATAAAATATTGGCTAATACTTCTGGTTTGCCTGATACCCATTCAGACGCCGCTAATGGCGGGAAAACGCCAGCAATGCCTTGGCCATTAGCTTGGTGGCATGCCACACATTTACCTTGAAATATTGCACCGCCATCAATGGCGACTTTATCTGTTGCAGCACAATCGGCACTTGCTAATACTTGCGGTGCGCGATTATCACCATCTTCGGGCGCGGCCGTCATCACGGTTTCGGCAATATAAATAGCACTCCACATTAACAAGGCGCCAATGGTCATGGTAATAAACCAAGGTAGCGATTTTGCTTCTTCGCTAGGGTCTATTTTTTCCCGTTTTTGCGCGTCATTTAAGGCGTCGTTATCATTTGTTGTCATTGCTTATTTCTCCTGAATTTTGTGCTTATTTTGCCGTTTCTAGGCTTTGTTCAATGGTTTTTTTAATTGGGTAGGTTCTATCCAAGGCTTTTAGATATTCCACCAAATCAAGCGCATCGCGTGTGGCCACAATGGTAATGCCAGGTTTTGCAAAGGCGGGTGGAAGATTTAAAACCACTTCTCCCTCTTTAGCTGGGCCTTTACGTTCTACGAACATAAACGGGTAAGCCGGCATAATTGAGCCTGGCATATAGGCGCGTGGTTGATACAAATGGCCTAAGTGCCAATCTTGCGATGGCTGACGCGCGCCAATATTCAGCAAATCGGGACCAGTACGCATGGTGCCTAGTAAGTGCACGGTGTCATAAGCATAGTCGGCCGCGGTTGAAGCTCTGCCCCAGCCACGCTTGTCATCTGGTGCATATTTAGCATCGCGTGGTTGTTGCGAATGGCAATAAACGCAGCCCATGCTCATATACACCTTGCGGCCATGCGCTTGCTGATCGGTATAAGGTTTTAATTCGGCAGGTGCTTGCACATTTTTTAGCTGCACATAGGGCATTACCACCAAAGCTAGCGTGGCAAACGCAATAATCACTAATGCGCCTGTAAATAGTTTTTTCTCATCAATATGGCCAGCCATCATTAACCTCTCTTCAATTCTGTGGCTACAACTTTCGCCTCTTTAATAAATGGAATATTCACTTTTGGAATCAACAAAGCAGGCTCTTTTTTAGTGCCGTAGCGCAGGCTGATTAATATAAAGTGAATCATAAATATCAAATGCCCTAGCACCATTAAGCCACCGCCAACAGAGCGTGATTTTAAATAAGGCAGGGTGACTGCGACTGAATCCATAAATGGTTTTGTGGCATCTACCATGGCAACGCCTTGTAACCAACCGCCAGTGGTTAAGCCAATAAAGTAAACCGCAAAACCAAGCGCTACTAGCCAAAAGTGCGCGCTAATCATCCAAGGATGCGGCCATTCCCAATCCACAATTCTAGGCATAATGAAGTAGATTGAGCCAAACATGACTAAGGTGAAAAAGCCGTACATACCCAAATGCGCGTGTGCAACTGTGTAATGAGTGAAATGCGTAATCACGTTTACAGAGCGCAATGCCTCAAGTGAGCCTTGCACAGATGCCGCCACATACAACATAGAACCCAGCACAATAAAACGCAGTGTGGGTGAGTGGATAACTGCTTTAATATTGCCGCCCACTGTCATGTGGTGATTAACCGCCACGGCAAACACGGGGATAATCATCATCATGGATTGCACAATGGATAATGTGACCATCCAAGTGGGTAGCGGGCCGCCAATTAAATGGTGACCGCCCACTTGTGAGTAGAAGAAGGCCAAGCACCAAAAGCCCAGCAACGATAAATTGTAAGAGTAAATTGGTCTGCCTAATACTTTAGGAATAAAGTAATACGCCGCGCCTAGGCCAATTGGCGTAAACCATAAACCTAACGCGTTATGACCATACCACCAGTTCATGGCAGCGCCTTGCACACCAAAGTGTAGGTTAGGGATGTTGGCGATAAAGAATAATATTGGAAACCAAATTAACGCCGCGCCGATGTACCAAACAGACACGTATAAATGATCAACTTTGCGATTGGCTAGCGTTAAGAACAAGGGCAAGCCCATTAATGCGCCGCCTAACACAATGAAAATATCAATTTGCCATGGCATCTCTAACCATTCCATGCCATCTGTATAGCCTGCACCAATAGCTGCCACACCACACATTAAAGCCACATGCCAAATAATGGCGCCCCAATACACAAATTTTGCACCCACCAATGGCGTTTTAAGTAAGCGTGGAATCAGCCACAAGCTGACACCAACGCCAGCCATAGATGCCCAGCCATAAATAACAGCGTTTAGATGGATGCTTCTCATGCGCCCAAATGTTAGCCATGCTTGAGATACCAACCAATCAGGCTCATGCAATTTAATAGATGCAATAATCGCAGCCGCAGAGCCCACAATTAACCAGCACATGGCCGTTAATAAGCAGACAAAAGTGGGTAGGGCAGACGATTTATCGGCAATTAAGCGATCGCTTAATTCTTTTTGCGTTAAGGTTGCATCGGTTTCACCTGCCGCCTCTTGTAATTCATTGCTGGTTTGGTTGGATGCAGGGTCTTCAACCAAGCCGATTTCGTTTTTACCAAAAATAATATGGGAAGCGCTTTGCTTGGTATTAAAAAATCCATTTGACATGGACCATATAAAAACTAATAAGCCGGTGACTGACACCAAAAATGTCAGTAGTAAAATGAGTGCGGTGCCGTCCATTTGCTAACCTCTAAGTGAAAAACTTTTATTT
>JAZKDM010000028.1:0-1514 GCA_040387535.1 Pseudomonadota bacterium | reverse complement strand
TTTTTGTACTAGGCAGACTGCTAAAACATAATAAAAGTTTATAAAAAAACAACTATTTTTAACGGATGGTGAATTAATAATCTTAAAGCCTAAAAATCAACATCATTGCCGCCAGTATGGCTAAAAATGCAAAGCCACGCTGACTGATTTTTGTGGGTACTTTGTGGCTAAATTGGCTGCCAATCAATAAACCAAAAATAGTACTTAACACAAAAGGAATCGCAATCACCCACTGTAATGGGGCGGCAAAGTTATAGCTCACAATGCTCACGATTGAAACGATGCTGACCACCATTAAAGAAGTAGCCACAACGGTTTGCATGTTGAAATTACTCACTTTGCGTAAGCTTGGCACAATCACAAAGCCGCCACCCACTCCTAACAAACCAGAAACAAAGCCAGCAAGAGTACCTGTAGCAACCAGTCGCCTAGTGCATGTAGCTGTCCAGTACAGTCTAGATGTGACTTTATTAATCATGCAGGGCATATCGGGTAAATTTTGTTGAGTGATTTGACTGGCATTGCTTTGATGCCACATATGCCAAGCCACATACAGCATTACCGCTGCAAAAATTAGGCTAAGAATATAACTAGGTATATGCCCCGCCACCCATACCCCCAGCGGCGCAAATGCCACGCCAAAGCTGGCAATCAACAACGCTGTTCTGTAGCGAACGATGTTTTTATATAAGCCTTGAATAGTGCCAATAATGGCCGCCAGCAATACCGCTAATAAGGCGATGGGTGCGGCTTGCTGTAAGCTTAAATGTAAGCCAAGCATCAGCAAGGGGATTGCTAAAATTGAGCCGCCCGCGCCTGTTAACGCTAACACTAAGCCAATAAATAACCCAATACCAATACTAATCAGCGACCAATCAGTAATCATTAAATAAGACATTTAATCAACCGCAAGCTTTGCAACGCGCAAGCCATTCGCGGCCTTTTAGCATGCAGTGCCAATACAGCCAAGGTAGACCACGTTTTTTGAGTAACCAAGCGGAGTATCTAGGTTTGGTGGAATCCCACCAAAAACTGGGCATTAATTTGCCGCCAAAGCCAAATTCGGCCAGTATCACTTTGCCTTTTTCAACGGTAAGTGGGCAAGAGCCATAGCCATCGTATTGCTCTGGTAAACCTAGGCCTGTGCGATACGCAATGAGGTTTTTAGCAACAATTACGGCTTGTTTGCGCGCTGCGGCAGCGGTTTTGGCATTGGGGCTAGAGCAACAATCGCCCAAGCTAAATATATGTGGGTAACGCACATGCTGCAAAGTGTTTTGATTCACCTCAACCCAGCCATCTGCATTGGCTAGAGGGCTACCTTTAATAAAATCGGGCGCGCTTTGTGGTGGCACTACGTGTAAAAAATCAAAGTCTTTAGCAACACGCGTAATTGCACCTTGCGCATCTTTTACATCAAACCATGCTGTTTGATTGGGGCCGTCAACTTCAACTAAAGTGCTGTTAAAACTTAAATGCGCGTTATAGCGCTGCACATATTGCATTAGTGGCGC
>JAZKDM010000027.1:0-2237 GCA_040387535.1 Pseudomonadota bacterium | reverse complement strand
CGCGTTTAAGGTATCGGCACGCCATGATTCAGAAACCAACCATACAATGTTGTAGGGCTTGGCTGGCTTGTTTGATTGTATTGGGTGCAAAGGATAGTGCAATTTACCTTTGGCTTTTAGGCTGGAAGAGCGCGTGCCTTTAATACCTAATGCTTTAAAAAGGCCGCGTGCAGATACTGTCTGATAAAACGGCACCATTTGCGCCACTGTGGATAACTCATGCTTGGTATGCAAATCATAAGCGTATGACATATGCACAGTCGCCAGCAGTAGCAAAGCACCAAGTGCCGATTTCCAGCCGAAAACAACTTGTTTAAATGCTTGAGATTTTTGTAAAAATTTAACAGCTAGCCACAACAAAACGGTTTGCAACAATAAAAATCCAAACGCAATGGCAGCAAAACCCAAATCACTGGCTGCACTGCCACCTAGCGACTCAACACCGCCTGGCGTCATCACCAAATTAAGCACAAAGCCGTTGATATACATGCCGTACAAACCATATAGCTTGGCGTTTGCATACATCAATAAAGTAGTGATTGCGGTTGCGAGTATGGCAATCGCATAAACAATTTTTTGCGCAGCTGGTTTTGTTAACTGGCTACTGAGTAACTTTTTGGTGATGTGCGTAATCAGATAGGCAGGCACTAAATAGAAAATGCCGTACATCACAAACGCCACACACAAAAACGCAAAACTCAATTTGTTTTCGGCATATGCCGCTTGAAAATCGATGGTGCTTGCTACTAAAAATAGGATAAGTAAATAAGTGCCAATAAAGAAAAGCCGCAACGCTTGGCCTAATTTTTGGTTCGTTGATTTTGTGTTATTTGCTGGCGTCATGTAATGATTGATTCATTTAAATGACTAAGCTATATGCAACCTTAGTGCCACACTGACTTCTAAACTGACAAGCTATTGTTTTGATTAACAATAATGCGTTATTGCCGACTAAAATTTGACTTGATTTTTTTGCAAATCTTGCAAAAAATGCAGGGTTTTACACTTTTAATCGTGCAATTTTTGCAGGGTTTAAATTGTATGATTAAGTAAGTGATTGAATTTTCAGTAAATTATTATTGGCATCGTATTTGCATTTAATTGAATACTTTATGATTAAAGGATTCGCAATGCATGCCGTCTCAACAGCACCACAAGCCATTTATCATGCTCAAACAGCTTATCAATTAAGAGAGTTTGCCAAAACTAAACGCTATACCATGCAAGAAATTCAGGCTTTTATCGTTCATCAAAACCATGCCGACCGCCTTGAGGTAGAGCACTTTATTCGTGACGTATTTGCAGTCTCTTATCAAGCTACAGTGATGCACTTTATGCCGATATTGGTGGCGCTACGCGATGCAGAAGGTCAACTAATGGCCGCTTTTGGATTGCGCCATGCGGCGCAAGAATCGCTATTTTTAGAGCAATATTTGGATGCGCCAATTGAACATTTGTTATCAAGCCAGCTCAATAAAGCCATTAAGCGCGATGAAATTACCGAAATTGGTAATTTGGCCGTGGCTAACCCACGCAATGCCGGTATTTTAATTGCGCATGTGATTCAACAAAGCCTAGATATGCAAGTGAAATGGTGTGTAGCAACCGCGCATCGCAGCTTACAAAATGGCTTAATTAAAGGTGGGCGCGATGTTTATGCTTTACAAGCCGCAGACGTTGGCAGATTACCAAAAAATGAGCAGGCACTTTGGGGCAGCTATTACGATAATCAACCGCAAATTATCGCCGTACGCGGTATCGCGTCATAACTAGGTGCTGAATTTGCTAAACAGTATTCAACATCACGCGGCTCAATTTCCACTTTCTGCCGCACTAAAATCTATTTCAATTGAAAACGAGGAACTTGTATTAAATTACGATGAGCTTAACAACCAAATAGCACAATTAAGCACGCAATTATCTTCATTTACGGCCAATCAACCAATTGCCATTAATATCGATAACCACCCTGCTTGGGTGGTGATTGATTTGGCTGCGTTGGCCTGCGAAGCCCCACTGGTGCCGCTACCCAGCTTTTTCTCAGACACACAATTGCTGCATGCCATGCAAAACGCAGGCGTTGCCGCCATCATCACTGATAATCCAAACCGTTTTAGGCAAATTTTGGGTGATTTAATCACTGGCCAATTCACGTTTAATGTCGCCAATAAAATTCTCACCCAATTTTTGCTGGCTATTCCAACGGTTGAATTACCAAATGGCACCGTCAAAATCAC
>JAZKDM010000026.1:0-2077 GCA_040387535.1 Pseudomonadota bacterium | reverse complement strand
ACAGGTAAAACGGCAGCCTTTGCGTTGCCGATTTTACAAAAACTATTACCCTTTGCCAGCAGCAGTACTTCACCTGCAAAACATCCTATTCGCGCATTGGTGCTTACACCAACCCGCGAATTAGCGATTCAGGTAGAAGAAAGTATTAAAGTTTATGCTAAACACACGCCTTTAAAGAGCTTGGTGGTGTTTGGCGGCGTAGATATTAAAACGCAAACGCCGCATTTAAAAACAGGTATTGAAATCTTGGTGGCAACGCCAGGTCGCTTGCTTGATCATGTTGAGCAAAAAACGCTGAATTTATCGCAAGTGCAAATTTTAGTGTTAGATGAAGCCGACAGAATGTTGGATATGGGCTTTATGCCTGATTTGAAACGTATTTTGGCCTTGTTGCCAAAACAGCGCCAAAATTTAATGTTCTCTGCTACATTTTCAAATGAGATTAAAAAATTAGCTGATGACTTTTTAACGAATCCGACATTGATTGAAGTGGCACGTAGCAATGCGACAAACGACAATGTAACGCAAAAAGTTTATATTGTTGCGCAAAGCAGTAAACAAGCTTTGTTAACGCAACTGCTCGTTGAGTCTAACAGCCAGCAAGTGATTATTTTCACCAAGACTAAAATCACTGCCAGCAAATTGAGCCGCGCTTTACAAAAAGAAGGCATTAGTGCTGATGCGATTCATGGTGACAAAAGTCAAAAAGAGCGTATTGAAGCTTTGGATGCCTTTAAAGCTGGAAAAATCACGGCATTAGTAGCAACCGATGTGGCGGCGCGTGGTTTAGATATTAGTGATTTACCGATGGTGATTAACTATGAAATACCAAGCGCACCAGAAGACTATGTGCACCGTATTGGCCGTACAGGCCGCGCTGGTGCAAGTGGTATTGCTATTTCACTGGTGTGCGAAGAAGAAGAAAAGTATTTAGCTGAAATCGAAAAATTAATTAAACGCAGCATTACACGCGAAACAATTGAGATTAAACATACCGCTAAAAAATCGACAAAGCCTGCTCACGCCGTAGAACATAGCAACCAAACTGCAAATGACTCTCTAAGCTCAAACAGGCAAGCCACAAAATCACGTCAGCATGTTCGCAAGCCTTCACGCGACCCTTGGTTTGATAAGCCTTATGAGCCGTCTGTTGTTGTGGCAAAACCACAATACAATCCAAGCTCTTCTAATAAAGCACCAGTAGCGGCTTTATTAGGCGGCTTGCGTACCAAATAGCAACACCAAGTAAGACGTTAGCTAGTGATAAAACTGGTTTAAAAAAGCATTTTTACGCTTTTTTAAGCCAAGTTTCCATTTCTTTTGCTTCTAGTGGTGGTGAATAAAAATAACCTTGCACATTTTTACAGCCACTTGCCGATAATATATCCGCTTGTTGCTGATTTTCTACGCCCTCACCCACCAAATTAAGACCCAGCGCATCACCCAGTGCCACTATCGCTTTGACGATGACGCGATCTTCTTCACTATTCACCAAACCATCCACAAATGAACGGTCAATTTTGACTTCGTCTACCGCCCAGCGTTTTAAATAAAGTAGCGATGAGTGGCCCATACCAAAATCATCTAGCGAAATTCTAAAGCCAGCCTCTTTGATTAGGCGCATATTATTTTTTACTACATCAGCCTCCTCTAGCAGAGCGTATTCTGTAATCTCAATACACAGCATACTAGGTGAAATATCATATTTGGCAGGAATATTAGTCAGCGTTTTAATCAAGCTTTCTGAACGTAAATGCCTTGCCGAAATATTAATAGAAACACGCGGCACGTCATATTTTTTATTCTTCCAAGCACGTATTTGCTTGCATGTGGCGTCAAGCACCCACTCACCAATTTGATTAATCAGCGACGATTGCTCGGCGATTTTAATAAACTCTAAGGGCGGAATTAAGCCACGCTCTGGATGCCGCCAGCGGATTAGGGCTTCTATACCAACAAGGCTGTTATCGGTATTTTCAACTTGGGGCTGATACACAATAAATAGCTGATTATCTTTGAGCGCGTGGCGAATGCCATGCTCCATCTCTAACCATTGGTGCGCAATAAAGTTTAAATT
>JAZKDM010000025.1:6093-12539 GCA_040387535.1 Pseudomonadota bacterium | reverse complement strand
GCTTGCGCATTCACAGCCTCAATTACGCGGCCATAATAAGCAGGGCAAGCATCTATTGCATCAACGCTTACCGTTTGTACTGTTGCACTTTCAATGTTGGCTGCGTCAATCGCTGGCAATGTGACAGGCGCACCTGTAATCGCTGCCACATCGCGTGCAATACCCAAGATACTTAAACAGTCAGCACGGTTGGGCGTCAATTTCAATGTTAATGCATGGTCATTTAAATCTAAATATTGGCGAATATCCTGACCAGTTGGCGCATCACTTGGTAATTCCAGCAAGCCACTTGCTTCTGCTGCTAATCCTAATTCTTTGGCAGAACACATCATGCCAAAGGATTCCACACCACGCACTTTGGCGGCTTTGATACTGATTCCTGGCAATTCTGCGCCAACCAATGCACATGGCGCTTTTAGGCCCACACGCGCGTTGCTGGCACCACAAACAATCTGCAAAATTTCCTTACCTATATTCACTTTGCAAACTTGCAAACGGTCGGCATCAGGATGTTTCACCGCTTCAATAATTTCGCCAATCACGATATTGCCAAAAGCAGGCGCAACAGGCGTCATTTCTTCCACCTCTAGCCCTGCCATGGTCAACGCGTGACTAAGCTCAGCAGATGAAATAGCGGGATTAACAAAAGTACGTAACCAATTTTCGGAGAATTGCATAGCGTTTAATTATTCAGCTTGATTATTTAAATTGCGATAAAAAACGCAAATCATTATTAAAGAAATGGCGCAAATCATTCACACCATAGCGCAACATAGCCAAGCGTTCTACGCCCAGACCAAAGGCAAAGCCGCGGTATTTTTCGCTATCGATATTCACATGCTTGAACACTTCAGGATGCACCATACCGCAACCACCAATCTCCAACCAGCCGCCGTTCCAGCTCATATCCATCTCAGCCGATGGCTCAGTGAAAGGGAAAAATGAAGGCCTAAATCGAACCGTTAAATCATCACGCTCAAAGAATTTCTGTAAGAAGTCTTGGACCACACCTTTAAGATTGGCAAAGCTGATATTTTCATCTACCCATAAGCCTTCAACCTGATGAAACATGGGTGAATGCGTAGCGTCAGAATCCACTCGGTATACACGACCTGGCGCGATAATTTTTAAGGGCGGTTCTTTGTCTTGCATATAATGCACTTGCACTGGTGATGTATGTGTTCTTAGAACGTTACTTTCATCCACATAAAACGTGTCGTGCATCGCACGCGCAGGATGGTTTTCAGGGATATTTAAGGCGGTGAAATTATAGAAATCGGTTTCAATTTCGGGCCCAGTAGCCACATCAAAGCCAATCGAATGAAATAGCTCTTCAATGCGCTTTAAGGTAAGCGTCACTGGGTGCAAACCGCCTTGTGACTGAGCACGTGCAGGCAAAGTAACATCCAATGATTCGGCCGCTAATTGCTTGGCTTGTTCGGCATTTAAAATGGCCTCACGGCGCGCATTTAATGCCGCTTCAACCGCTTGCTTAACTACGTTAATCGCGGCGCCAGCTGCTGGACGCTCTTCATTTGACAGTTTGCCCAAGCCTTTTAGAGAATCGGTTAATGCACCTGTTTTACCTAAATATTTGGCTTTAGCATTTTCTAAGGCAGGCATGTCATTACATGCAGTAAAGTCGGCGAGCGATTCTGAAATCAGATGTTCTAAATTAGTCATACGATATTTTAACTTAAAGTAATGTGTTTGTTGATGTTTAACTGATTGATTATGAATAAATATTTACAATAAACAATCAGAAAAATTTCTATTAGTTTATCAGTCATAAAAAAAGAGGCCGTAGCCTCTTTTTTAATTTCAAACCGATTCAAGCAACTTTTAAGCAGCTAAACCAGCTTTTGCTAAGTCAACAAATTTTGCAAATGCCGCTTTGTCGAACACTGCTAAATCCGCTAGTACTTTGCGATCCACTTCAATAGAAGCTTTTTTCAAGCCATTCATAAAGCGGCTGTAAGTTAAACCTAACTCACGTGCACCTGCGTTAATACGTGCAATCCATAAGGTACGGAATTGACGTTTTTTCTGACGACGGTCACGGTAAGCATACTGACCAGCTTTCATTACCGCTTGCTTAGCAACGCGATAAACGTTTTTACGACGACCGCGATAACCTTTAGCGGCGTTTAATACTTTTTTATGTCTTGCGCGAGCGATGACACCACGTTTTACTCTAGGCATATCGGTCTCCTTATTGTGTTGGCATCATTGCGCGAACGCGTTTGATGTCAGTTGGTGAGATGATCGAAGTGCCACGTAGCTTACGTTTTTGCTTAGTGGTTTTCTTGGTTAGGATATGACGTAAATGTGAATGCGTACGTTTCACTTTACCGTTACCTAAGAACTTAAAGCGCTTTTTGGCGCTGCTCTTTGTTTTCATTTTTGGCATTTTTTTCTCCTTGGAGGTTGATAAAGAGTGCCTAGGCATGCCATTTCGCCGTATCACTCAAAAAACTTATTTATTCTGTAGCTGGTGCTTCTATCTTCTCAGCTGATTTTTCAGCAGGTTTCGCTGCTTTTGGTGGTTTAGCCACTACTTTTTCTACTTTCTTCGGTGCTAATACCATCACCATTTGGCGGCCTTCCATTTTTGGGAACTGCTCAACAACCGCATGCTCTGCCAAATCCGCTTCTACTCGTCTTAATAAAGCCAAACCAAATTCTTGATGCGTAATCTCACGACCTCTGAAACGTAGCGTGATTTTCGCTTTATCACCCTCACCCAAAAAGCGGATGATATTACGTACTTTAATATTGTAATCGCCGTCATCAGTACCTGGGCGAAACTTAATTTCTTTAATAACAACTTGTTTCTGCTTCAGTTTTTGCTCATGCTGACGCTTACTTTCAGCATACTTAAACTTACCGTAATCCATCAATCTGCACACTGGGGGTGATGCGTTTGGCGCAATTTCAACCAAATCGATATCCGCTTCTTCTGCTTTCGCAAAGGCTTCGCGAAGACTTACTATGCCTAACGGCTCGCCTTCTATGCCCACCAAACGAACCTCGGCTGCGGTAATATCGCCGTTGATTCGTGTATCTTTATCTTGTGCTATTGCTGGCTCCTAATCAAAAAAATTAAACCGCGCTACCTTGAAAATTTAGCTTAAACCTTTGTTTCTACTTCTGCTTTTAATCGAGCAATTAGCTCGGCAATCGGCATAGAACCTAGGTCTTCACCTTTTCTGGTACGCACGGCCACATGTCCTGCTTGCATTTCGCGCTCACCTGCAACTAGCAAGTAAGGCATTTTCTGCATTGAATGTTCGCGTATTTTATAGGTAATCTTCTCATTTCTCAAGTCAAAATCGCATCTAATGCCATTTTTCTTTAGAATTTCAACCACTTGCATCACATAATCGGCTTGGCTTTCAGAAATATTTAGCACCATGACTTGCACAGGCGCCAACCAAAGCGGCATTGCACCTGCGTAATTTTCAATCAAAATACCAATAAAACGCTCCATTGACCCCACAATAGCGCGATGCAACATGATGGGCCGCTTGCGTGAATTGTCTTCTGCGACATACTCTGCGCCTAAGCGCTCTGGTAAGTTAGGGTCTAATTGAATCGTACCGCACTGCCACAAGCGACCTAGCGAATCTTTCAGTGTGAATTCGATTTTAGGTCCATAAAATGCACCTTCACCAGGCTGGTATTCAAAATCTAAATTGTTTAACTTAAGCGCGTTTGCAAGCGAAGTTTCTGCCCTATCCCAATCTTCGTCTGTGCCAATACGTTTTTCTGGTCTAGTAGAAAGCTTTACTAGAACGTCTTTAAATCCAAAATCGCCATACGCTTTGTAAAGCATTTTGATAAAGTCGGCGACTTCCGCTTCCACTTGTTCTTCAGTACAGAAAATATGCGCGTCATCTTGCGTAAAGCCGCGCACACGCATCAAGCCATGCAATGAGCCAGAAGGTTCGTTGCGGTGGCATGAGCCGAACTCTGCTAAACGCAGCGGCAAATCGCGGTAACTATGCAAACTACTATTAAAAATCTGCACGTGGCCTGGACAATTCATCGGTTTTACGGCGTATTCACGATTTTCCGAGTTAGTCACAAACATATTGTCGCGATAGTTTTGCCAGTGGCCCGATTTCTCCCACAGGGTTTTATCCATGATGGTCGGCGTGCGTACTTCTTGATAATTGTAATCTTTAAACATTTGGCGCATGTATTGCTCAACTTCTTGCCAAATACTCCAACCGCGGGGATGCCAGAACACCATACCTGGGGCATCGTCTTGCATATGGAAATAATCCAGTTGCTTGCCTAGTTTGCGGTGGTCGCGTTTTTCGGCTTCTTCTAGCTGAAATAAATACGCTTCCAATTCTTCTTTATTGCGCCATGCTGTGCCATAAACGCGTTGCAGCATTTCATTATTGCTATCACCACGCCAATAGGCGCCTGCTAACTTCATTAGCTTGAAGGCTTTTAATTTACCAGTGTTGGGCACATGCGGGCCACGGCACAAATCGGTAAAATTGCCTTCTGTGTATAAAGATACATCTTCATTAGCAGGAATCGACGCAATGATTTCAGCTTTGTAATGTTCATTGATGCTTTTGAAATAAGCCACAGCTTCATCGCGGGGCAATACTTTGCGTGTGACTTGCTCATCCTTTTTGGCCAACTCAGCCATTTTCTTTTCGATGGCAATCAAGTCTTCCGGCGTAAATGGGCGTTTATATGAAAAGTCATAATAAAAACCGTTGTCAATCACGGGACCAATGGTCACTTGGCAATCTGGAAATAATTCTTTAACCGCATAAGCCAACAAATGCGCAGTGGAATGGCGAATCACATCTAATCCATCATCGGATTTGTCAGTAATAATGGCTAAATCGCTATCCGATTCAATCAAATAGCTTGTATCCACCAATTGGTTGTTGACCTTACCAGCTAGCGCTGCCTTTGCAAGGCCTGCGCCAATATCCATGGCCACTTGCGCCACGGTTACTGGCGTATCAAAGCTGCGTTGCGAGCCATCTGGTAAGCGAATTACTGGCATATCAAATCCAATTTAAATATATAAGAATAACGCTAAAACAATAAAAGCCGTTTTTTGAACGGCTTTGCACATTTTTGGTAGGCAGTACCAGATTCGAACTGGTGACCTCTTGGATGTCGACCAAGCGCTCTAACCAACTGAGCTAACCGCCTAATATTTTTCTTCACTTTTTGCGAAGTGCGAATTTTAGCTTAATACGGGTTTGCACGCAAACGCGCTGGTACAATTGCGCGGTGGAAATCGAAAATAAAAATCAGGCAAATATTGATGCATTAATACAATCACTTGCCACGCATGGCTACGTTATTTGTGACCATTTTTTGCCAGCCGACACTATTTCTGCGCTGCGCGATGAAACAAATAAGCGCTATAGCAATAGTGATATGAACCCGGCTAAAACGGGCTTGGTGAGTAAAACACAATCGGCAATTCGCGGTGACCATATTGCTTGGCTGGATGAGCAAGATGAAAACACGGCAATTCAAACATATTTCAGCCAAATGTACAGCTTGAAAGACGCGCTGAATCAGCAATTATTTATGAATATACAATCACTTGAAACACATTTAGCACTTTATCCAATTGGTGGATTGTATCAAAAACATTTAGACCAATTTAGTCATGGTAATAATGCAAAATCGCGCCAATTAAGCAGCATTTTATATTTGAATAATAATTGGAAAGCTGAAGATGGTGGCGAATTGAGATTGTATTTAAATGAAGATATGCACTTGGATATATTGCCTACTGCTGGCAAATTGGTGCTGTTTTTATCGGCCAAATTTTGGCACGAAGTTCGCCCTGCCAAGCGAGAAAGAGCAAGCTTAACAGGCTGGTTTAGAAGCCGCGATTCTTTAATATTTTAAGGCTGCAATAAGCGCTGGTATAAACTTGGGCTGGCGTAGCCATCTTGTGCCATATGTTGGCTAGCTTGATACTGTCTAATCGCGGCTTGCGTTTTTAGGCCAGGAAAACCATCTGGCTCACCACAATCAAAACCTAATTCATTTAATTTGCCTTGCAATGCCCACAATTGGTTAAAGCTCATCGCTTCTTTTTCGGCTAAATCCCCTGCCACAATAGGCTTATCTCCCATTAACTGATTAGACAGATGCACAACAGACAGGGCGTAATTAACAGAGCGATTCCAATCCATAATCACATCAAAATTGCTAAACACCATAAAGGCTGGGCCATATTGACCTTGTGGTAACAAGATTGCCGCATTGGCATGGCTGGGTAAAGCATTGCCTGCAATATCCAGCACACCTAACTTTGCCCAATCGCTAGTCAACTGACGATAACTCAGCCGCGCTTGGTTGTATTCAAAGTTTGCAGGTAATTTCACCTCTATGGCTGCCGCCTCATCTTTGCGCCAACCCACTTTACTTAAGTAATTAGCGGCAGA
>JAZKDM010000025.1:0-5993 GCA_040387535.1 Pseudomonadota bacterium | reverse complement strand
TGGCTGCCGCCTCATCTTTGCGCCAACCCACTTTACTTAAGTAATTAGCGGCAGATGAAAATGCATCAGGCAAAGAAGTCCAAATATTAATGCGGCCATCCATATCGGCATCTACACCGTATTTAAGCAAAGTAGAGGGCATAAATTGCATATGCCCCGAAGCGCCTGCCCAAGAGCCGCGCATGCCAGACACCGTGTTATGTCCAGCATCGACAATGCGCATGGTATCAAATAATTGACTGCGAAAAAACGCCGCGCGGCGCCCTTCATAAGCCAATGTCATCAGCGCAGATGGCAAACCAAAATTGCCTTTATTGCCGCCATAATTAGTTTCTAAGCCCCAAAATGCGACCAACACCTGCTTTGGCACGCCATACTTCGCCTCAACTTGGCTTAATAGCGCTTGTTGCTCTAATAACTCTGCCCTACCTTGAGCTATGCGCTCTGGGCTAACACGCTTTTCTACATAGCTTAAAAAGGGTGAAATAAATTCTGGCTGACCGCGATCCAGCACAATTACCCGTGGCAAATATTGCGCGGTCTTAAAGGTATCATCAATGGTTTGTGCTGAAATTTGCGCTTCTCTTGCCTCTGTTTTTAATGCTGATAGCCATAAATCAAAATAATTGCTGCCGTCCGCAAACGCCACCGTACTTATTGATAATGAAAAAATAGCGTTGACGAAGATATAAATGAAAGGCTTAAGATATTTTTTTTGCATAGGGAGCTAAATAGTTTCTAGTACTTTTTGATAACCAATTTGGTAATTAGGATACTGCAGCTGAAAGCCTGTAGCACGTAAACGTTTGTTACTTAAACGTTTTCCGCCATTTGTAACAGGGGTTTGAATACGGCTTACATCAATATCCATCTGACTTGCCAGCCATGTCAGCACCGTATATTGCAAGGTAGGCATATCATCGGTGACGATATAACAGCGTTCAAGCGCCTGCTGATGTATGGCTTTTTGTACTAAAAATGCAATAAATCTTGCCGCGTCATCGCGGTGAATACGATTGCTCCAACTATTATTAGCAGGCCAACGGCTAATATCTTTTGCAGTATTGACTAGGTACAAGCGACCTTCGCCATAAATGCCTGAAAGTCTTAACGCGGTTGTTTGGCAGGGTAAGTTAGTCAATACATTTTCGGCCTCTAACAATCGCTCACCACCAAAATCGGCAGGCTCTGCTGCTACATTTTCATCTAATATAGTTTGCGTATTTTGCCCGTGCGTTTGGCCATATACTCGTGTGCTAGAAACAAAAAAAACATGTTGCAAATGGGTATTGTTGGCTTGCGTTGCCAGTACATTTTTTAATCCTTGCACATAATGGGCACAATAGTTTTCATCTGTTTGCGCGCTAGCGGCAACGCAGTAAATGATAATGGCGGGATTAAGAGGTTTGAGAGAAGTTAGTGTATTGGCCTGCGTCACATCCGCTTGTATGGTCTGCATACCATGCGGCAAGTTTTGCTGACTGATTCTTACACCAATCACCTCATGTTGCGCTTGATGCAATTGCAGAGCAATGGCTGTACCCAAATCACCGCAGCCAACGATTAATACCCTAGCCATTTATCGTATTAACCATGCTGATTCAGATATTTTTCTGCAAAAAATAGCGCCACAATTGTTTTACCATCGGTAATTTCGCCCATTTGAATCATACGCATACAATCGTCAAACGACGCTTCAAATACTTCTAGCGATTCATCTGCATCGCGCTGATGCTGACCAGCACTTAAATCACGCGCCAAGTACATATGGATTACTTCGTTAGAATAGCCGATACATGGATGCTGATGTCCCAGCTTGACCCAGTCACTTGCGCTGTAGCCAGTTTCTTCTAGTAGCTCACGCTGACCTGTGATTAAAATTTCTTCACCTGCATCAATTTTGCCTGCAGGCAACTCAATAAAAACCTGATGTAATGGATAGCGAAATTGACGCTCTAATATCACATTTCCGTTTGGCAATAAGGGCACAATCACTACAGCGCCTGGGTGCGTCACATATTCACGCTGGCTGCTATGCCCATTTGGCAAACGCACTTTATCGCGTTTAACAACGAGCATACCGCCTGAGGCAATAGTTTCTGAGCTAATTAAGTGTTCGGTTAAATCTAATTGCATTGACAGCATTGATTATGATTCTCAGATAGCCGTATTAAATGTATCGCACTTATTTACATCGCCCACTTTTAAACCTTGATTGAACCAGCGTACACGTTGTTGAGAAGTGCCATGCGTAAAGCTATCTGGCACGGCGTAGCCTTGTGCTTGCTTTTGCAGCGCATCATCGCCAATGGCAGCGGCAGCAGTCATGGCCTCTTCTACATCGCCTGCTTCCAATATTCGGTTTGCACCATCCGCATGGTGCGCCCAAACGCCAGCGTAGCAATCGGCTTGCAGCTCTAAACGTACAGATAATTGATTAGACTCAGACTCGTTGCGCGCGCTTTGGCGTGCTTGTTGCACTTTGTCTGAGGTGCCAACTACATGCTGAATATGGTGCCCTACTTCATGCGCAATCACATAAGCCTGCGCAAAATCGCCTGGCGCATTAAAACGCGATTTCATTTCTTGATAAAATTGCAAATCGATATAGACCTTACTGTCACCAGGGCAATAAAAAGGGCCCATTGCCGCTTGCCCTGTGCCGCAAGCAGTAGGCGTTTGCCCACTAAATAACACTAATTTTGGCGCAGGGTATTGCTGGCCAGCATTTGCAAATATTTTGCCCCACGTATCTTCTGTGCTACCCAATACTTTGGCCACAAAAACTGCCATCGGGTCATCTTTTGGAATCGCTTGCGCTTCAACTGGTGCTTGTTGATTCAAACCCTGTCCAATATTTAATACTACAGAAGGGTCTACACCAAAATACATGGCAACTAAAGCAATGGCAATCGTGCCTATACCGATACCTTTTCCACCAATGGGTAAGCCGCCGCCACGTCTATCTTCTACATTACTACTTTCGCGTTCATTATCTAGGCGCATTTTTATACCCTTATTTACATTGGCTACTGATAAAATTCTAATTGGATTTTATTACATTAGAGTAATAATTTCTTAACATTTTTAAGTAAGTATTAGTCAACTTGATTATTGCTTGTGATTTATTGTTGTAAAAAATTCAATATGCTTAATTGTTATTAACAATAGTGTTTTTAGATTATTTATTTTCAATTCATTGACTTAGCGATTTAATCGCATCTAAAATGTAAACTCATTGAAAAGATAGTAGGAGTACCACCATGTTAAACTCAATTATTCGCAAACCAGCGCTTGTTTTAACACTACCGCTATTCGCTTTAATAGCTGCCAGCTATTCAGCGCATGCCGAAATTTATAAATGGCGTGATAACAGAGGGGTTATTCAATACTCCGATCGCCCGCCAGTTACAAACTTTACAAAAGTTACACGCAACGAAATGGTTAACGCTCTACAAACCAAAGACTTGTGCACAGTAGGCCCTATTGTGAAAAACAGAACACTTAAGGTTGCAAGCAATCAAAATGTAGGTGCGTTTTTCTCTAAATTTATTAGAGCAAACCTCACTACTACTACAGATACTACAAGCTCGACGCTTACTTCTAGCGGAAGCAAAGTAACTGTTTTAGGTTTTTCTAAAAAACCAGTCAAAACAAGCACAACAACTACAACAACCACAAGTACTACAACGACTGCGCCAACAACTACAACTAGTACTACAACCACACCAACAACCAGCACCACAACTGCACCAACTACATCGACAACTACACCAACGACTACAACTACAGACACAGCACCCATTCAAGTAGCAACAGCAAGTCCTGCACCAACAACCACTACAACTACCAGTACTTCAGCTAATCTAATTCAAGTTGGCTTGATGCCAGCAGTGGATATTAGTAAAAATATTGTTCAAGAATTTGGATATTCAAACTTAAGAATTAGCGCAACTACTGAACAGCCAACAATTAGTAATGAAGGCGGTGCATTTAGAATATCTTGCAAAACCAGTCACATGAGCAATGATGATCCGCTAGTTTATCCAAATCAGCAAGGCGCGGCTCACCATCATACTTTTTTTGGTAATGTAAGCGTTAATTACAAAAGCGATTTATCAAACTTATCTGCAGTCGGCAACTCTACTTGCTCTGGCGGCATAATGAATCGTAGCGCTTACTGGGTTCCATCAATGATTGATACCTCAACACATACCCCAGTCGCACCTTCATCATCGATTTTTTATTACAAAACAACTATTGACAGCTCACTTCTCAAACCACCTCCAAAGGGATTAAGAATGATTACTGGTAATGGTAAAGCTGTGAGCTCAAGCGAGCTTCAACGTAAAAATTATATTTGCTACCCTGGTCCGAACTCAAAAAGAACTACATGGGGATGGTCATATGGAATACCTAAAGGTGCTGATTGTGAAGCAGGTGATGACTTAACTATGCAAGTTCAATTTCCACAATGCTGGGATGGCAAAAACTTGGATAGTCCAAACCATAAAGATCATATGGCTTTCCCTAGTCACAGGCCTGTTGCACCACCAAACGATTTCTATTGCCCTGATACACATCCTATAGCAATTCCAGAAATTTCAATGGTTCTTCACTTCACTGTGACAAAAGCCGCTCAAGATGGGCAATGGAGATTAGCCAGTGACAATTACCCAACCACATCTGAGGCTGGATATTCAGCTCATGCTGATTGGGTAAATGGTTGGGATGAACCAACTATTGCAGCTGTAGTAAAAAACTGCCTAATCCCCAAAAAAGACGCTCATGCACATCTACTATGTGACGGCCGTATGTTCTACTAAGACTAATAAAACAATTAAACGTAAATTAATAAAGGCCAGCTATGCTGGCCTTTATTTTTTCCACAATACTTTGTAAATAAATCCTGGAAATGCAAATACCAAAAACAAACTAAACGTAACGGCATAGAACTCCCAGCCTTGCGCTGAGATCTGTCCAAAAGTAGCGTGTTCTGCGTAAAAGCCAATCGCTCCTACCACTAAATATAAGACTATTAGCTCTAACAAGCACCATGCTAAATTCTTACCTTGAGCATTCGTTTTTAATGGTATGGCGTAGAAAAGCTTATTCGAAAACCAAGGCAAATTAGCTGCAACAAATGCCAATATTAGAATAATAGTCTGAGTCATGTAATTGCTTGCTGATTATTTGAAGTGTACTTAAAACAGACTATTGAAGACTGAGTGAGATGGCCACACCGCAAATTTGCATCACGGTTTGCGGCATAATGCCTAGCAGCAATAAAGCAACAGCATTAATGCTTAATACCAACTGCATATCAGCAGGTGCATTGATTGCGGAGTTGTCTTTAGGTGCATCAAAATACATAAGCTTTACAATGCGCAAATAATAAAATGCGCCAATTGCAGCCATCAATACGGCAAACACCACTGCCCACAAAAAGCCCGCTTGTAGCGCCGCTTGCAACACAGTAAATTTGGCATAAAAACCGAGCGTTGGTGGCACACCAGCCATGCTAAACATGGTAATTAACATTAAAAAGGCGGCCCATGGACTGCGCTTATTTAGGCCTTTTAAATCGTCTAAATTCTCGGCCTCAAAACCTTGGCGGCTTAATAATAGAATCATGCCGAAGCCTGCCAATGTCATTAATACGTAGGCGGTGATATAAAACATACTAGATGCGAAGCCGTTTAAATTGGCGCTCATCAAGCCAAATAGTAAAAAACCAATATGTGAAATAGTGGAATATGCCAGCATGCGCTTTAAATTGGTTTGCGCGATGGCGGTGATATTACCTATTGCAATGGATAGTACCGCCATAATTAACAGCATATCTTGCCAATCGATTGCTAGCGGATATAAGCCTTGTGCCAGCAAGCGAATGGTAATGGCAAAGGCGGCGAATTTTGGCACAGAGCCAATTAACATGGTGATTGAAGTCGGAGCCCCTTGATACACATCTGGCACCCACATTTGAAACGGTA
>JAZKDM010000024.1:0-4103 GCA_040387535.1 Pseudomonadota bacterium | reverse complement strand
TAGTGAATGCGGCTTTATCGGATAACGACAGCATTAATAATCGCCCAACATTGGCCCAAACCTTTGCCGCTTTAAACGGTGAAAAATTCACTGTTGTTGTGAATCACTTTAAATCAAAAAGCTGTAGCGGTGCTAGTGGCGTTGATGCCGACCAAAACGACGGTCAAGGTTGCTTTAATGCACAGCGTTTAGCGCAGGCTAATCAGCTCATTAATGGCTTTATGCCACAAGTGATTGCAGCGGCAGGTGATAGCGATGTGCTAGTGATTGGTGACTTGAATGCTTACGGTAAAGAAGACCCAATTGAACTGTTTGCCGAAGCGGGTGTTAGCGACCAAATTGCACGTTTTAATGGTGAAGAAGGCTATTCATATGTGTTTGATGGTGAATCTGGTTACTTGGATCATGCTTTAGCTAACAGCAGTATGGCCGCTCAAATTACGGGTGCAACGGAATGGCATATCAATGCGGATGAACCGTTTGTAATTGATTACAACACGGAATTTAAACCGCAAGACTTGTACACCAGCGGCCCATACAAAGCATCTGACCATGATCCAGTGGTGCTTGGTTTGAATCTGCAAAAAACGGTGAATGGTACAAACGGCCGCGACACGATTATTGGCACGGCAGGTGACGATGTGATTAATGGCGGCAGCTTGGCTGACACCGTTACCACAGGTGCAGGCAGTGACATATTAATCTACAGCAATATGCGTGATGCGATGGATACCGTCAATGACTTTACGCCTGGTGCCGATAAGCTAGACATCAACTTGCTGTTAGCTAGTGTGGGCTATGCAAATGGCAACGCTTTTGCAGATGGCTATGCAAAATTGGTTAATGTTACTGGTGGTGTCAGCGTACAGATTGACATTGATGGCAACGGCCCAGCGACTTACCGCCCATTGGTATTACTTAAAGGTGTAAGCGCCGCAAATATCGATGTAACAAGAGACTTTGTTACTGCAGCCGCTTTTTAATAGTTGGTTAAAAAGAATAAGTTGGTAACAAAAATAGTCGTTAAAAATAGGATTAATCAAGCTTTATATTTTATAAAAAATGGAGATTTTAAATGTTTAAGAAATTAGTATTAACAGCCGCTTTATTAGCTGCAACAGGCGCTAACGCAGACACTATTACACAGTGGAACTTTAACTCTGTAACACCAGATTCGGCTACAGGTACCGGCTCTATCATTGCTAGCATTGGTGCTGGTAGCTTATCTGCCCTTGCTGGTGTAACAACTGCTTTTTCTAGTGGCTCAGCTAATGGCGGTTCAACTGATACGGCGCCTACAGCAGATGATTCAGGGTTTCAAACGACTGGCTATGCAGCACAAGGCGCTGGTAATAAAACTCGCGGTGTGCAATTTAATGTAAGCACACTTGGTTTTGAAGATATTTTGGTTAGCTACGATTTACGTCACAGCAATACCAGCTCACGTTATGAGCAGTTTCAATATTCTTTAGATGGTACTAACTTTGTGGATTTTGCTTTATTTGACGGCAACGCAGGTGACACATGGTTTAACAACCGCACGATTGATTTGTCATCAATTGCTGGTGCAGATAACAATGCCAGCTTTGCTTTTCGTGTAGTAGCGGCTTTTGCTCCTAACACATCCGCTTATGCGGCATCGTCATCTACATATGCAGGCACAGGCACATGGCGTTTTGATATGGTTACCGCCTCTGGCGCCGCAGTTGCCGCCGTACCAGAACCAGAAACCTATGCATTGTTAGTGGCAGGTTTAGGTTTTGTGGGTTTTTCTGCACGTCGTAAAGCGGTTTAATCTAATTACCCATTAGCTTAAAAACAGCACTAAAAGCCCTTGCCAAAAGCAGGGGCTTTTTTATTGGCACGCAAATTATATCAACCATTTTAATTGTCATATTTAGGCATAAAAACCTAGTCCTTATAGTCCATAAAAATTAGTAAGTGCGCAATATATTCTGGCTAAAGTATCAAGCAACAAAAAAGAATAGCGGTAGCAAATGCCGTACACGCAGTCAGCTCTACTAATACTCAATTTAATCCAATTTAAACTTAGGAAACATGATGTTAAAAATTAAACATTTATCAATGCTGGTGGCGACATTATTTGTGTCTGTGCCAGTATGGGCTGAACAAGTGACTGTTTTGCATGTGGGCGACCAAGAAAGCTGGTTGATTTCAGCGCAAGGTAATTTGCGCGATACAACCGCACAAGCGATTTCTTTTTACGGTGGTATTGACCGCCTAGCAACAGTAATTGCCAATGCGCAAACGGCGGCAACAGCGGCTGGTAAAACAGTGATTAAATTGAATGCAGGCGATGCCTTTTTGCCAGGCCCACGTTTCACGGCTAGCTTAACTAATTTAGCTACCGCCCACCCTGATGGCGGCCAAGATTTTTACGACACCATCGCGATGCGTCAAATTGGTTTTGATGCAACGGTTTTTGGTAACCATGAATTTGATAATGGCTCTGATGTGGCGGCACGTTTTGCTGAAATCTCAAATACCACTTATTTATCTTCTAATTTAAATTTCAATGTAACACCTCAATTTGCGGCGTTGGCTGCCAGTGGCAAAGTGGCACCATTTAAAGTGGTAACTACAACAGGCGGCAAAAAAATTGGTATCGTTGGTGCTACCGCGCCGTTGTTACCAAGCATTTCTTCACCTGCACCGGGTTCAATGTTGAATTACGATGCAAGCAACACAGAAGCGCAAAATATTGCCGCGATTATCCCGCTGATTCAAGCGCAAATTAATGAACTGCGTAACAATCAAGGCGTAAGCACTGTAATTGTAATGAGCCATTTGCAAAACTCTAGCAATGAAATCAACTTGATGATTCCTAACCTAACCGGTGTGGATTTAGTGGTTTCAGGTGGCGGCCATGAGTTGATGAGTGACGCGGATGATTTACTGATTAATGGTGGCGTTGCACCAACATTTAATACACACCCAGTGTATGCAACAAGTGCTGATGCTAAACAAGTCGCCGTGTTAACAGGCCACTTTGGTAACCGTTATGTGGGCGAAGTGAATTTAACGATTGATGACAACACTGGCGCGCTAACAAGCATTGATGCAACACGCATGATTCGTGTAACAGGCGCAACAGCCGATGCTGACCGCGTAACAGGCGATGCCACAATCAACGCACAAGTTGTTGCACCAGTGCAAAATTATATTGCCGCATTAAATGCACAAATTATCGGCACAACAGCAGTGGCTTTAAATGGCACAAACGGCGTGCTTGGCACACCAGGTAATTACATTTCAGGTGGTCGTAATGCGGAAACAGGTTTAGGCAACTTAGTAGCCGATGCCATGCGTTTTGCTGGTAATACAGATGTAGCGATTCAAAACGGCGGCGGCATTCGCACCAGCATTGCAGGCCCAGGTAATGTGTCAGTAGGCGATACATTCAACGTTTTACCATTCACAAACTTGGTAAAAGTGGCTTTAAGCATGAATGCCACGCAGTTAAAAGACATATTGGAACACGCTTATGGCGCAACTAGTCCATCTGGTGCGGTAAATGGCCGTTATGCGCAAGTTTCTGGCATGAAAATCACCTATAACAGCGCCAATACAGCACGTACCACTTTAGGCACAGGCAACCGCATTGTGCGCGTAGTGTTAGATGACGGTACTGTGTTGATTAACAATGGCGCCGTCTTAAACACAACTCGCACATTCTCATTCACAACCATCGACTTTACCGCAAACGGTGGCGATGCCTACCCATTTGCAGCTAATAATGTGTTGTTTGAAAACAGCCCATTCACTGTGACCTACCAAGAAGCGTTAGCCAATTATATTCAAGCACCAAAAGCCGCAGGCGGTTTAGGTCGTTTAGATGCAGCCGATGGCGATGAAATTACCACTAACTTATACGGCAGAGAAAATGCACTGGATTTAAGTGGTCGCTTGATTGATGTGGCGGCAGGTGTGGCAACGGCTGGTTTGGTTAAAAATGGCACGGCAGGTCGCGATACCATTGTTGGTACAAACGGTGATGACACAATCACTGGCGGTGCTTTGGCTGACACTTTAACAGGTGGCGCAGGTGCTGATATGTTTGTTTACACCAACACACGTGACGC
>JAZKDM010000023.1:0-1927 GCA_040387535.1 Pseudomonadota bacterium | reverse complement strand
ACACAGCGATTGATAATAACGAATTACGCATTGTGTATCCCCTAACGTTGTTTTAAAAATAATGAAGTAGTTTTAACCACGTTGTTACCTAGCAAGGCGCATGCCAATTAAATGACCATTAAAATCAATAACTTATGATTCTTATATAATTAATCGAGATATAAGAGTGCATTAAAAATCTGTTAAACTAAATAAAAATCAGGAGAAATTATTATGTTTAACTCATCAAAAGTTGAAGAATTATCCAATAAAATCAAAGAGATGGCAGCAGCATCACCCTTGGCGGATATCGATAAAAATATTCATGCACTAATTAAGGGCGCGCTCACCAAAATGGAGCTTGTTACGCGCGAAGAATTTGATGTGCAAGCCGAAGTTTTACGCCATGCGCGCGAACAATTAACAAAGCTGGAGGCAAAGCTAGAAGAGCTAGAAGAAAAGCTTAAACAAAAATGAGTTTGGCCGTACTGTACAGCCGCGCATTAAGCGGTATGGACGCGCCAGAGGTGGTGGTAGAAGTGCATCTAGCCAATGGCCTGCCCAGCTTTACGATTGTTGGTTTACCAGAAGCCGAAGTAAAAGAAAGCAAAGATCGTGTACGCGCGGCGATACAAACGGCTCAATTTGAGTTTCCTGCCAGACGAATTACAGTCAATTTGGCGCCTGCTGATTTACCTAAAGAAAGCGGCCGCTACGATTTGCCGATTGCACTAGGCATTTTGGCCGCCAGCGGACAGATTCCCAAAGAGTCACTAGAGCGCTATGAAATTGCTGGCGAATTGGCGCTAACTGGTGAGTTAAGGCCGATTCGTGGGGCTTTGGCCATGACTTATCATATGGTACATAAAACCGCTCACAGCAAACGCGCGTTTATATTGCCTCAAAATAGTGCGTTAGAAGCCAGTTTGGTGAAAGATGCACTGATTTATCCCGCTAATTCCTTATTAGAAGTGTGTGCACATTTAAGTGGGCACACTCCACTACAGCAATATGTTGCTGATGCGCCAGCACAAACTATTCAATATTTGGACTTTAATGAGGTTAAAGGCCAATCTCAAGCCAAACGTGCCTTAGAAATCGCCGCGGCTGGTGGGCACAGTGTGTTAATGAGCGGGCCGCCAGGCATTGGCAAAAGTATGCTGGCTAGCCGTTTTGCAGGCATTTTACCCAGCATGACAGAGCAAGAGGCTCTGGAAAGCGCGGCGATTCAATCGCTGAATGGCGCTTATAAGTTAGAAAATTGGAAACGTAGGCCATATCGCTCACCGCACCATACTGCCTCAGGCGTTGCTTTGGTGGGCGGTGGTGGCATCCCGCGCCCAGGTGAAATATCGTTGGCACATCATGGTGTTTTGTTTTTGGATGAGCTGCCCGAATTCGACCGAAAAGTATTAGAAGTGCTGCGTGAGCCTTTAGAGAGCGGGCATATCACCATCTCGCGCGCGGCGCGGCAAGCCGATTTCCCCGCATCGTTTCAACTATTAGCTGCCATGAACCCATGCCCCTGCGGTTATTTAGGCCATTACAACAATAAATGCCGCTGCACGCCAGACAATATTGCGCGCTATCGCGCCAAAATTTCTGGGCCACTATTAGATAGAATCGACCTGTTAATTACAGTGCCAGCGCTAAAAGAAGATGAATTGGTATCCAGCAATCAATCCGAATCGAGTGAAACAATTCGCGCGCGGGTTGAAAAAGCGCGTCAAATCCAGCTTAAGCGCCAAGGCAAAGCCAATTTTGCATTAGGCAGTCTAGAAATAGATGCGCACTGCCAGCCTGATGAAGCAGGCTTAACCTTACTCAAAACCGCTATTTCAAAATTAAACTTATCCGCGCGTGCTTACCATCGAATATTAAAAGTGGCGCGTACCATTGCTGATTTAAGCGATGAAGCGGCAATTAAACCTGCCCATATCGCAGAGGC
>JAZKDM010000022.1:0-7792 GCA_040387535.1 Pseudomonadota bacterium | reverse complement strand
CCAACATAGTTATCAAACCATGCGTCAATCACCAAGGCTTTAAGGGGCTTGGTCACATCGCCCACAGGCGGCGGCACTTTTTTAATCACGGCTTCTAGTACATCGCGCACGCCCAAGCCTGTTTTGGCTGAGCACAGCACGGCATCACTAGCATCTACGCCAATTACGTCTTCAATTTCTTGCTTCACGCGCTCTGGGTCTGCGGACGGCAAATCAATTTTATTAAGAACTGCTGTCACTTCTACGCCTAAATCTAGCGCTGTGTAACAGTTAGCCACACTTTGCGCCTCAACGCCTTGACTGGCATCCACCACCAATAATGCGCCTTCGCAGGCAGAAAGCGAGCGTGAAACTTCATAGCTAAAATCCACATGGCCTGGCGTATCAATTAAATTTAATTGATAAATTTCGCCATCATCCGCCTTGTATTGCAGCGCAGCCGTTTGCGCCTTGATGGTGATGCCGCGCTCACGCTCAATATCCATGCTATCCAACACTTGCGCTTCCATTTCGCGATCAGCCAAACCGCCGCATAAATGAATAATACGGTCGGCTAGCGTTGATTTTCCATGATCAATATGGGCAATAATAGAGAAATTACGGATGTTTTTCATGTTAACTTTTTAGACTTTACAAACAAATAAAGCGCATTAAGCGCTTTTTTCAATAAGCGTGATTTTACAACAAATGCTTGATTAATTTGTAATTAATTAAACAAAGTGTTTCAAAATTCAACAAAAAAGCCCGCTTTACGCGGGCTTAAATTTAAACGATTAGATTACTTAGTAACTTTAATTGGTACGTATAAAGTATTTTCGCCACGCAACACTAATACTGCAACCGTTTTGCCTGCTGCTACCGCGTTAATTTGCTTGTTAAATTGCTCAACACTTTGGCTTTCTGAGTTGTTTAAACCCAAAATCACATCACCACGGCGAATGCCTGCTTGCGCTGCCGCGCCAATGCTGTCCACAACCAATAAGCCGTTTTTGCCATTAAGCTTTTTCTTTTGCTGCGGTGTTAGTTCTTTTAAACTTAAACCAATTTTGTTGGCCTCAGCTTTTGCTGGCGCTTTACTTGGCGCTGCTGACTCATTAGGATCTGTTGGCATTTCGCCTACACCAACGCTTAAGTTTTTAACTACGCCTTTACGTAAAATTTCAACGGCAGCCATTTTTCCTGGTTTGCTTGCACCAACAGCACGTGGCAAATCGCTAGATGAAACAATCGGCTTGTTATCAAACTTAGTAATCACATCACCTGGCTCTAAGCCGCCTTTATCGGCTGGGCCATTTTTTTCTACACCAGCAATCAATGCACCATTGGTATTTTTCATACCAAATGAATCAGCCAATTCTTTAGTCAACTCTTGAATGGCCACACCTAACCAACCGCGCGTAATTTTGCCGTTGGCTTTTAGTTGATTTGAAATATCAATCGCCACATCAATTGGAATAGAAAACGACAAGCCAACAGAGCCGCCACTACGGCTGTAGATTTGTGAGTTAATACCAACCACTTCGCCTGCCAAGTTAAACAGTGGGCCGCCAGAGTTACCTGGGTTAATCGCTACGTCGGTTTGAATAAATGGTACGAAATTCTCTTGCGGCAAAGCACGACCTTTAGCACTTACAATACCCGCTGTCATGGTATTTTCTAAGCCAAATGGTGAGCCAATTGCGGCAACCCACTGACCAACTTTTAATGCATTAGGGTCACCAATAGTGACTTTTGGTAAATTAGTGGCTTCAATTTTAATCAAAGCCACATCGGTACGTTTGTCAAAGCCGATGGTTTTAGCTTTAAATTCACGTTTATCGGATAATTTAACCAGCACTTCATCTGCCTCACTTACCACATGTGCGTTGGTTAAAATATAACCATCGCTGCTAATAATAAAGCCCGAACCTAATGATGATGATTTAAACTCTTGTCCGCCTTGGCCACCTTGACCTGGATTTCCAGGCATGCCTGGAATACCAAAGCGTTTAAAGAATTCTTGTAAGTTTTCATCGTCTGGCATACCAGGAAACGGCATTGGAACATTGCCACCACCCTGCACTACTTGCGTAACGCTAATGTTGACCACTTCGGCGCCATGCTTTTCTGCCAGCTCTGTAAAATCGGGCAAATCTTTAGCGATTGCGGTTTGATTGAACGCATTGAATACAAATGCAAAACTTAATACTGTTGTAGAAATCCATTTTTTTAACATCTAATTTCCTCAAATAACTGAAAACATTTACGGTTAATTTTTTGACTTAATAAGCTTTTAAAGCAAATAAATTAAATTTACAAAATAACAAACCATTATGAAAATTTTATTTCGGTATCTTGCGTTGCTAATCTCAAAATAACTGGCTGCTGCTCTAAAAAATAACGGCTAGCTGTTGTGTGACCTTTAACCCACAATAACCCAAGCACCAAGCCAATTAATGCGCCCAGCATCGCTCCTGCGTTGCTCTGCATCAACTCATTCATTAATATGGCGCCAATCATCATGGTTACAAGAGGCAATATATAAAGTAGTAACGCACTTTTAAGCAGGGCGCGTTCGTTTATACCCACTACAACGCTATCACCCACTTTTGCGTTGATACGATTTTGTGCTTTGAATGCTGTTGATTGATGGGCGAACAGCTTTCCCCAAATAGAGTTGCCGCAACCGCGTGTTTTGCCGCATAAACCACAAGCTGTTTTACGTTCTATTTCTAGGGTTGCTATGGGATAGCTGGGATTATGGCTGTTGGCGCTAATCGAGAGGACAACGGCGTGTTCTTCTAACATACTAAAACTCGAAAATTTGTAAGTCGTTAAAAACTAACGCGTAGAAGCGGTTTGCTTTTTAAAACTAACCGCCTTGGCTATTTGTTGAACGGTTGCTAATGGCACTTCACCAACCACCATTACTTGGTAACCTTCAACGATATTGGCGCAAATATGTGTAGAGCCAATCAGGTGATGACCCATTTTAGGCCGTTTGCCTTTAATTATTGGCTCAATAAATAGCGATACAGAAGCAATACCGTCTGAAAAAATCATTTGATTTATTGGTGTTGTTTTGCCGTTGGCCATAAATTCTATATGGTCGACTTTGATATAGCCAGGCGGTAACTCAGCCACAATCCAATTGGTATGCACACGATTAAGCAAGGCGGCGTCTTCCATTTCATACTTTTTGCTTAAATCGATAGAGGGTTGAAACCAATTTAAATCGTGCGAATTCAACATGCTTAATTCTTGAAACGTAATTTGCTCTAATGTTTCGCTTTTCTCATTTTGAAGCGTCATTTTAACCAGCAAGCCAAATTCGGTATCTGTCCATATTTTATAGCTATAGCGATACTCATCTTTTGGAATCAACTCAATAATTTGCGCTTGGCGCCCTGCAACATAATCCAACACACCTATTCGCGCCGTGTAACTCATTTTTAACGATTGCAAATTAACAGGCAACATGGCTGGAAACAAGTTTTGTCCGCGGCGCTTTTCAATAATCACTTTATCGTTTTTAGGGTGAAAAATAACGATATCACTGCCTTGGCTAAACACTTCACGCGGCTGTTTAGCTTGTGGTTTACCAGCAACCAATTGGTTATCTAAAATCATATTACGCGTTAGCTCTTGGCCAGCGTTGTTCATATGCGTAATTTGTACTGAGCGTACTTGATTGCCATTTTGGTAAACAAATATACCTTGATAGTTAAGCTCGCGTGCGGCGAAAGCCGCTTTTTGCAATGCTAACCAAGCATCTGTATTGGCTAAGCTGACTTGACTGAAGCCAGCCAAACCAATAGTGGTTAGCAATATTGCTGAAAGTTTTTTAAACATTGCTACTATTGCCCTGCGCTAGAAAGGCTCACGTTTTGAATGTAGTAAGCGGCGCCATTAGGTGCGGCAGCATGATGCGCTTCTAAATATTCAAGCGGCATGCTTTGTGCAATTTCAATAGGTGCAGAATCTTCTGCACTGGTAAGTTGCTGTTGTAAAACCATTACGCCTACAAACATAACAGCGGCAACTGAGGCCGCAACCGACCAAAATTGGTTAGTCTTAAAGAAACTTGTTCTAGATAGGGTTTGTTTTAAAACGGGCGTTGGCGCTAACACTGTTGGCTCATCACCTAACGCACTCAACACGCGCGCACTAAAGTTTTGGCTTAACACCATTTCGTTGCGCATGGCATCGCCAATTAAATGGTAATGCTGCCAGCATTCTTGCAGCTCGCCGCCAGACTTTACCGATCTAATCAGATGCTCAGCGTTCTCAACATCAAACTCGCCATCGATTAATGCAGATAGTTGATCTTTCATTTTTTTACCTCTAAATCTATAGTATTTTAAATACTATTTAAAATTGGTTGAGTCGCAAAGGTACTCAATTAACTTAGCTTGTTTTAACTTAGCTTAATTACCAGCGTTTGCCATCTGGCGTATCTAAAAGCGGGCGTAATTTTAAAGCAATTGTTTCGCGCGCTCTAAATATGCGTGAGCGCACCGTGCCGATTGGGCATTGCATTAATGTTGCAATTTCTTCGTAACTTAAACCTTCTAACTCGCGCAAGGTAATTGCTGTGCGTAACTCTTCAGGCAAACTTGCCACCGTGTCGTTTACTGTCTGTGCAATTTCTTTGGTCATCATGGCTGTTTCTGGTGTTTCCATGGTGCGCATTTCGTTGCCGTCTTCAAAGTTTTCAACGTCTTCAATCTCAACATCTTGCATCACTTGCGGCCTGCGACCCATTGAAACTAGATAGTTCTTGGCCGTGTTAATACCAATGCGATATAGCCAAGTGTAAAACGCACTATCGCCTCTAAAATTGTGCAAAGCACGATATGCTTTGATAAAAGACTCTTGCACAACGTCTTCTACTTCAGCTTGATCACGAATCATGCGCGACAACAGACGACCCAGCTTGCGGTGATACTTTTCCACCAGCATGCCAAATGCTTTTTTATCGCCTGCCTGTGCACGTTCTACCAACACTTGATCGAGTTCGCGTGTTCCTGCAACTGCTGTGTTGATTGGCTTATCAGCCATTAATAAACCACTCCCATTTAGATTCGTCTTGTAGCCCGCATTATACGCCTGCGTTGTTGGTTCTACGAAACTAGAACGGGATAGCGCTTCAATTTTACTGGTTTGTAACATTTGCATCCTCCGGAATAACGCGTAACTTTATGTATCTATAGTGCACATTTTATATTGCTAGCTTATGGTGAAAGACACAGATAAACTCTTAATAGTTCATTCCTTTATACAGTTTATGCCTCAACAATTTGATGTACTTATTATTGGCAGCGGTTTAGCTGGCCTGACCATGGCTTTGCAAGTAGCCGACACCAAACGCGTGTGCTTAGTAAGCAAACGTGAAATATCAGATAGCGCCAGCAGTTGGGCGCAAGGTGGCATTGCCGCCGTACTCAATAGCGATGACACAGTTGAAGAACATATTCAAGATACTTTAATCGCTGGTGCTGGCTTATGCGATGTAGAAGTGACGCGCATGGTTGCAACCAAAGGCTTTGAGGCGATTGAATGGCTGATTAATCAAGGCGTTGAATTTACGCGTGAAGCCGATAACAGCAACTTTCATTTAACGCGTGAAGGCGGCCACAGCCATAGACGCGTTGTGCATGTGGCCGACGCCACTGGGCAAGCCGTGCAAAAAACCTTGGCGCAGAAAGTACGCGAACACGCCAATATTACGATACTAGAAAATCATATTGCGGTTGATTTGGTCACCGCCAAAAAATTAGATAAAAATACGGTTAACGACCAGTGCTTGGGCGCTTACATTTTAGATAACAGCAATGGCCGCGTGATGACGATTGCCGCCGCGCAAACCGTTTTAGCAACAGGCGGCGCTGGTAAAGTGTATTTATATACAACTAATCCAGATGTCAGCACTGGTGACGGCATTGCCATGGCTTGGCGCGCAGGCTGCCGCGTGGCCAATATGGAATTTATTCAGTTTCATCCTACTTGTCTTTACCATCCGCATGCCAAATCTTTTTTAATCAGCGAGGTAGTACGTGGCGAAGGTGGCTTATTAAAGCTGCCAGATGGCACGCGTTTTATGCCGGAACATGATGAACGTGAAGAGCTGGCACCACGCGATGTGGTGGCGCGCGCAATTGACTTTGAAATGAAAAAACGCGGCTTAGATTGCGTGTATTTAGATATTACGCACAAACCGGCGACCTTTATTCAAGAACACTTTCCTAATATTTATGCGCGTTGCTTGGAATTGGGTATTGATATTACCAAGCAAGCTATTCCTGTTGTGCCAGCGGCGCATTACAGTTGCGGCGGCGTGATGACCGACTCTACAGGCGCGACCGATATTGCCTGCTTATACGCGATTGGCGAAACGGCTTGCACAGGTTTGCATGGTGCAAATCGTTTAGCCAGCAACTCTTTATTAGAATGTTTGGTATTTGGCCAAGCGGCGGCAAACGCCATTTTAAGCGCACCGCATCAAGATTTTCGCGTATTGCCGCATTGGGATGAAAGCCGCGTGACAGATGCGGATGAAGAAGTGCTGATTACGCACACTTGGAATGAGTTACGGCGCTTTATGTGGAATTACGTGGGCATTGTGCGCACCAATAAACGCCTAAGCCGCGCGCTGCATCGCATTCATATGCTACGCGATGAGGTAAATGAGTTTTACAGCAACTTTAGAGTGAGTAACGATTTAATTGAGTTACGTAATTTGTTGCAGGTGGCAGAGCTAATTGTTGTCAGCGCGATTGAGCGCCACGAAAGCCGTGGCCTGCATTATAGTAAAGATTACCCAGAGCTGTTAAGTGAGGCGATTCCGACGGTTTTAAGCCCAAACAACTATTCTAGCCTGCTGGATAATCAATACTGATAGATTACTAATACTAGATAAACCATATTCACAGAGTAAGTTTTGCGATTGATTGTTTTAAAAATTGTATTTTTACAGGCCTTAATTAGTTTACCCGCATGCACCTATGCAAACGAATTAAGTCCTAAAATCACCCATTTTTATGATGGCGATACTGTGAAAATCCAAGATGGATTAAGTGAATACAAGCTTCGCCTAACCGATATTGACGCACCTGAGCGCAATCAAAACTATGGCAAAACCGCGCGCCGCGTGTTAATGAACCTGTGTAAAAATGCCGATGTAAAAATATATTTATCAGGAATTGATAAATATCAGCGAAATTTGGGCAAGCTAAGTTGTAATAATCAAGATGTGAGCGTATTTATGATTAATAACGGCCATGCGTGGTTTAACCGACGTTACTCAATGGATTACACGCTAGACCTTGCTGAACAAAATGCTAGAACTAACAAAATTGGCCTATGGAAGCGTAAAAATCCAACGCCACCGTGGCAATGGCGGCAACATCATTCACACCCTTAACTGCAATTAGTCAAACATTTACCGCCTATTTAGATTAAAATATTCACATTTAAAATTTCAGGAACTTACTATGCAAGTCGCTATGAACACCGTTGTCACCATGACCTACGAACTTAAAAACGCCGATGGCGAAGTGCTAGAATCAAGCGCAGAGCCAGTTGCCTACTTGCATGGCGGTTATGACAATATATTCCCAAAAGTGGAAGAAGCCATGCACGGCAAAAACGTGGGCGATGTTGTTGAAGTGAATTTAGAGCCAGTAGATGGTTTTGGCGATTACGATGAAGAATTAGTACAAATTGAACCTGCAAGCGCTTTTCCAGCTGCTGAGCTAAAAGTAGGTATGCAATTTGAAGGTGAAGACGATACTGGTGAAGTGATTTTATACAC
>JAZKDM010000021.1:0-11408 GCA_040387535.1 Pseudomonadota bacterium | reverse complement strand
AAATCGAACAACAACAGCAAACCGATGGTTTGCGTGAAAAAATGATTACTGTAAACCGTGTAAGTAAAACGGTTAAAGGTGGTCGTATTATGAGTTTCGCTGCATTGACTGTAGTCGGTGATGGTGATGGTGCTGTTGGCATGGGTAAAGGCAAAGCACGTGAAGTGCCAGTTGCTGTACAAAAAGCCATGGATGAAGCGCGTCGCGGCATGCTTAAAGTTAACCTAAACAACGGTACATTGCATCATGCAGTTACTGGTGTGCACGGTGCTGCTAAAGTGTTTATTCAACCAGCTTCTGAAGGTACTGGCATTATTGCTGGTGGTGCAATGCGCGCAATCTTTGAAGTAATGGGTATCACAAACGTGGTTGCAAAATGTATCGGTTCAACCAATCCATACAACTTGGTACGTGCCACATTGAATGGTCTTGAATCAATGAATACACCATCTGAAATTGCTGCTAAACGCGGTAAATCAGTAGAAGAAATTAGAGGCTAATGATGGCTAAAGTTAAAGCAGTTGCAACACCAATCAAAGTAACGTTGGTAAAAAGCGTAATCGGTCGTATTGAGTCACACAAAGCGACTGTTAAAGGCTTAGGCTTACGCCGTATGCACCACACAGTTGAATTGCAAGATACGCCAGCAATTCGCGGCATGATCAACACAGTTGGTTATCTGTTAAAGGTAGAGGGATAATGCAATTAAATACAATTAAGCCTGCAGAAGGCGCTAAGAAAAATGCTCGCCGTGTTGGTCGTGGTATTGGTTCTGGTTTAGGCAAAACAGCTGGTCGTGGCCATAAAGGTCAAAAATCACGTACTGGTGGTTTCCATAAAGTTGGTTTCGAAGGCGGTCAAATGCCTTTGCAACGTCGTTTACCAAAACGTGGCTTTAAATCAATGACTAAAAAAGATACAGCACATGTGCGTACTTCAGAATTAAACAACTTACCAGTTGATACCATTGATTTGTTGGTTTTGAAACAAGCAAATGTGGTTTCTGGCAACGTGTTAGCCGCAAAAGTATTTTTGTCTGGCGAAATCACTAAAAAACTTAACCTAACTGGTTTGTTATTGACTAAAGGCGCTCGCGCTGCAGTTGAAGCGGCTGGCGGTAAAGTTGTTGACGCTGAATAACTACTAAGATTAGAGAATAGTATTGGCTCAAGATAGTCTTTTAGGTGCAGTAGGTAAAATGAGCGAGCTGAAAAGCCGCTTGTGGTTTGTGCTAGGTGCATTGGTTGTATACCGTTTAGGTGCGCATATTCCAGTTCCTGGTATTGATCCTACTGTTTTAAAACAGCTGTTTGACTCGCAAAGTGGCGGTATCTTGGGCATGTTTAACATGTTCTCAGGAGGTGCGCTTTCACGCTTTACCGTGTTTGCATTGGGTATTATGCCGTACATTTCGGCCTCTATTATTATGCAGCTACTTTCTGTGGTTTCTCCAAAAATGGAGCAGCTTAAGAAAGAGGGTGAGGCAGGTCGTCGTACTATTACTAAATATACGCGTTACGGCACAGTAGTTTTAGCTACCTTTCAAGCATTAGGTATTGCCATTGCTTTAGAAGGCCAAGCTGGCTTGGTGCTAGATCCTGGCATGGCATTTAGATTGATTGCGGTTGTAACATTAGTAAGCGGTACCATGTTTTTAATGTGGTTAGGCGAGCAAATTACAGAACGCGGCATTGGTAATGGTATTTCAATTATCATTTTTGCAGGTATTGTTGCTGGCTTGCCAAGTGCTGTAGGTGGAACCTTAGAACTTGCTAGAACGGGTGCTTTTTCAATACCGTTAGTGATGTTCTTGTTTATCGCTATTTTGTTAGTAACGGCTTTAGTAGTGTTTGTAGAGCGTGGTCAACGCAAAATTACTGTTAACTACGCTAAGCGTCAGGTTGGTAATAAGGTTTACGGCGGTCAGACTACACATTTGCCTTTGAAGCTAAATATGGCAGGCGTTATTCCTCCAATTTTTGCATCAAGTATTATTTTGTTCCCAGCTACGTTAGCTGGCTGGTTTGGTAGTAGTGAGAGCTTGTACTGGCTAAAAGACATTAGTAATGTGTTATCACCAGGTCAGCCGGTTTACATTTTGTTTTTTGCAGCAGCCATTATGTTTTTCTGCTTTTTCTACACGGCTTTAGTATTCAACCCTAAAGAAACAGCAGATAACTTAAAGAAAAGCGGTGCATTTGTTCCTGGTATTCGTCCTGGTGAGCAAACGGCAAAATACATCGATAAGATAATGGGCCGCTTAACACTGATTGGTGCTTTTTATATTACCTTAGTGTGTTTATTGCCTGAATTTTTAATCTTAAAGTTTAATACCCCGTTCTATTTTGGTGGTACTTCTTTACTGATTATCGTAGTAGTAACAATGGATTTTATGACACAAGTGCAATCCCATTTAATGTCTCATCAATATGAGGGGTTGCTCAAAAAAGCTAATTTTAAAGGTAGCGCAGGGTCGCGATAACTTTAAGTATGGCAAAGGAAGACCGCATTGAACTGCAAGGTGAGATTTTAGAAAATCTACCGAATGCGACTTTTAAAGTTAAGTTAGAGAATGGGCATACCGTACTAGGTTATATTTCTGGCAAGATGCGTATGCATTACATCAGAATTTTACCAGGTGATAAGGTGACAGTTGAAATGACACCTTATGATTTAACAAGAGCGCGGATTACTTTCCGTGTTAAGTAGTTTTAAAATTATATATTTTGGTAGTGTAGAGGTAAATTATGAGAGTTCGTGCATCAGTTAAAGCATTGTGCCGCAATTGTAAAGTTGTTCGTCGCCGTGGTGTGGTACGTATTATTTGTACAGATCCACGTCACAAACAACGTCAAGGTTAAATTGGAATAGATAGTTTGTATCGGCACGCTTTTTTAGGCATTGAAAAAAACCGTACGAACTGTTAAAATTTAAGGCTTTTTTATTTTGGTCGCTACAAGTTGCGATTTGTTTTTGGAGTTAAAGTATGGCTCGTATTGCTGGGGTTAATATCCCGAATAACAAACATGCAGAAATCGCATTAACAGCGATTTTTGGTATTGGTAGAAACACAGCGCAAAAAATTTGTGCTGCAGCTGGTGTTTTAGTTAATACTAAAATTAAAGATCTTAACGATGCTGATGTTGAGAAGCTGCGTGACGAAGTTGCCAAAGTAAAAGTTGAAGGCGATTTACGTCGTGAAGTATCGATGAACATCAAGCGTTTGATGGACTTAGGTTGCTACCGTGGTGTGCGTCATCGTCGTGGTCTGCCAGTTCGCGGTCAACGTACCAAAACCAATGCGCGTACGCGTAAAGGCCCAGTTAAAGCAATTAAACAAGCTAAGTAATTAGCGGTTTAATTTTATTAAGATTCGTTTTAAGTAAGACTTATAGGTAAGGACAGTACAACATGGCAAAAGCTAATGTACGCGTAAGAAAAAAAGTTAAAAAGAATATTGCTGAGGGCATTGCTCACGTGCACGCTTCATTTAACAACACAATTATTACAATTACTGATCGTCAAGGTAATGCGCTTTCATGGGCAACATCAGGCGGTCAAGGCTTTAAAGGCTCACGTAAGAGTACGCCATTTGCTGCGCAAGTTGCGGCAGAGGTTGCTGGCAAATCAGCACAAGAGTCTGGAGTTAAAAATTTAGAAGTGCGCATCAAAGGTCCAGGCCCAGGCCGTGAATCTGCAGTACGTGCACTTAATGCTGCTGGTTTTAAAATTACCAGCATTACTGATGTGACGCCAGTGCCGCATAACGGCTGCCGTCCGCCTAAAAAACGTCGCATTTAAGCGCAAAAAGATTACTGGAGAATTACTTTGGCTAGAAACTTAGATCCTAAATGCCGTCAGTGCCGCCGTGAAGGTGAGAAATTATTTTTAAAAGCTGAAAAATGCTTTACGGATAAATGTGCAATTGAAAAACGCAATTTCCCACCAGGACAACATGGTCAACGTCGTAACTCACGTTTATCAGACTACGGTGTGCAATTACGTGAAAAACAAAAAGTACGTCGTATCTACGGCGTTTTAGAAGGTCAATTCCGTAGCTACTACGCTGAAGCTGATCGTCAAAAAGGCATTACTGGTGAAAACTTGCTACAACTTTTAGAGTGCCGTTTAGATAACGTTGCATTCCGTATGGGTTTAGGCGGTTCACGCACTGAAGCGCGTCAAATCGTGCGTCACAACAGCATTAAAGTGAACGGAAAACGTGTAAATATTCCTTCATACCAAGTTAAAGCGGGCGATGTGGTTTCTGTTGCAGAAGCTTCAAAAGCGCAATTACGTATCAAAGGTGCGCTAGAAGCGGCTGAACAACGTGGTTTCCCATCTTGGTTAGAAGTGGATGTTAAAGCCTTTACTGGTACATTTAAATCTAAACCACAGCGTGATGATTTGCCTTCAACCATTAACGAATCATTGGTCGTTGAGTTGTATTCTAAGTAATTAGTTTTTAACTAATTACTTAGCTGAAAAACTTACTCACCCAATAACGTCAAGGAATTTTATGCAAAACAACCCAACTGAATATTTAAAGCCGCGTGTTGTTGACGTAGAAGTCATTACACCATTACGCGCTCGCGTTACGCTTGAGCCAATGGAACGTGGTTTTGGTTATACATTAGGTAATGCACTACGTCGTGTTTTATTGTCATCTATCCCTGGCTTCGCTATTACAGAAGTTAAAATTGATGGCGTTGTGCACGAGTATTCAACCATTGATGGCGTGCAAGAAGATGTTGTAGACATCTTACTTAACCTTAAAGGTGTTGCTTTAAAGTTAAACAATAAAACAGAGACTATTTTAACGCTAAGTAAATCAACTGAAGGTGTTGTGACGGCTGGTGATTTTGAAACTGGTCACGATGCTGAAATTGTTAATCCAAATCATGTGATTGCGCACTTAACAAAAGGTGGCAAGTTGAATTTGGAAGTTAAAGTAGCAATGGGCCGTGGTTATCAACCAGTACCTGCGCGTCAAAAGAACGATGAAGAAGACCGTGTGCTTGGTTTTATTATGGTTGATGCGTCATTTAGCCCAATCAATAAAGTGAGCTATCAAGTTGAGAGCGCACGTGTTGAGCAACGTACCGATTTGGATAAATTGGTAATGGATGTTGAAACCAACGGTGTGATTGAGCCAGAGCAAGCGATTCGTGATGCAGCACGTATTTTAATTGGTCAACTATCTGTATTTGCCAACTTAGAAGGTTCGCCAAACGAAGTGGAAGTAAAATCTGCTCCACAAGTTGACCCAATTCTATTGCGTCCAGTGGATGATTTAGAGTTGACAGTGCGTTCAGCAAATTGCTTAAAAGCGGAAAATATTTTCTACATTGGTGATTTGATTCAACGTAGCGAAAATGAACTATTAAAAGCACCTAACTTAGGTCGCAAATCTTTAAATGAAATTAAAGATGTATTGGCAACTAAAGGCTTAACATTAGGTATGAAATTAGAAAACTGGCCGCCAGTTGGTCTAGAAAAAGCGTAATTAAGCTTACGCTTAATATTAAAAGAAACTTAAGGAATTACTATGCGTCACGGTAATAGCAATCGTAAATTAAATCGTACTAGCAGCCATCGTGCCGCTATGTTCCGCAACATGTCTGTATCTTTGTTACGTCATGAAATCATCAGAACTACTTTGCCTAAAGCAAAAGAGTTGCGTAAATTTGCGGAGCCATTGATTACATTAGGTAAAGATGCGACTTTAGCAAACCGTCGTTTGGCTTTTAGCCGTCTACGTGATCGCGATATTGTTGGTAAACTTTTTGGTGAATTAGGTCCACGTTATTTAGCGCGTAATGGCGGCTATCTACGTATTCTTAAATGCGGTTTCCGTAACGGCGACAATGCGCCTATGGCTTTGGTTGAGTTGGTTGATCGTCCAGATCCAACTTCAGAAGCGGTTTCAGCAGAATAAGCAGCAGAATTAGTAAGCTCAATAACAAAAAAGCCAGCTTTATGCTGGCTTTTTTGTTATCTAATCACTTAAAAATTGCACAATATCTTGTGCATTAAAGGGCCAATTTAATTCAGCGCTGTTATCTTCACGTCTTAGAACTGGAATTCTTGTGCCGTAAGTTAACAGTAACTGCTCGTTATCGGTAATTTCGACAATGGCGAATGGTTTTGCTGGCATTTTATTTAATATAGCTGCTGCAGCATCGCACAGATGACAGTGAGAGGTGCTGTATAGCGTTAGTGTTTTGTTTACTGTCATTAATTTTAAAAACGGCTTGTAATTGGCTGAATGTTAAACATAATATTAAGTTAATTTCATCACTAAAACAGCATATACCTATAGAATAAATCATAATATCGAATATGTCGTAATCAGCTTTAAGGTTTTGTATGACGAATAGGCAAGAATTAAAAGATAGTCAAAAGGAAAGCTTGGGCGAAAGCTTACAGCAAGTGATTGCCATACTCGAAAAACACCGATTAGTTGAAAATTTGGTGCATAAGCAAGATATGCCAAAGCATGATTTGGTTGAACTGCTGGTGCATAAACAAAATCTAAACGAGCTACAAAAGAAGCTAGATCTACTTCACCCCGCTGACGTTGCTTATATCCTAGAGGCGCTACCCTTAGATGAGCGTCTTAAAGTTTGGGAGTTAGTTAAGGCAGAGCGTGACGGCGAAATTCTGCTGGAAGTATCGGATTCTGTTAGGCAAACTCTTATTGCTGATATGGACTCTGAAGAGTTGCTGGCTGCTGCAGAACAACTAGACACCGATGAGCTGGCTGACTTAGCACCTGATTTGCCCAAAGACGTACTGCAAGACTTGATGGATAGTCTTGATTCGCAAAATCGCGAACGTTTGCAATCAGCGTTATCCTATCCTGATGATGCAGTGGGTGCGCTGATGGACTTTGACATTGTCACCATTCGCGAAAATATTACATTAGAAGTAGCGTTGCGCTATCTACGCAGGCTTGGCAGCTTGCCAGACCATACCGATAAGCTATTTGTGGTGGATAGGAATGACATATTGCTAGGCGTTTTGCCGCTAAAGCGCATGGTGGTGAATGATTTAGATGTGAACGTAGCCGATGTGATGGCTGCAGATGCCGTGGTATTTCATCCCGAAGATATTGCTGATGATGCCGCCAAAGCATTTGAGCGCTATGACTTGGTAACGGCGCCAGTAGTAGATGCAAACAAGAAGTTAATCGGCCGCATTACTGTAGATGCGGTAATGGATTTTATTCGTGAAGAATCGGACTCAGATATGCTATCGATGGCAGGTTTGCGGGAAGAAGAGGACTTTTTTGCGTCGGTTTGGAAATCGGTACAAAACCGCTGGGCTTGGTTAGCGATTAATTTGATTACAGCGCTTGTGGCATCACGCGTGATTGGCCTATTTGAAGGCTCAATTGAAAAAATAGTGGCCCTGGCTGCTTTGATGCCTATTGTAGCGGGTATTGGCGGTAACTCTGGAAATCAGACTACAACCATGATTGTGCGCGGTTTGGCGTTAGGTCAAGTGTCAACGCACAATATGAAATCTCTGGTCACTAAAGAGCTAGGTGTAGCCTTGTTGAATGGCCTGATATGGGGTGGTGTTTTAGCCTTGATTGCCTATGCGCTTTATAATAATTATCAACTGGGTTTGGTGATGATGGCTGCAATGACGCTAAATTTGCTATTAGCTGCCATTATGGGCGTGATGATTCCGCTGGTGATGAATAAACTAGGCCGCGACCCTGCGGTTGGTTCTAGTGTGTTGATTACGGCCGTAACAGATAGTGGCGGATTCTTTATTTTCTTAGGCATTGCCACGATATTTTTAATATAGCGGAATAGTCGTTTCGCGACTTGGCTTAACTCTCTTATTTAAAAGTAACTCTCACCTGATATGAATCAAGAAATACAGCTTATTTGGCAAGAAACCATACAAGATTTATCAACGCCAGCCGCACTGTGGCAGCTGGGAATCATTGTAATCGCGTGTAGCATTGCTTGGTTAATTAATGGCGCGCTACGTGGCTATGTGATGCGCAATGCGCCAGAGAACTGGCGTTTGGGTATTGGCAGTATAAATCGCGTGCTGTTTCCCTTATCTACCTTAATATTTTTATTAATCGGCAAAGCCATACTTACTCACTGGCAACATACCAGCATGTTGCATTTGGCCAGTCGCTTGCTAATTGCGATGGCGGTAATTCGCTTGATTGTATATGGCATCCGCTACATTGTTTCGCCAGGCGGCCTGCTTAAAACTTTAGAAAATACAATATCTGCTGGTATTTGGCTGATATTGGCGTTGCATTTAAGTGGTCTACTGCCAGAAATTATTCAAACCTTAAAAGATATTGAATTTAATATCGGCAAAACAAACCTTAATTTGCTGGTTATCTTACAGGCGCTATTCACCATCTTTGCCACCATATTCGTCGCGTTATGGGTTAGTCGCGTGATTGAAAACAAATTGATGAATGCCGCGCAAATCAATATGAATATGCGTGTGGTGTTGAGTAAGGTGTTAAGAATCGCGCTGTTGTTTATTGCGATTATGATAGGGCTTTCAGCCGCAGGGCTTGATTTGACGCTGCTATCTGTATTTGGCGGTGCCTTAGGTGTTGGTTTGGGCTTTGGCTTGCAGCGTATTGCCAGTAACTATGTCAGCGGATTTATTCTTTTGCTGGATAAATCGATGCAAATTGGCGATATCGTGACAATTGAGGATAAGCATTATGGTGTGATTACTGATTTGCGCACACGTTACTTGGTGTTAAAAAAATTAGACGGAACGCAAGTAATTGTGCCTAATGAAATGTTGATTATCAATTCTGTTATTAATCATTCATTTACAGACCGTAACAGTAGAGTGCTGCTTGATGTGCAAGTTGGCTATGACAGCGACTTGGAGCTTGTGCTGGAATTGATGAAGCAAGTAGCGCAAGAAAACGCTAGAGTGTTGGTAACGCCAGAGCCAGTGGCGACCATTAAGGCTTTTGCTGAGAGTGGTGTGGATATGAATTTGTCTATTTGGATTTCAGACCCGGAAAATGGACAGCTGGCGTTAAAATCCGAAATCTTTTTAGCGTTATGGAAAGCGTTTAAAGAAAAGGGTATTTCTATTCCTTATCCTCAGCGTGAGGTTAGGGTGCTAAATCCTATTGAAAAAAAGGATGATGAGCAAGAGCTGCCAACAGAAACTTTAAGCGATAAGTAAGCTGAGTGATAGCCAACAAAAAAGCCCGCGATGCGGGCTTTTTGCTTAAATAAAAACAATCGAAAGTTTTATTATTTAAGTTTTGTTTCTTTGTAAATCACGTGTTTACGTACCACTGGATCAAATTTTTTGATTTCCATTTTTTCTGGCATGGTACGTTTGTTTTTTGTGGTGGTATAGAAATGACCTGTACCAGCACTTGATTCTAATTTAATTTTTTCACGCATGACTTGTCCTTTTGGCTAACAATAGCCCTTAGATTTTCTGGCCAGCAGCACGCATACCTGCAAGAACGGCATCAATACCGTTTTTGTCGATAGTACGTAACGCGTTGTTAGTAATGCGCATGCTTACCCAGCGGTTTTCGCTTTCAACCCAAAATTTACGATTTTGTAAATTAGGTAAAAAACGACGTTTTGTTTTGTTTTGTGCGTGAGAAACATTGTTACCCACCATTGGCTTTTTGCCAGTTACCATACATACACGTGCCATGGTTATCCCCAAATACTTTGCTTTTTTAGAAAGACCGCAATTATAGTATGAAAGCGCGACGATTTTCAAGCTATAAATCACTTTTATTGCATATAAATTTGCAGCTGCAAATGCGCCGCTACTTAATGTGCTTAATGCTTGCCTGTGCTACCAAAACCGCCGTCGCCTCTGTCGCTTTGCGTGAACTCATCAACAATATGAAATTCTGCCTGCACTACAGGCACAATCACTAATTGTGCGATGCGTTCCATTGGGTTCAAGATAAAGGCTTCTTTGCTGCGATTCCAGCAAGACACCAGTAATTGTCCCTGATAGTCGGAATCGATTAAGCCAACTAAATTGCCTAAAACGATGCCATGTTTATGACCTAAGCCTGAACGTGGCAAAATGAGTGCAGCGTAATAGGTATTATCGATATGAATGGCCATGCCCGTTGGAATCATCACGGTTTCGCCTGGTTGTATGGTTTGCGTATGCTCAACACAAGCTCGTAAATCAAGCCCAGCAGAACCTGTAGTGGCATAACTGGGCATCATGTGGTGTAGGCGGTTATCTAGAATTTTTAAATCGACTGAAATAGACATATTGGTTGCTTTTGTAAGTTTAAAATCAATGCGTTATTAAACACTAAATAGTGCTTAAAATCACTAGGCATTAAAAAAGGCCAGTGTAACGGCACTGGCCTTTTAATGATAATTAGAATTTATAGGAAGCGCTGAGCCCTACTAGATAGTTTCTGTCAGCGGCGGGCTCATAAAAGCGAAGATTCGCATCGTTAACGCGCACAGAACCGATATAGTCTTTATCAAACATATTTTCAACGCGTAAGTATTCGCTAAAACGCCAATTTGCTAAATTCTGCTCAAAACCAGCACGAATGTTAAAGATGGTATATGACGGTGCCGTATCTGAGTTGATGTCATTTACATAGGTTTTGCTATTGTGACGGCCTTCCAGCGCAGTGCTAAAGCCAAGCGGTTCATATTTCCAAGCCACTTCGCCATAAATCTGACTACGATAGGTGCCTGGGATTTTATTGCCAGACGCCACTAAGCCTGATGCGCCAGCAAAGTCGGAATCAAATTTGGCATTAAGCAGCGCATAAGAGAAGTAAGTGGAAATATTATTAGAAAATTGCGAGTCAATTGAAAGCTCGGCGCCAGTGCGTTTGGTTTTATTTGCATTGGCAAACACGCTGCGGTTGGCAAGGTTGGTTTCTCTGGCCACAATTTCATCATCTGTGGTGATTTTAAATAGATTTAGATTTACTTGTGTATTGGCGCCCACAAACGCTTTTGCGCCTAATTCAAAGTTTTTGCTTTCGCTTGGTTTTAAATCTAGATTGGGAATGCCGTTATTAACGGCGTTAAAAGCGGCCTCGATAAAGGTTGGTGTTTCAAAGCCTTTGCCAAAATTGGCGTAAAGATTCAGTGTGGGCGCTGCTTTCCATATAATGCCGATTACCGGTGTAGTTTTTTCATACGAAACAGAGCCACTGTTATCACCATTGTTTGCTGAGCCAGATACAAAATTATCGTTAACTTGTAGCCTTACTTTTGTGCGCCTTGCGCCAGCGTGGATATCTACATTGTTAGTTAACGATAATTTGCCTTGAATGTAGCGGTCGTAGTTTGTAGAGATATTTTCTTCATCTCTGTTCAGCGCAAAATTGGCATTGTTGGGCACAGACGTGCTTCTTTTTACGCCGCCGTCCGCAT
>JAZKDM010000020.1:0-2984 GCA_040387535.1 Pseudomonadota bacterium | reverse complement strand
GCAAAATTGGCATTGTTGGGCACAGACGTGCTTCTTTTTACGCCGCCGTCCGCATTGATATCTAGCCTGTCATCGGATGATTTGCCGTAATTAATGCCTACAGATAAGTTGTATGGTTTTCCAAGAAAATCGCCATTATTGTCCCAACGCACATCAGAACCCCAGAAATCACGCGATATCTCACTGGCGCGTCCTGCTGTTGTGGTGGCACTGGTCGAAAGGTATTGCAAATTCTCTCTATTGCCAACATAGCTAATTACATTGATTTTGTTATTGGAGCTGAATGCATGCTCAAGATTGAAGCCAACTTGCGCATGGCTACGGCTAACGCGGGTATTGGCCGCCAGCGCACTATTTGGAACTGCTTTTGGGTCGCTAAAAGCGACAGATCGCGTTAAACCCAGTGGATCTTGTGCATCTTGGTCAAACCAATTGACCAAAGTAGTAAGTTTGGTTTCTTCTGAAATGTTAAATTTAAATTTGGCAGTAGCCTGTTGTTTATCACTTTGGCTGTTATCTCGGTAGCCATCACTTTCAAAATTAGACACATTTAGCAAATACTCTACGCCGTCCGCATTACCCGCTGCATTAGTAATTTGACGTTTAGTGCCATAACTACCAAACATAACTGTTGCGCCAATCTCTGGTGTTTTAGGCGCATTTTCGGTAAATAGCTGAATTACGCCTCCTGATGAGTTGCCATACAAAGCAGAAAACGGGCCGCGCATCACTTCTATACTTCTGATAGCCGAAAGGTCGACCACTCCTGGCTGTCCTTGACCATCTGGCATCGTTAAAGGTATGCCATCTACATAGACACGCACTCCGCGTACGCCAAAGCTGGAGCGTGAACCAAAGCCACGGCTTGAAATTTGCGGGTCTTGGGCGGTTTGTGTGCGGTTTTGAGCGGTAATGCCAGGAATGCGAATCAGGCTTTCAGACAATGTCATTTGCAATTGGCCCGCTTGAATATCTTCTTGGTCTACAACATCGATTGCAATCGGCAAATCAAAGCTGTTTTGTTCAATACGCGTACCAGTTACTACAACGGGCGCCATGTAAATATTTTGTGTGGCGTCATCAGCCGCAAGTCCTATGGCTGAGTGGCTGCAGGTTGCTAACACGGCAAGTGTAAGCAAATTAAGTTTGAAAGGGGTTTGGGCGGACATAATAGATTCTTAAAAAGGGGTGAAAAAATAAAACAGAATAATAGAGTTAAATGCCGATGGTAAGCATCAGCATTTTCATGATTTTGAAGCGGATTTGCGGGCTAATTAAAGCAAAGTAGAGATATGCGTCAAGATGCGTTGCGCAATATCGGATTTATGGCTACGTGGTATTGGAAAAGATCCATTTTCATCAATTAAAATGACTTGGTTATCATCAGCGCCCATGGCGCTTGTGGCATCGTTAGCCACAATTAAAGGCAGTTTTTTGGCAATACGTTTTTGGCTGGCGTATTCAATTAGATTTTCGCTTTCAGCTGCAAAACCCACGCAAAAGGGCGGGTTAGGTAGGCTGGCCACATCAGCCAGAATATCTTTTGTTTTGGTTAAGTTAATTGTGAGCGATTGCTCACTTTTTTTGATTTTTTGCGCGTGTTTTTCAGTTGGTGTGTAATCGGCAACGGCCGCCACACCAATAAATATATCTTGATTGGCAATGCCGCTCATCACGGCGTTGTAGATTGAATTTGCACTTTTAGCCTCTACATTGCAAACGTTGGATGGCGGTTTAATAGCGGTAATGCCGCTCACTAACGTAACAACCGCGCCCATATCAGCCGCCACTTGCGCAATGGCGTAGCCCATTTTTCCTGAGCTTAAATTGGTAATGCCGCGCACAGGGTCAATCATTTCAAGCGTGGCGCCAGCCGTAATCATCACGCGTTTGCCAGCCAATAATTTGGGTGTGAAATGCGCGTTGATCATTTGTAATAATTCATCCGCTTCCAGCATGCGGCCCAAGCCAACTTCGCCACAGGCTTGCTCACCGCTGCCAGGGCCTAAAACGGCGATGCTATCCGCTTGTAATTGCGCGATGTTGCGTTGCGTTGCTGGGTTTTCCCACATTTGTTTATTCATAGCGGGCGCTACCAACAGTGGACAATCTCTGGCCAAACATAAGGTAGATAACAAATCATCGGCGCGGCCATGCACCAATTTCGCGATAAAGTCGGCACTGGCAGGCGCAATCAAAATCGCATCGGCTTGGCGGCTTAATTCAATATGCGGCATACCATTTGGTGCAGACGCATCCCACATGCCCACAAAAACTGGCTTGCCAGATAATGCTTGCATGGTAACAGGGGTGATAAATTGGCAAGCGGCTTCAGTCATCACCACTTGTACATCGACCCCCGCCTTAACCAATAAGCGCACTAGCTCTGCTGCTTTATAAGCAGCAATTCCGCCAGTGATGCCTAATACTAATTTTTTGCCAATCATTGTCATTGTGCGATTTTATATCAAAGCCTATGCAATTGCGATTAACTAAAATTATCCTGATAAACTAATGGAAATAAGCACTAAAAAAACCATAAAAATAAACAGATAAATATGTGGAAAAAAATCAGAATTTTTATTTTGCTCATGCTATTGGCGACAGTGGTACAGCAAACATTCTTAGATAAAGCCGATTTAGATTGGAAAGATAATTTTTACGTAGCGGTGTATCCAGTTAATGCCGATGCTAATAATGCAGAGGCTAGCGCAGAAGTAAACGCTTACTTAAAAACATTAACGCGTGATGATTTTGAGCCTGTAGCTGAATATTTTGCGGCTGAAGGTGCGCGCTATGGTTTAAATTTGCGCCGCCCTGTAGAGATTCAACTAGGTGAGGTCATCAATCAAATTCCGCCTGCGCCGCCAACAAATCGTAGCATGCTAGATACTATTATTTGGAGCTTAAAATTTAGATTGTTTGCTTGGCAAAATAGCCCCAAGGTAAATGTTAAGCCCGATATAAAATTGTATTTGCTTTAT
>JAZKDM010000019.1:0-4546 GCA_040387535.1 Pseudomonadota bacterium | reverse complement strand
AATGATGACGATATTGAAATCTACACCGATGAAAGCCGCAGCCAAGTGGCGTTTACCTATTATGGCATGCGCCAGCAAACGGTTAAACCAGTGATAGATGGCGTCGCCAGACCTAACCAATGTTTGAGCGATTTTATCGCGCCAAAAGGTGTTGATGACTATATTGGTCTATTCGCTGTCACAGGTGGCTTGGGTACTGAGAAAATTGAAAAACGCTTCGCCGATGCTAATGATGATTTCAGCGGAATCATGTTTAAAGCGCTGGCTGACCGCTTTGCAGAAGCATTTGCCGAATATATGCACGAACGCGTGCGTACCGATTTTTGGGGCTACAACGCAGATGAAAAACTGGACGTAAACGCCCTGATTAAAGAACAATATCAAGGTATACGCCCCGCGCCTGGCTACCCTGCCTGCCCAGACCATACCGTAAAACCCGATATGTTCAATCTGTTGCAAGCAGAAGAAATCGGCATGCAACTAACCGAATCATTCGCCATGCTGCCCGCCGCCGCCGTATCAGGCTTCTACTTTGCGCACAAGCAAGCTAAGTATTTCAGTGTCGATAAAATCGGCATGGATCAGTTAGAAGATATGGCAAAGCGTAGAGATTTACCTAAAGAGTATCTAGAGCGCTGGTTAAGTCCGAATTTGGGATAGCTGAGCTAAAAATGACTATTATGAATGACTTTGAAAAAATGAATTGGCATGACAACCATATTCATAGTTTTAATATCGGTGAGGGGGATGACGAATGGAGCGGTACACTTGAACTAAATATTGATTACATCCTAGAATGGCAAAAAACAGATAACAAAGGATTTAATTTTCTCATATGCCCAGCTACTCTTAGTTTCTTTGGAGTTGTTGATTTAGTAATATCTATTGATTATGCAAAGGCAACAGCTCGTGTTCAGCCGATGATGATATTTGACATACAACGAGAACTTAAAACTTTCCCTAACGGATATACAACCTTTAATTGGAATGTTGAACTTGGCTGGCCTAGCGATGGCTTTATTTCATTTTCTGCAAACAGTTTTAGTCAAGTATTGTGTGGCAAGCCAGTAATTTCAGACTCGCAATATCTTCAGCCTTCCGAGAGAAAAAATTAAAAAATATGCATATTCACATTTTAGGTATTTGCGGTACATTTATGGGCGGTATTGCGGTGCTGGCAAAGCAGGCGGGGCATCGCGTTACAGGCTGCGATGTCAACGTTTACCCGCCAATGAGCACGCAATTAGAGGCGCAGGGCATTGAGCTGATTGAAGGATTTTCGCCTGAGCAAACCAAGCTTAACCCAGATATTTATGTAATTGGCAATGTGGTTTCGCGCGGCAACCCTTTAATGGAAGAAATTTTGAATCTTGGTTTGCCTTATATTTCTGGCCCGCAGTGGTTGGCAGAAAATGTGTTGCAAGGTAAATGGGTATTGGCGGTTGCGGGTACACATGGCAAAACTACCACCAGCTCAATGTTGGCTTGGATATTGGAATATGCCGGTTTAGCGCCAGGCTTTTTAATTGGTGGCGTACCTGAAAATTTTAGTGTTTCGGCGCGCTTGCCGCAACAACCCAAGCAAGACAGTAAAAGTCTATCGCCCTTCTTTGTGATTGAAGCTGACGAATACGATACAGCCTTTTTTGATAAGCGCTCAAAGTTTGTGCATTACCGTCCTCGCACCGCTGTATTGAATAATCTAGAGTTTGACCATGCTGATATTTTTGATGATTTGCCAGCAATTGAAAAACAGTTTCACCATTTAGTGCGTACTGTGCCGCAGCAGGGTTTGGTTGTGGCTAATGGTAAAGAATCCAGCTTGAATCGTGTCATCGAAAAAGGCTGCTGGACGCCAGTGGAAAAGTTTGGCACCGATGCCGATTGGCAAGCGGCCAATGCTGCCGGTGATGGCAGTTTTGATGTGCTTTATCAAGGCAAACCACAAGGCCGTGTCAATTGGGATTTGCTGGGTGAACATAACCGTATGAATGCCTTAGCCAGTATCGCGGCGGCACGTCATGTAGGCGTGACTACAGAAGTGAGTGTTGCGGCATTAACCGAATTTAAAAACGTTAAACGCCGCATGGAAACCAAAGGCGTGGTCAATAACGTGACCGTTTATGATGATTTTGCGCATCACCCAACGGCCATTGATACCACCGTTGCTGGTTTGCGTGCAAAAGTAGGCGACTTTAAATCAACAGGCTCAAGAATACTGGCCGTGCTGGAGCCCAGAAGTAACACCATGAAGCTAGGTGTAATGAAAGACGCACTACCTGCTAGCTTAAAAGAGGCTGATTTGGTGTTTTGTTATGGTGCCAACTTGGGCTGGGATGCCGCAGAAGCATTAAAACCGATTGCAAATAAAGCCAAAACGTTTGATGATTTAGGCATGTTAGTACAAGCTATTGTAAGTGTTGCCAAACCCAACGACCATATTCTGGTGATGAGTAATGGTGGTTTTGGTGGTGTGCATCAAAAAATATTAGATGCATTAAGTGTGGGTTTAGCGGAAAAATAAAGTTTGAGTGCCGTGCTTAAACAAACTGAATTGAAACAGACAGCCATGAATCCATCTGAGTTTGCTGCGCAAGCTGCGGTGGCTGGTGCCGCTAAGACCATCAGCGCGTTTGGCATAGCTGTTGGCATTTCTGTGATTGTGCATGCAGTTATTTTAACCATTCATTTTGAGCCAGAGCTTAAAAAACTAGCCAATAAATTACCTTCATTAAATGTGGTGTTGGTGAATGCAAAAACCAAAAATGCTCCCGACAAAGCGGAGTTGCTAGCGCAGGCAAACCTTGACCGTGGCGGCAATACGGATGCGAATCGGCAAATGAAAACCATGCTGCCAGCGCCCAAGCAAAAAACCACAGAGGTAAAACTAAAGCCAAGTGCAGAGGCCAGTAGTGCCGCCAAAGCGGCTAAATTGCAAGCGCAAGAAGTGCGTGAACAAAAGCGCGTAGATGCTTTAGAAAAGCAAGCGCAAGAGCTACTTACACAAATTAATGCCGTTAAAAAAGTAGATTCAAATCCTACGCAAGATGCGGCCTCTGCCGAACCTGAAAAAGGCGACCAAAAAGCCTTGGCCAAAACACTAGACCGTGCCGATTTAATAGCCGCAAGTATTGAAATAGATCGCCTAGAAGCGCAAATCGCCAAGCAACAAGATGAGTACCAAAAACGGCCAAAACGCCGATTTATTGGCGCGCGCACCAAAGAGGCCAGTGATGCCATGTATTTAGAAGCATGGCGGCAAAAGGTAGAACGCATTGGTAATTTAAATTACCCAGCCGTGGCAAGAGATCAGAAAATATATGGGCAATTGCGCATGACGGTATCGATTAAAGCAGATGGCAGTATTGAAAGTATTGTGATTGATAAAAGCTCAGGCTCTAAAATTTTGGATGAAGCTGCAAAAAATATTGTGAATTTGGCGGCGCCTTATGCCAAGTTTTCAGAAGAGATGAAGAAAAATACCGATATTTTAGGCATTACCCGAACATGGACATTTACCCAAGAAGACGCGCTGGCAACCCAATAGCCATTATCTTTCGCTTTTATGCGTCGTTATTTTTACTTGCCGTACAACATGTACTGTCTGCGCAAAAATGCCTAGCCTAAAAGCGAAATCTGAATGGCTTATAGACTGTCATTCCCGCGTAGGCGGGAATCCATTTTTTAATTGAATTGAATATGACTGAAAATTTTTATCAAAATCATGTGTTTTTTTGTTTGAACCAGCGCCCAGATGGCGAATCTTGTTGCCAAGATAAAGGCGCAGAAGCCGCATTTGATTATATGAAATCGCGCGTCAAAAAATTGGGCTTAAATGGTGAAGGCAAAACACGTATCAACCGTGCGGGATGTCTAGACCGTTGTGAATTAGGTCCGCTGCTAGTGGTTTACCCGCAGGCCATTTGGTATACCTTTGTGGATAATGACGATATCGATGAGATTATTGAAAGCCATTTAATCAATGGCAAAGTGGTGACTAGGTTGGTGGTAGATTAAAGCGGCATAAGGTTTATTCAGCCGATAAAGCGCATTCAATATGCGCTTTTATTTTTTGTTTTAGGCTTATTTGCGCGGCGTCATCTAAGTTAAAAGGCTGGCCATCGCGCACCGCAGCTCCCCAGTGTGAGTTAGGGAAATGCTTGTCATTTTCAAAACGCGGAATCACATGCCAATGCACATGCGGCGTTTTATTACCAAGACTGGCTAGATTAATTTTATCGGCGTGTGTCACTTCTCTTAATGCCAACTCAACTGCAAAAACGGTTTTCATCATTCTTGCCCGTTGCGGTGGCGGCAAATCGGTCATTTCCTTGATATGCTCAGTCAATTCAACGCGGCAGTATGCAGGGTAGTCAGTGTCATTAAGCACCACCACCCTGCAAAAATCGTCTTGCCACAAAATTTGGTGCGGGCTTGGCTTACATAAATCGCAAGAGCTCAATTAAGAGGCCGCCAGCATACGGTCTAGTGTCAATTTGGCTAATTTAGCATCATGCTCAGGTACTTTAATTTGATTCACGATATT
>JAZKDM010000018.1:0-4949 GCA_040387535.1 Pseudomonadota bacterium | reverse complement strand
TGCAAAGCCGCACGCAAGCCAGCGCCACCGCCGCCAACAATCACGGCGTCGAATTGATGTTTGCCAATATTATTTGAGTCTATTGCCATTCTTTAGATGTTCCACAAGATATAAACCAACCAAAATAGGTAAAGTACCAGCACAATATCAACTGCTAATTGCATATAGGCGCGCAGCACTTTGTTAAACACATAATCTTTAAGCACATCCGCCACACCCAGCCAAGCATGCATAAATAAGCTCATAAAAAACAATAACGTGACCAACCTAAACCAAATAGGTGATACAAATTCAATCCAAGCCGCGAAATTTTGTTGCCATGTTGCATGCCCAAACGGCTGAACAATTAACAACAAAACCACTAGCAACACAATATAAATAGCCATCACTACGGCGGTTAAGCGCTGCGATAGCCACAAGCGCATGCCAGGATATTGATGGGTTAAAAGCTGTATCAACATACTGAATTACCAAATCGCAATTGCAAAAATAAGCACAGACAAAGCAACCAAGCACAGCACCACTCGGCTAGAAAAACGCGCATTTTTAAGCGAAGTCATCCAGTGAATGTCTTGCAACAAATGCCGAATGCCTGCATAAAAGTGATGAAAAAACGCCCAAGAAAGCCCAATTAACAGCAACTTTGTGTACCAAGTATCCAGTCTTAATGTCAGTAAATAATAGCTAAACGGCGAATCGACTGAAGCTTTAAACGCTAACAAAATCAATGGCAAAGCCAAAAACAATCCCACGCCCGATGCTCTATGCAAAATAGAAACCACTGCATTAATCGGCAGGCGGATGGTAAATAAATTCAGATTCTTAGGTCTGTTTTTAGTTAACTTTTTTTGCATGAATTATTCTTTTGCCGCTCTTGCTACTGCACCTGAAACCCGCTCTAACAAACGTGCATCAAACGGTTTGGGGATAATGTATTCCTTGCCAAACTTAAGCTCAGTCAAGTTGTATGCTTTCAAAATCTCCGCCGGTACTGGCTCGCGCGCTAATTCACTTAATGCTTTTGCCGCGGCGATTTTCATGTTTTCGGTAATCTTGGTGGCTTTTGCATCCAGCGCGCCGCGGAACAGATAAGGAAAACACAGCGCATTATTCACTTGATTCGGAAAGTCACTGCGACCTGTTGCCATTAAAATATCGTCACGCACCGCATGCGCGATGCTTGGCAAAATTTCAGGGTCAGGGTTCGCCAAAGCAAAGATGATTGGATTTTTTGCCATACCTTTAATCAATTCAGCATCCAAGGCATTTTTGGCGGAAACACCAATAAATACATCGGCTTGCGGCATTACATCAGCCAAAGTTGCAGCGTTTGTTGGCGCTACAGCCAAATCACGATTGTTATCGTGTAAATCGGCACGATTAGTATCCAGAACACCACTTCTATCCACCATGGTGATATTGGTTGCACCCATTAATTTGAGTAATTTTGCACACGAACAACCCGCGGCACCTGCGCCTAAGAATACGATTTTGGCGGTTGGTAACGTTTTGCCTTGCAGCTCTAATGCGTTCAATAGAGCAGCTGCCACAATCACGGCAGTACCATGTTGGTCATCATGGAATACGGGAATATCTAGGCGGCGTTTCAGCTCATTTTCAATATAAAAACAATGCGGCGCGGCAATATCCTCTAAGTTAATACCGCCAAATGTTGGCGCAATATTCACCACAGTTTGAATAAATTCATCAGGCGTTGCGGCATTGATTTCGATATCAAACACATCAATACCTGCAAAGCGTTTAAACAATACGGCTTTGCCCTCCATCACAGGCTTGCTGGCCAGCGCGCCCATATTGCCTAAGCCCAAAACCGCCGTACCATCGGTAATCACGGCAATCAAATTACCTTTATTGGTATATTTATAGGCGTTTGCAGGGTCAGCATGGATTTCACGTACTGGCTCAGCTACGCCAGGTGTGTAGGCAAGCGATAAATCATCTTGTGTGGCGCAAGGCTTGGATGAATCAACGCTCAACTTCCCTGGTCTTGGAAATTGGTGATAATCCAGCGCACGTTTTTTTAAATCATCCATTTTTAACCCTAACAAAGTTTTAGTGCTTGTTTTTTAGCCCTTGGTTTTCAATACTCAGCTATTTAGATTCTGCTTCAAGGGCTTTTCAAAATTGATTTTGGCAAGGCGGACTAGCGAAGACAGTACGACCAAAACAATCTCACAGTACGGCAAGCGACGTCCAACGCCGCGAAAATCAATTTTCAAAAGCCCTACTCACTTATTCGAGTTCGGACATGTAGTGATGATCATCAGTCAGACAAAGCCCCAGTCGCCATTCCATCGGCTTATCACCATAGGTATATGAAACACGCTCAATACTCAGAAGTGGCGCACCCAGCTGTAAATTCAGTGCTTCTGCCACATCTTTATCGGCCGCCACGGCAGTCAAGCGCTCTTCCGCACGTATCATGCGAATACCGTATTCAGTTTCATACATGCTATACATAGAACCTTGATTTTCTTCTACACGCGTACCGTTCAATCCTTTGAATGGCGCTGCTGGAATCACAATATGGTCGTAAATCAGCGGTCTTCCTGAGAAAGTCAGCAGGCGCTTTACTTCAATCAAGGCCGCACCCGCCTTAATCTCTAGGATACTCGCCATGCGGTTATCTGCTTTGGTTTTAGTACAATTTAACAATTCATTCTGCAGCACTTCTTTTTGGCCACTAGCCGCCGTTAAGCGCAAAAAGCGTAATTTAATGCCCTCTTCATTATGCGTTGCTACAAACGTGCCCTTGCCTTGACGGCGAATTAAAATATTTTCCCCAGCCAAGCTATCAATGGCTTTACGCACCGTGCCTTGAGACACCTTATAACGTGAAGCGAGATCGATTTCACTTGGAATCATTTCGCCTGGGCGCCATTCTCCGCCAATCAAGCTCTGTGTCAGCAGAACTTTAATCTGGTCGTATAAAGGTTTATAACTGGGTGAGTTGTAGGCTTTATCTATCATCATAAGCTCACAGTAATGAAGTTGATATGATTAAAACATACCCTTAAAAAATAGTCTAGTGTTTTATATCTTATATAAGACATAAGATATTTGTTGACAGCAAAACAAAGGCGTCTATATAATCGATTTAATTCTTATCCGTCTGTTAAAAAGCATGATGGAAATTACATATAGGACTTTATATGGAAATTGGCTTTCGCCCCCGCCGTTCAATGCTTTATGTGCCTGGTTGCAATCTGCACTACTTAGATCGCGCACGCACATTGCAAGCCGATTCAGTCATTCTGGATTTGGGCGACCCTATATTGGTCGATTGTAAAATCCAATCGCGCGAGAACATTGTCGCCGCCGTCAAACAAGGCGGCTACGGCTCACGTGAAGTGGTTGTTCGCGTTAACAACTTAGATTCCATTTGGGGCCATGACGATATTAAAGCGGTTGCGAATATTGGTGCCGATGCGATTCTTTTCCCTAATATCGAATCGGCAGACGATGTACATACCGCTTTGAAATGGCTGGATGAAGCTGGTGGCAGCCATATGCCTATTATGGTGATGATAGAAAGTCCGATTGCGGTATTAAATTCCAAAGAAATTGCCGCGGCAAGCGACCGCATTGCTTGCATGGTAATGGCGACATCTGATTTGATTTCACAATTGCACGCACGCGTAACGCATGAGCGCAGCGCAATACTCACTTCGCTTTCGCTGGTCATTCTAGCCGCTCGCGCCTATGGTCGCTGTGTGGTAGATGGCATTTCAAGCGATTTTAAAAACATGCACTCATTTGAATACGCCTGTCGTTTAGGGCGCGATATGGGCTTTGATGGCAAATCATTGGTGCACCCCGCACAAATTGCTTACAGCAACGATGCATATACACCTAAATCCACAGAAATTAAAAGCGCACGCGCCATTATTCAAGCCTTAAAAGAGGCTAACGAATCTGGCCGCGGAACAGTAGTAGTAGATGACAAACTAGTTGAGCATCATCATGTAAAAGCAGCCCAAAGGCTATTAAAACTGCATGACATGATTGCTGAACTTGAAGAAGAGTTTATCTAGAAGTAATTTACCTAGAAGAAGAATTTATTTAGAAAAAGAGTAAATAAGCATGCTATCCACCAAAACTAATAATGGCCGATATTTTGAAGACTTCGTTCTAAACGATGTGATTCAGCACGCCACGCCTCGCACAATAACGGCGGGCGATTGTGCGCTATATATTGGGCTTTATGGTAGTCGCAACTCTTTATTTTGCTCTGAGCCATTTGCACAAAGCTTGGGCTACACCAATAATGGAAAACCTAGCACGCCTGTAGATGATTTATTAGCCTTTCATATAGCCTTTGGTAAAACTGTACCCGATATTTCGGTCAACGCGGTAGCCAATTTGGGCTATGCCGATGTGCGCTTTATTCAGCCTGTTTATGTGGGCGATACGCTTTCTACATCCAGCCAAGTGATTGGTTTAAAACAAAACTCAAGCGGTAAAAATGGTGTGGTTTGGGTGCGCTCTACTGCTGTTAATCAGCGCAAAGAGCCGGTATTAAGCTGGGTGCGCTGGGTGATGGTTCATAAGCATAATTTAGATGCGGTGGCTCCTGCTACTGTTATTCCTGATTTACCAAGCTTTGTTGCACCCGAAAATTTAAGCACAGCCCCAAATGTTACAGCCAAAAACTTTGATAAAACAATTACTGGCGGCAACTATTTTTGGCAAGATTATCAGATAGGCGAGCGCATCAATCACGCCGCTGGCTTGACGATTAACGATAGTGATCACACGCTAGCGACACACCTGTACCAAAACAATGCACGTTTGCATTTTGATGATTTTATGATGCGAAATTCAAACTACGGCAAACGCTTGGTGTATGGCGGCGTGGCAATTTCGACGTGTCGTGCATTAAGTTTTGATGGCCTAGAAAATGCAATTTCTGTGCTGGCGATTAACGG
>JAZKDM010000017.1:0-3978 GCA_040387535.1 Pseudomonadota bacterium | reverse complement strand
GCAATTAAAACGGCAATCATGCCGCGCGAAAACAATTGTTCTGAGCTATTGTGGGTGTGAGTAGTCATGGTTATGCTATTAAAAAAAATCCATAAAAAAACCTTTGGTTTCAAATAATTTGGCAGGAAAAGATTTTCCTTCAAATCGCAACAACCGTTTTAATGCAAAATCAAACAACAGCGGGTTGTAAAGTCGCACACTTTCTAAAAAGTCCGACTCTTCTAACGTTAATAATTGCTGGCTCACCAATTGTTTTAATGAGATAAGCGGCAAGATACCCGGCAGCGGATAATCAGAGCCGTTAATTAATCGATGGTGCAAATCGGTACGTTGCAACAGTGGCTTGATGGTCCAGGCGTGATTGAATAAAGTGATAGCCGATATTTCACCAAACAATAAATTTTCATACTTTGGCGTATCCATCATGCGTAAAAATAGATCAAAACTTTTTACTTTTTTATTGCCATTATCGTAATCAATATCTTCGCCATCGGATGCACAATGCGCTAAGACAACACGTACACCAGCATCCAAAGCGCGGCGCAATTTCAGTGGGTTGGCATCATCCTGATTGCCGCCTTGTACGGCACTTTCGCGGCCAGTATGGCAAATAATCGGCATATTCAGTTGTGCGCATGCCGCATAAAATGCATCGCATTTGGGTGAGGCTGGGTCTATTCCCATGCCTTGCGGTAGCCATTTGATGGCGCGTGCGCCTTGCGCTTTTGCTTGTTCTAAAGCAGCAACGGCATCTGCTCGGTAAGGGTGAATACTGCATACCCACTCAAAGCGATGGGCATGTTCACTGGCGATTTTTTGAGCATATTGATTCGGGATATGGAAAATGGACTTGTCTTTAATAGGCTGGCCATTTTCATCATGAAACCAGTCAAAAGCAAACAGCATCAACTTAAAACCAGCAGGCATATCCTCTAATTGTGTCAGCATACGTTGCACTGTGCTGTTGTCAATGTCGCCATCTACCGCGCAACTGCCATTCATGTAAAAGCTTTTTTGCACTTTTAATATGGGGTGCCAATAACTATCCATATTCGGATTAAACCAAATGCCGCTTGCGCTATCGCCTGTACCAACCAAATGTACATGGCTATCCCACACTTGTTCAGGCTTGATTCCTGACCATATTTGCTGCATCAGCGGATGGCTTTGAACGCTAGCTGGCAGTTTATCTAAGCAAGGATTTAATAAACCTTGCTCTGGCCAAAATTTCAATCCAGCGTAACCCATGCCCGATAAGCCTAGCAGGCCAAGCCCACTCAAAAACTGGCGGCGATTCATTAAGCGGCTTCTGCCATTTGCTTCAATGTCACATAGTCGGTTTTGCCTGTGCCTAATAATGGCAGTTCATCAATTCGTACAATCTTGCGCGCAATGGCGATTTCTGGATGCTTTAAGTTTTTAGCTACCATTTGTAAATCTTCACGCTTTAAAGCAGGGTCGGTGGTGAATAAAATAATGGTTTCGCCGCGCTGTGCGTCTATTTGTGAACTAGCCGCATGTTGATGCTCTGGCGCGGCGGTATTGGCAATTTTCTCTACCACTTCTAGCGACACCATTTCACCTGCCACTTTTGCAAAGCGTTTTACGCGACCTTTAATATGAATAAAGCCTTGCGCGTCTACCGCCACAATATCGCCCGTATTGTACCAACCGTTATCAGTCGGTTTTAATACGCCAGGTGCGTCAAACAGGTAATAACCCATCATCACATTTTCGCCGCGCACATGCAGTAAGCCGCCACCTTCAATTCCTGGAACAGATTCTAATTTGTGCTCTAAACCGGGCAAAAATTGGCCTACCGTGCCATTTAAATTGGCCATAGGCGTATTGGCAGAAAGTACAGGCGCGCATTCCGTGGTGCCGTAGCCCTCTAAAATGCGGATACCAAATTTTTCGGTATAGGTTTTACGCACTTCGTCATTCAATTTTTCGGCGCCTGCAATCACTAAGCGTAGCTTGTAAAAATCGTAAGGGTGGGCAAACTTGGCGTAGTTGCCTAAAAAGGTGCTGGTTGAAAATAACACCGTGCAACCGCGGTCATAAATCACTTCTGGAATCACTTTATATTGCAGTGGCGATGGAAAAACTAAAATTTTGATGCCACTAAACAGCGGCAATAGCGAGCCAGTAAAGCCAAAAGCATGGAAAATTGGCAGCGACATCATAAATTTGTCAGAAGGATTGAAATCTAGAATCGCCATTATTTGCGCGATATTGGCCAAAATACTTTGGTGTGAATGCACCACACCTTTTGGTTTGCCCTCACTGCCCGATGTAAATAACACCACGGCTGGCTGGCTAGGTTCGCTTATTTCCATCGCCACGCGCGGATAATGCAAGGCATAACCCATGAGCCATGCGCGATCCAACACATTAAATTGGGTACGTAAATCCTCTAAATAAACGATATTCAGATTCTCTAAATGCGCAATTTCGTTTTCTAGTTTTGCCGTTTCTATAAACTTGCGTGAGCTAATCACCGTTTTAACATTGGCCGCAATACAAGCGTTTTGCATGCCTGCCGTGCCCGATGTGTAATTGAGCATGGCGGGTATGCGGTTAAAAGCACTCATGCCTAAAATAAGCGCTAAGGTATTAGTCACATTTGGCATTAGCACGCCTACGGCTTCATTTGGTGCACTGATTTTGGTAGCCAAGCGCCCAAGCGCCAAGCTTTTTTTAAGCAACGCTTGATAGGTTTCCTCTACTTCATTCATGTCCTCAATCAGCTTGTAGCTGCCATCAAATTTGTCCACAGCATCTAAAAAAGCTTCAAACAAAGTGCGACTTTTTTGGGTTTGAAACAGCATATGTTGCATTACGCTACGCATGCCTTCACCCGCAATGCGGCGGCGCTGTTTTGCTGATAATGGCCCATGTGCATTATGTGGAATATCAATGCGGGTTACTGGTTGAATAGTTAAAGTGACTTTAGGAAAAATTTTGCGCGGATGTTCATTGGATAATCGACCAAAATACGATTCGGCGGCTCCATCTACATGAACAGGTAAAATGGTGGCACCCGTTTTAGCGGCAACAAAACCAGGGCCATCGTACACCTTCATTAAGGCGCCCGTTAACGTGATGCGACCTTCTGGGAAAATCACCACGTTTTGGCCAGACTCAAGCAATTTAATGACTTTTTTCATGGCGAGTGGTGAGGTGGGATCAACCGCCAAATAAGGTGTTAAGCGTAAAAATTGCCTAAACCACCAATTTTTAAGTACCGTGCTATGCACTACAAAAGTGGCTTTTACAGGTAAATACAAACCAAGCAAAAAGCCATCTAAAAAAGATTCATGGTTAGCAACAATCAACAAACCATTGCTTTGCGGGATATTTTCTAAGCCGCGCACTTTAACGCGAAACAGAATTTTGCAGATTAATCGTAACAATTTTGCCAGCATATATTCCCCTTATTATTTTAAGTTTCGGTATTTATATAGGTTAATACTAATTGTAGAGCATTACTAATAAACGCTTTATCAATCCAAAAAAATACTTCTTTGCCAATTTTTTCCGATTGTAATGCGCCGCTGCTGTGTAATATTTTCAAATGATGGGTAACCGCAGTGCGGCTTAAGGATGATGCCGCAATAATTTGTAAGGTGCTTAGGCGCTCGTTGGCTTCAAACGCTAGCAAAATACGTTGCCGATGCGCGTCGCCCAAGGCAATAAAAAGCGCTGCAGTATTTTGCCATGCATCAGGAATAGTGAGTATTTGTTTCATAACTATATAATTAGTTATTTAGTTTTATGTGTCAAGCATTATTTTAGAGTTGAATTTAAAAAGAGTAAAAGTATTAAAAGGCAGCGCACAAATAAAAACGGACGCCGAAGCGTCCGTTTTTATTAATCAAGCCTAACAGTCAAACAAGTTAGCCATTAAGCCGATTATTGACTATGAATGGTAAGCGCGCTCACCATGTTCAGTTGTATCTAAGCCTTCACGCTCTG
>JAZKDM010000016.1:0-2330 GCA_040387535.1 Pseudomonadota bacterium | reverse complement strand
TCTTTGTAGTGGCGTTTATTTTATTGGCACCCTTTGTTGGTCCTTTCGCCGATGGATTTCCCAAAGGACGAGTGATGCTAATTGCCAATTTACTTAAGCTATTAGGCGCATCGGCCATGATATTGGGCTTAAATCCCTTGCTGGCATATGGCTTAGTGGGTATTGGTGCTGCCGCCTACTCGCCTGCCAAATATGGCATTTTAAGCGACCTGGTGAGCGCCGAAAAATTGGTGAAAGCCAATGGCTTGATTGAGGGCTCAACCATTGTGGCTATTTTATTAGGTGCGGTTTTGGGCGGAAAATTAGCAGATGCTTCTGTCAGCATCGCCTTATTTGCCATTTGTGCTTGTTATTTATTGGCCGCCATCGCCAACACCTTTATACCGCGCTTACCCGTTGCACGGCCTGATACCAAGTTATCACCACCCAAAATGGTGAAAGAGTTTTTAGAGGCGCTTAAAGTACTTTCATATAATAAAGACGCGCGCTTTTCGCTGATTGGCTCAAGCGTGTTTTGGGGCACCGGCTCTACCCTGCGCCTGCTATTGGTGGCATGGGTACCTGTCGCGTTGGGTATTAACGATTTAAGCATGCCAGCCAATTTAAGCGGCGCTGTTGCCATTGGCATTGCGATTGGCGCTGCATTGGCCGCCAATTTTATTCGCCTAGAACATGTGAATCGCGTGCTACCTGCTGGGCTATTGATTGGCGTATTGATTATGCTGTTTGCGCATAGCACGCAGCTTTATATTGCCATTGGCCTACTCATATTAATAGGCGCAACAGGTGGATTTTATGTGGTACCGCTGAATGCTTTATTGCAAGAGCGTGGCCACGAAACGGTGGGTGCGGGTAACGCGGTGGCGGTGCAAAACTTTTTTGAGAATTTTTGCATGATGACGTTAGTAGGTTTATATATTGTGTTAGAAAAAAATGATGTGCCCGTGATTACTACCACTTATGTTTTTGGTGGCATTATTTTGCTGGCGATCAGCTTATTGGCGATAAAAAGATGGCGTGGGCGATAAGTATTTAGCCACATTTAATCCCATGCAAACCTTAATCACACTTACGGCTAACAATAACCCCATACCCTTGGTTTTGTGTGCGATGGCTTTTTTCTTGGTGATTTACAGCACCTTTTCTGGTTTGGTGTTTTTATTGGCAAGGCAAGCAAATCGGCCTATTGAAAAAAGGGTAGTAACTGGCAAACAACTGGCTACGGAGCTTATTAATTCCATGCGCTCTATTGCATTATTTGGCCTTGGTATGATTGTACCTTGGTGGCTAATGCGCAATGGTTATGCAAGTATTGCGACAACAGCCAGCGCCATGCAGATTGCAGTGGAGTGTGTGATTTTAATTTTGTGGAACGACTTACATTTTTATATCGTGCATCGTCTATTACACACAAATTTTAAATGGCTCAGCCTTAAACCAGCCCATATTACGCACCACAAATCTATCGCAGCAACGCCATTTGCAGCTTACAGCATGAGCGTTACTGAAGCTTTAATGTTGGGGAGCGTGATGCCAATCGCCATGCTGATTTGGGATTTCTCAGCGTTTTCTTTATTGTTTTTACCCGTCTGGTCTATCGCTATTAATGCCTTAGCGCATTCAAACTGCGACCTTTTCCCAAATGCCCCGCAACGCTCTTATTTAAACTTGGTAAAGCATCACCAAAGTCACCATTCACATTACCACGGCAATTACAGCTTCTTTTTTTGGCCGCTAGATGCTTATTTAGGTACATTACGCAAATAATAAGAAAGAATACTCATGACACCATTTAGCCATGTCTATATCACCGATACCGCTAGTTTTATGCCTGGCGAGGCGGTTAATAATCAAGAAATGGATGCCTACATTGGCTCTATCAATCGTATGTCAGGCCGCATTAAAACGCGTATTTTGGCTGAAAATGGCATTCAACTTAGGCATTACGCCATCGATGAAAATGGCCAGTCACTGCATTCAGTGACATCGATGGGCGCCAAAGTGGTGGCTGCCTTAACTGAAAAAACAGCGTTACAATTTTTATCAGCCGCCACCACTGGCGGCGATTGCGCAGCGCCCGGCTTAGCCAATTTGATTCAAGGCGAGCTAAGCTTGCCACCTTTAGAAACCTTGTCAGTATCAGGCATTTGTGCAGCCTCTATTGGCGCGCTGAATGCGGCTGCATCGGCGGTGCAATCTGGCTCCGCTAATGCAGCTGTTGCGGTTGCCAGCGAATTTCCATCACGCTTATTTAAAGCTTCACGTTTTGAAAATCGCAACACCGATATTGATTTTGATGCGCATTTTTTACGCTGGATGCTATCAGACGG
>JAZKDM010000015.1:12966-16675 GCA_040387535.1 Pseudomonadota bacterium | reverse complement strand
GCCACTAGCCCTTCAAAGCCGTATTCTGGGCGTGGTGTAGTTAAATCGTTGCCGCGCGAGATTGAAAAGGCTAAAAATTCGTCTGTCATTTGTGCACAAACGGTATGACTGCCGCTATCTTCAGGGCCCGTTTCGCAGCAGCCGTTGCGGGTAAAGCCTGTTATAGGGTCTAAACCACAGGTTTGCAGAGTGGTGCCTAATACGTTACGTGCCATGTTTAATTCCCTATATCTAATTCTAAAGCGATGAATTTCAATTATCATACCCAAGATTAATGGTTTTATATTAAGAAAGATGAGTATTCATGCGTTATTGGCTAATGAAATCAGAACCTGGGGATGTATCGATTGATGATTTGGCAGCGATGCCGAATCAAACGGTGGATTGGTATGGTGTGCGTAATTATCAAGCACGTAATTTTATGCGCGACCAGATGCAGATTGGCGATGGCGTCTTGTTTTACCACTCTAATTGCGAAATACCCGGCATTGCCGGCATTGCTGAAGTCAGTAGCTTGGCGTATCCAGACCGTTTGCAATTTATAAAAGGCCATAAGTATTTTGACGAAAAAGCCACGCCCGAAACACCACGCTGGTTTAATGTTGACGTAAAATTGGTGCGCAAAACACGCTTGCTTAGCCTAAAAGAAATGCGCGAAACGCCAGAGCTTGAAAGCTTACGTATTTTGCAGCGCGGCAATCGATTATCCATTACGCCCGTAGATCCAAAAGAATGGTTTTATATTTTGGATCTACTTAAAATATAAAACACCAAATGAGTGGGCCTTTATCATCAATAAGCTTAAATAAAAAAGCCCGCAACTGCGGGCTTTTTTATTGGATTCAAACTACTTAAATTAAGGCTTATCTAGGCTACCCATTGCTTTAGGATATGTCACCAAACCCCATGGCATGCCTTTTACTTCAACTTGCTTGGTCACTTCTAGCTTGTCTGCATCAATTACAAAAACTGCATCTGATTTGCCACAGGCCAATAAAATTTGTTTGTCGTCCGGCGTAAAGCTAAAGTGCCAGCAACGATTACCTGTTGGGATTTCTTTGACTTTCTCATAGGTTTTCGCATCAAATACTTGCAGCAATTTAGCTTTGTTTGTTGCAACAAAAATGCGCTCGCCCTTTTTGTCATAGGCAATACCATAAGGCGTTTCTGCCGTATCAACAGTGCGCACAAGGTTATAGTCTTTATCTAACACCATAAATTTGTTGCCGTATTCTAGCGTTGCCAAATAGGTTGATCCATCTGGTGACACTTTAATACCGCGCGGCCTGTCGCCCAATTCATGCGTTTGAATGGTTTTTACCAATTTGCCCGATTCAATATCGTGCACAGTCACTGTGTTGTCGGCTTCATTGGTAATCACCAAATGTTTTCCATCAGCCGAAAATTCAATGCCTTCTGTTTCTGGTCCGCCAGTAATTTCGCGTACTTTTTCACCTTTGCCTAAATCAACCACTGCAATTGTTGCGGGGATTTTTTCTTCATCATCGTCATCCTCTTCTTCTGCACCTGGTTTTGGTGGTGGGCCACCTTTTGCGCTTGGCTCAGAAGAAATATAAGCAAAATTGCCGCTTACGCGCACAAACTCAGGGTTCTTACCCACTTTAATTTGCTGTAATACTTCACCGGTAGCCGTATCAACAACCGAAATACTTTCGTTTTCACGTGTGGCGACAATCAATTTTTTGCCGTCATCGGTAATGCCTAAACCACGCGGCGCAATCGCCTTAATATCTAGCTGCTTAACCACTTGCATAGTAGCCAAATCAATCACGCTCACTCCTGCATCTTGGCTGGTTACATAGGCAACTCCGGCAGATGCAACTGCTTGCTCGGCGGCTGGTTGCGCTGCAGCTTCGTCTGCTTTAGGCTCTTCTGCTGTTTCTTTATTACAAGCGGTTAAGCCTGCTATTAAAGCCATTAAAACTAAACTGATACGGGTTTTATTAAAGGTTAATTTCATTCCAAATCTCCAAAGAATTCGTATTTGTATTTAATACTATTGTTTTAGCAAGCAAAAAATATACTCATTAGTATACACAGCTAAAATCAATAGAAACAGTTAGTTATTTTTAGTTCAAATCTAATCTGGCTCAATTCAGCCAAATTGGTGGCTGAATTGAGCCAAACCCAGCAATCATTTAAACAATGAGTTTCTTAACCAAGAAATAATTGGTAAGCAGGATTCTGCGTTTCATCCCAATACGGGTAGCCCAAGTTTTGTAAGAATGTTTCAAATTCAGTCTGGCTATTGGGCGGCACTTGCATGCCCACTAGCACACGGCCAAAATCGGCACCGTGATTACGGTAATGAAACAAGCTGATATTCCAATCATGCCCCATTGTGTCTAAAAACTTCATCAATGCGCCTGGTTTTTCGGGGAATTCAAAGCGAAACACTACTTCATGCTCGGCCTGCGGCGCGTGTCCGCCCACCAAATGACGTAAGTGCAATTTGGCCACTTCATTATCGGTTAAATCTAGCGCAGGCAAGCCATGCGATTGTAAATCTTGCACCAATTTTACTGACTCTGATGGGTCAGCAATGGCAACACCCACAAAAATATGCGCTTTAACTGGGTCAGAATAACGATAATTAAATTCAGTGATATTACGGTCGCCCAGCAAGCGGCAAAACGTTTTAAACGCACCCGCTTGTTCTGGAATCGTTACCGCCAGCACCGCTTCACGCTTTTCGCCAATCTCTGCACGCTCGGCAATAAAGCGTAAACGGTCAAAATTCATATTGGCGCCAGAGGCAATGCCTACCAATGTTTTGCCAGTGATGTTATTGCGCTTGGCATATTCTTTAATACCCGCTGTGGCTAATGCGCCTGCTGGCTCTAAAATGCTGCGCGTATCTTCAAATACGTCTTTTATCGCGGCGCAAATCGCGTCGTTATCCACCACAATCATTTCATCTACAAATTGCTGGCACAATTTAAATGTATGCTCGCCCACTTGCTTAACCGCTGCACCATCGGCAAATAGGCCAACTTGATCTAGCATCACGCGCTCACCCAGCTTGAGCGACTCAGTCATTGCTTCAGCATCTTTGGCTTCTACACCAATCACCTTAATCTCTGGGCGCACCGCTTTTACATAGGCGGCGATACCCGCTAACAAACCGCCACCGCCCACACAGCAAAATATGGCTTCAATCGGTTCTGGATGGCTTTGCAAAATCTCTAAAGCAATCGTACCTTGGCCTGCAATTACGTCAGGGTCATCATAAGGATGCACAAAGGTTAAGCCTTGTGATTTCTCAAGCACCAAGGCGTGTACATAAGCATCAGAATAGCTATCGCCAAACAGCACAACTTCGGCACCACGCGCTTTAACAGCATTAATTTTGATTAGCGGCGTAGTAGTCGGCATCACAATCACGGCGCGACAACCTAACTTTTGCGCAGCCAAAGCCACGCCTTGCGCATGATTTCCCGCGCTGGCACAAATCACACCGCGTTTAAGCGCATCTTCTGGCAAATTTGCCATTTTGTTGTAAGCACCACGCAATTTAAATGAGAAAACAGGCTGCATATCTTCACGCTTAAGCAACACGCGGTTGCCAATGCGTGCGGATAGATTGGGCTGAAACTCCAAAGGCGTTTTGTTTGCCACGTCGTATACGCGTGAGTTTTCTATTTTGGTTTGATAATCAGTAGTCATGCTTTTTTATAGGTATTTATTT
>JAZKDM010000015.1:0-12866 GCA_040387535.1 Pseudomonadota bacterium | reverse complement strand
ACCAGTTTTTAAGTTCGCTGGCGCAGTGTATAGTATTGAATTGGTTAGGTAATTACATTATAAAGGATTTAGGCAAAATGGCATTGACGCAAGACGAATTAAAACAACAAGTGGCAAAAGCAGCCGTTGAATATGTAAAAAGCGGCATTATTGGTGTGGGCACAGGCTCAACAGCCAACTTTTTTATTGAAGAATTAGCGAAAGTAAAACACAAAATTGATGGCGCTGTTGCCAGCTCTGAGGCCACCGCTCAACGCTTACGCAGCCATGGTATTGAGGTATTCGATTTAAATAGCGTCGATAGCTTAGATATTTATGTGGATGGTGCAGATGAGATTACGGAACATTTGCATATGCTAAAAGGCGGCGGCGGCGCTTTAACGCGCGAAAAAATCGTAGCGGCAGTAGCCAAGCAATTTATTTGCATTTGTGATGAAACAAAATATGTACCAGTTTTAGGTAAGTTTCCGCTGCCTGTAGAAGTATTGCCAATGGCAAAAAGCTATGTGGCGCGTGAATTAATGAAACTGGGCGGCCAACCAAAATTGCGTGATTTCACTACCGATAACGGCAATGTGATTTTAGATGTGCACGGCTTAACCATTAGTGACCCGATTGCATTTGAAGCTAAAGTGAATCAAATTGTGGGCGTAGTGACTAACGGTTTGTTCGCTGCTCGCCCTGCCAATGTGTTGTTATTGGCAACGGCTGATGGTGTTAAAACGTATAAAAAATAATTGTTAACAAAGCAAACTAGCATTTAAAAGTTACGCATAGAATAATATATCTGTAACAATTCATTGCTACTATTAGACTAATTAAAATAGAGCCATAAATAACAAGGATAGAAAATGCAATTTGAACACACCTCTAAACAATATGATGCTGAGCTAGAATCCGTTCGCGCCAAAGTGCTCGAAATGGGCGGCATGGTAGAGCAGCAAATTGTGAATGCGCTAGAGGCACTGATTAAAGCTGATATTAAACTGGCTAAAGAAGTGATGGAAGCGGACGCACGCGTTAACTCTCTTGAAGTTCAAATTGATGAAGATTGTAGCCATATTATTGCGCGTCGCCAGCCTGCAGCGGGTGATTTGCGCATGGTGATGATGATGGTTAAAACCATTACCGACTTAGAGCGTATTGGTGACGAAGCTACTAAAATTGCCCGTACCGCACAGCGTATTTTTGATGAAGACCGCATGTACAAACCGCGCTTTACTGAAATTAAAGCCATGGTTAAAATTGTGCGCGAAATGCTGCGTACTTCATTAGATGCGTTCGCTCGCTTAGATGTGAGTCAAACCGTAGAAGTGGCTAGGCAAGATGAGTTAGTGGATGAGCAATTTCGCGCAGCGATGCGTCAACTGGTGATGTACATGCTAGAAGATCCACGCACTATTTCGATGTCGCTTGAAGTGTTATTTGTGGCAAAAGCGGTTGAGCGTATTGGCGACCATGCCAAAAATATCGCAGAATATGTGGTGTATATGGTAAAAGGCAAAGACGTGCGTCATAGCAGCTTGCAAGAAATGGAACGCGAAACCCTAGAACCATAATCTTCAAGCCCTTAAGCTACAAGCCCAGAGGCTTCAATCTCTAAGCGTCCTTCGCTGTATTCCTCATAAAAAAGCTTGGTTTTAAGATTAATCTTAAAACCAAGCTTTTTTAACATGCGTCTATATTTGTCTTGGATGTATCGACATTTGTGGGAATGGAATTTCGATTCCCTTAATATCAAATGCCTTCTTAATGTTTTTCAAGTATTCGCGCCGCACTCCCCACTGTTCTAGTGGCAATACTTTAAATCGGCAGCGTATGACAACAGATGAATCGGCTAGATTTTCAACGCCAGCCATTTCCATGTCATCTAAAATTTTATGCTTAAAGTCTTCTTGATTTCTAAGCTGAGACCCGACTTCCGTCATTACCTGCATCACACTAGCGACATCCTCTTTATAAGCAACGCTAACATCAATTACGGCTTGCGCAAACCCACGACTCATATTGGTTACGGCGCCAATGGTTCCGTTTGGCACATAATGCACGTTACCACTGTAATCGCGCATTTTAATGTAGCGCAAAGTCACCTCTTCCACTAGACCACTTTTATCACCCGCTTCCACCACATCACCTTGGCGAATTTGGTTTTCTAGTAATATAAAAAAGCCAGTAAAGTAATCTTTAATTAAATGCTGCGCGCCAAAACCAACTGCCACACCCACAATACCTGCTGCCGCTAGAATCGGCGCAATGGATATGCCCAACTCATGCAAAACCTCTACACCACAAATAAGAACAATGACTACAGTCGCCACATATCGCACTACTCGCCCAAGTGTATCAATGCGTTTTACTTCTTCTGAATTTTCAAAGGCTTGCTGTTTCAGATACGTTTTCATGTAAACAATAAATTTTGTGCTGATTTTCTTTAAAACTAAGCCAATAAATAGAATCAACACAATGCGCAGCATTGTCTTCAATATCAGCAACAACTGCTCTGGGTCACTAAGTCCGATACTTGCTAAAAAATAATCCATGTGTTCCTTTCATTAAAAGGTTCAAAATTAAGACTTCAAATGCTTAAGTCTCTATCCAGTACATACCCTGTGGTTTAATGCTGATGTTAGATGCTGTTAAATCTAATGTTTGATCGGCAAATAAATCTTTAACGAGGTTATGCTTTAATAAACCTAGCTTACGTAGGCCGCTAATATCTAACTGCTGCTCGCTGTGATCAAAATTGCAAATCACTAAAACGCGTGGATGGCTGCCAGCGCCATCAAAGCGCACAAAGCAAAACAGGTGTGGGTTATCTAATACAATCAATTCCCGATTGTTATGATCTGCAAATGCGGTAATTTCTTTTCTGGTCGCAATCATCTTTTTTAGGCCAGAAAAAATACGCTGCTCTATCGTGCCTTTTTCAGCTCTCAGCTCAGTTTGCTGCCAATTCATCGCAGGACGATGAATCCAGCGATTATCATTTTTTTTGTAATCATCATCCAAATAAGATTGATCATTCAGGGTACCAATCGCATCGCCATAATAAATTAGTGGAATGCCTCCAAAGGCTAAGATAAATCCATGCATTAGCAAAATGGTATCAATGCTGCGGTCAATCGCGGCGGCATCATTTTTCTCAATAGCTGTTTCCAAACCCGCTAATGAGGCTAGTGAGCCAGCTATTCGCGCATCGCCATTTTTTTTATTAGTGCCAAAGGCAATGCCTCTGGCAATAGAATCGGGGAATTGACCTGTGTAGTGATTTAACAAAAATTGCCGATGTAACGCAGGATCATATCCTGCAAGGCGTATATCGTTATCATCAAAGCCTAAGCCAATATCATCATGACAGCGCACATAATTTAGCCATGTTGCACGCTCTAATTTATTGGGAATAGACCGAATAGCGTAATTTAGCAAGGTAGCTTTTTTGGTAGCAACCGCCTCCCATAACAAGGCCATTAAAGTTGCGTTATAGGCAATTTCACACTCTTTGGCGTTAATCGCATCTTCGCCAAAATACTTAATCACTTCTACAGGCGCTACAATGGCCTCTGCAATAAACAAAACGCCAGGTGCTGTGACTTGGCAGCAATCTTTCATCAACTGCAATATCAAATGCGCTTCACGCTCGTTTTGGCAGGTACTGCCAATTTTTTTCCACAAAAAAGCAACGGCATCCAGTCGAATCACATCTGCGCCATGATTCGCCCAGAACAAAATGATATCCACCATTTCAATAAATACAGCAGGATTTTGATAATTCAAATCCCATTGATATTCATTGAAAACCGTCATTACCCACTTGCCCATTGAAGCGTCCCAAGTGAAGTTACCTGGGGCATTTTCGGGGAAGATTTCTGGCATGGTTTCTTCATATAAATCAGGCGTGCTTCTATCGTCAAACACATAGTAATAATCTTGATACTTTTTATCACCTGCACGCGCTTGAGCGGCCCACGCATGCTCGTCTGACGTATGATTAACGACGACATCCAACACTAGCAAGGTGTCGCGCTTTTTTAAATTGGCTGCCAACTCGTCTAAATCTTCAATAGTGCCGACATCTTCATTGATTTTTCTAAAATCACGTACGGCATAACCGCCATCGCTTTTACCTTTTGGGCAATCCAATATAGGCATAATGTGCAACACATTAATGCCAAGATCTTGCAAATAACTCAGTTTATTTTGCAATCCTTTTAAGTCGCCAGAAAATTCTTTGCAATAAAGCGCATAGCCTACCCATTGCTGATCTAAAAACCAGTTATGGTTTTTCTCTCTTGTTAAATCAAGCTTACGCAAGCTTGGTGAGCGCGCGATATAAGACTTAATTAGTACTTTAACGAGTTGATGCAACTGGGGTTTGAAATCATCACGTCGCCCATACAGCTGATGAAACAATGAGTAGATTGCATAAAAATTAGCGCCTAATCGGGTATAAAAATACTGTAGATTTGCATCTTTAATTTCAACTTCTATTTCCGTCAAAATATCATTGAGTAATGAGTGGGAGACTTGTTCATACATGATTTTTTATGTCCAAATTCTTGGTTTGCGCAACAGACTGCTCAACACCATAGTGTGCAAGTCCTTCTAAAATACCTGCCGCATAATGTTGTGTGGCAAAGTAAATATGTTCTCGCTGACGTAGTTTTTCCAGCTCTGGGCTGTAATTTCCCACCACAATGGCACGCGTATCACCTATCAACATTTCAATGTCATTGCCCGAATCTCCTGCCACCATAAATTTTTCCACAGGCAAGCCCCATTTGTAAGCCAAGTAGCGTATGGCATGGCCTTTGGATGCGCGCACTGGCAACACATCTAAAAATTCTTCATGTGAATAAATAAGTTGCGCATGTAAATTGCATTGGCGAAGATGATTTTGAATTTCACTCAAAGGCGGCATTACACCTGGCTTGGCGATGTAACTTAATTTGAATTCACGCTGATTAACAGGTGCTTGCAAAGTTAAACCTGGAAACTGACTGAGTTCTTTTTCAAGCGCCTCTTTTCGCCACATGTAACGAATATGCGCTGACCAGCCCGTATCTGGCACCAGTTTCTTGCCATAATGGATTTCTGAGCCGACTGAGGTAATCAGCACATCTGATAGGTTTACTTGATTTCTTTTAAGAATCTCGATTGCACTTTCAAGTGGGCGGCCTGTTGCTACGCCAAAAATACAATCTTTTTTGTTTTTATCAACCCAAACATTCAGCTCTTTCAAGGCTTTTTTATCACCGACTAATGTGTTATCAATGTCACTAATCAATGCCATGCTAGCCAAAGGTATGCGTGACTTTTCGGCATTTAGAATTAAGGCATGCTGCCGACGTAAGCGTTTTTTGTCGCGTCGCAATAAGCGCCTCACCTCTTTCATGTATTTTTCAACATGTGCTGTCCAGCTGTAATGCCGCCAAACACCGACTAAGCCGCTATTTGCCCATTTTCTCCACTGCTTTTTATCTGCTAGCGCTTGCAGTAATCCTTCTGCAATAGCGTTACTATCTAAGGTGTTTACAATTAATCCATTGCGGCAATTGCCCAAAATATCGCGTGGGCCGCCATCGTCAGGGGCAACAAATGGCAAACCGCTCGCAGCCGCTTCTATCAGTGTCAATCCAAAAGGCTCAGTAAAAGCGGGGTTAACAAATAGCCCACGACGCCTTGCCGCTAAGCGGTAAAGTTCAGGCACATCATCTTGAGAAACAAATTTGGGAATGGCGACTTTACCCCACAAATCGTAACGGTCTAAATCAAACAATAATTGACTCATCACTTTTTGCTGCGATTCTTCTAAATCACGAATATCCTCGCGCGTGCCTGCCACAATCAGCAAATTGGCCGCCTCTTGCAAAGGGGGGCTTTTGCCGTACGCCTCTATCAAGCCGTGAATATTTTTCCTGATATCCGGCCTGCTAATAGAAAAGATTAAAGGTTTTTCTGGATTGGCCAGATATCCGTCAATTTTTTGTTGAGTCGCGGCATTTTGCTTGACACGGGAGGGTGGTAAAAATCGGGATGTATCGGTTCCTGGCGGAATAACACTAAAGCGCGATTGGTTAAAGTTATTATACATGCCATATTGCTGCTCAATTTCTTGTTTTGTGCTGGTCACAATTAATGAGGCATGCTGAATGATGTCTTCTTCTACCGCTATACGCCGTTCAAAGTTAAACTGCTTTTCAATAGCAGAAGCTTTTCTGCCGCTAGCCAATAAGCGCTCGCGCTTAGGGCGGCCAAGAGAGTGGCCAGTGTGTATTTGTGGAATACCCAACAGTAGCGATAATTGCTGCCCAACATAGCCCGCATCGGCATAATGCGTGTGTATTAAATCTGGAATGCGATTTTGTTGCCGTAAAAAATGCAAGGCTTTGTCCACTACTTGATCTAAATGTGGCCATAAAACTTCTTTTCGCAAATAACGTTTGGGCCCACATCGTAAGCGGACAATACGCGCGCCCTCACCTATGGGCTCTTCACTTTTCGCGTAGTCTTTGGCTAAAGCATCGTCTTCTATTAATCGCGTTAATAAATCAACTTTGTCCACACCCGCATGTTTTGCCAGTGTTCTGGCTAATTCGACCACGTAGGTAGTTTGCCCGCCGGTGTCGGCATCCGCGCCCAGCTCCATATCATTAGCGCGAATGAGTCCATGCATGCTAATCATCAGCACATAAATTGGGTTTTCAGATTGTTGCGATGAATCAATCATAGATTCCAATGCTGAATAAATGGCTGATAAAAATTTAAGTCTGCAGGTGCGCCACCGCGAACACCACAAATGGCGCTGGCGAATTCATTAGCACGATTAAGTGTAGTCGCATCGTCCCAACTTAGACCGTGCGCTAGAATACATACAGCTGAAAAAGCATCGCCTGCGCCGACTGTGTCGATGATTACAGGCTGATTCAGTAGTGCATTTGTTTTAGCTACCTTTTCGCCATTTGTCATCCAAGCGCCCTCTGCACCTGCTGTTACCACAATTTTCTTGATATTAAATTCAGTCAGTAGTTTGTTGGCTTTTTCATAAGGGCTTTCCGCTTCAATTTTGAAATACTTGGCAATAATGGCTAGCTCATCCTCATTTAACTTTACAATATCGCTGCGTTGCAGAGAGCGACGTATGGTGTGTTTATTATAAAAAGGCGCGCGCAGGTTAACGTCCAAAAAGCGCGCACACTTTCCCGCCTCTAAAAAATGATCTAGTGCCAGCCTTGATTGCATACTGCGTTGCGCCAACGTGCCAAAGTAAACCAAGTCTGGTTTGAGTGCTAGCGTGACCATATGGGTAATACCCGCATGAATATGGTCATAAGCCTGATCTGGCAGTATTTCAAATTGATGGCCTGTATCTGTTAAATGCACATTAACTTGGCCTGTCGGATAGATGGCATCAATTTGCAAACCCGATACATCCATCTCAAGCCTTTGCATTTCCTGTAAAAGCAGTGTTCGCAAAGCATCTTGACCCGTTCGGCTAATCATCACTGGGTGCAATCCAAAAGCCTGTAAGTGGCGCGCTACGTTAAAAGGTGCACCACCTAGCACGGTTTCATCAGGAAAAATGTCCGCTAAAATTTCACCAAATATTCCGATAACTTTTTGCGGTTTCATTGCTATTTCATTTGACGACAATGTCTCTCCTTATGACTAAATTAGCGATTGAGTAATGTCTCTGGAATATAAAGCATGGTCTAAAAGGCGCCTGTGATAAGAAATATGACCGATTACTCATTACAACTTTTAATTAATAAAAGCTATAAATCACCCAATGGAATTAACCCAGCGCCAAGGTCTTTGCTATTTATTTGCAAGGTCAACTGCTCCAAACTTTGCGTTAACCCTATTAATGTATCTACATCTAGACGATCTAATGCTTCTCTTAGCACCCCCCTTGGTGAAGGTGGCGCGTTTTTAATAATAGCCAAGCCCTGCTCTGTCAACGACAGGCGCACAACGCGTTGATCGCTTGTTTCGCGTTTTTTAGCTATTAGCAGCTTTTTCACTAGTTTTTCAACTAAATTACTAGCTGTCGATTGGTGAATCGCCAAATTATTGGCTAATTCAGATACTTTTAAATCAGGCTCTTTATAGAGCTCGTATAAGACCCACAACTGAGAGCTACTAATGCCACAAGCAGACTCTGTATCACTTAAATGCTTTTTTACTGAGCTAAATATAACGCGAAAATGTTGCAAAGATGCGTTAGCTAATCTTGCCTGCGTGTAAGCTTGATTGTTCAATAGTGCTGGCTTTTCAGTCATATTTTCTGGCTACATTTTGCAAAACAAAAAATTGAATCATGGTTTTTTTGTTTTACCTGATTGATTAAATTTGCAGCGAAAGTCGACTTTAGTTTTTCACTGTTTAATTTATTTTATCTTAATAATTAAATTTGTACAAATATATTTTGTACAAATGTATTTGTTTGCATTTATTAACTAGGGTGACTAACACTTAAATTTAGTAGAAATGTATAAATAAAAAAACCACACCAAATTGGTGTGGTTTTTTTGATGCTTAAACCGCTTTAATTGGATAAGTGCGCTAAAAATGCAATCCTATAATTTTTACAGCACTTATTTTGGCGGCACATAGCCACTCGCCGTATCAGCGCCTTCGCCAAAAAAGTATTTCTCGGTTTGCTCACTTAAATATTTACGGGCCGCAGGGTCTGCCAAACTTAAGCGATTTTCATTCACTAGCATGGTTTGTTGTTTTAACCAGGCCGCCCACGCCTCTTTAGATACTTGCAGATAAATACGCTTGCCAAGCTCGCCTGGATACGGCGGAAAATCCATGCCATCTAAATCTTTACCTAATTTAATGCAATGTACTGTGCGTGCCATCTTAAAACCTTTATCGAATAAATTACAGACTACAAAACAATATGATAACGCATGTTAAAATAATTCGATTATTTTTCATGATTGATAAGCGTAATGACTACTGAATCAAAACAGCCCCACATTGAAAGCCCGTTTAAAGGCAAAACTGGCTTGCGCCGATTATTGAATGCGTTTGGATATTCAGTAGAGGGATTTAAAGCGGCTTACAAACATGAAGACGCTTTTAGGCAAGAAGTTTTATTTGCAATTATTTTGACGCCACTTGCGTTCTACTTGGGCGACAACGCAATTAAAATTGCACTAATGGTTGCCAGCGTATTATTGGTGTTAATTGTAGAATTGTTAAATTCTGCCATTGAGGCCGTGGTTGACCGTGTATCGATTGAGCGTCACGAATTAGCCAAACGCGCCAAAGATATTGGCAGTGCTGCGGTGTTTATTGCTTTGCTGGTAGTGGTTGTGGTTTGGTGTTTAATATTGTTTTATTAAACACCAAACTTTAAAACTAAACTCAGTTACTTTTTAAGATGCCAGCCGTGAATACCGTTGGCATCTACCGTGTAATCTAAAAGCGTAAGCCAAGCGCCTGCCGCGGCTACAAAAAACACAAAACCTAATACAACAAATTTCGTCGCACTCATGTTCATTACCTTCTAAGATCTAAAAAGGTAATGAGTGATTTTGCTGGTGGTTGGTTCAAAATCTATTACACAAGCTGCTTGCACTTAAAAATCGCCACGCAAACCAATCAGCAATGAGCGCTCACCCGCTGGTGAAATATCTTTTAAGAATGAAGCATGCTCACGAATTTCATCATTGAGCAAATTATTCGCTTTAGCAAACAACTCTAAATTGAGTTTAGTAGGTAGCTTGTAAGCCACTAGCACGCTCACATTGGTATAGCCATCCGTTGCCAGCTCAATGTTTGCCGTGTTGTCTTGTTTAAAAGCGCGAAGCACGTCCAGTTTTGCGGTAAAGCTGTTTAATTGATATTGCAAACCAGCGCCCAAACGCAGCGGTGCAATACGCGGCAAATACTCATTGGTGCGCTTTTCTTTGGCATGCACGTAATCACCACGCAGGTTTAACGTTAGCTGGTCAGTCAGCCCTACTTTGCCTTCAAATTCCAGCCCTTTAAAGACAGCTGGCACTGCACGAAATTGCGCTTCTGGTAGCTCCTCACCTGGCGGGCCGATTAAATTACCCGTTTCAAACAATCCAATAAAATTACTAAAACGTGTGTAATAAGCGCCTAAACTGAATGCATTTTTTGCATCTTTCCAGCGGACTTGCGCATCAACACCGTTGGATTTTTCCTCTTTAAAGTTGGTGTTTCCTACTTCAAATTGACCAGTGGCCACGTGCGCGCCGTTTGCGTACAGCTCAAAGTAGCTAGGTGCACGTTCGTTATGCGATAAATTGCTGGTTAGCGACCAATTCTCATTAATGCTATATAAACCGCCCAAGGCATAGCTATTTGGATTAAAGCTATTATTTTGCCCTGCACCAAAGTTAATATTGGTTTTTGAATCCACCGTGGCATGCCCCAAACGGCCACCAAAAGTGATTTTGTGTTGCGCTTTATCACCAAGCGGCAATTCTTCATAAACATACAAAGCTTTGTTTTGCGTGTTCACGCCTGGCACAAACGCTTCGTCACCCAACGCTTCAAAATTGGTGTTATTAAACTGAAAACCAACGACGCCGTTTAAGGCAAGGCCATTACCTAAGTTAATTTTGGCATGTCCTGCTTCAAGACTGCCCTCAATGCCACGATTCAGAAAAGTGGTTCCTACTTCGCCGTCTTCTAATTCGCGATGCTCATAATCGGTATGCGCCATGCGAAATTTAATACGGTTAATCACATTACCTAAGTCGGTAAATTCGGTGGCGACATCCCAGCGGTCGCTTTTCATATCAATGCGCACCGCTTCTTCTGCTACTACGCCATAATTATTATTCAGTGTAGAAAACGATGCGCCTATGTAGCCATTATCAAAAGTAAGCGCTGCGCCCAAAGCGCCGCCATCGCCTTCTGAGCTACTATTGACCAGTTTGCCGCGATTTTCGCGTGGCGTTCCATCTGCTGCATTTTTTCGTTTTGAAACCGCAAAACCATCAATATCCAAATCACTGGTTTTACGCGAATAAACATCCGCATGAATCGCAAATTGACCATTGCCAACATCAATAACTGCCGCGCCATTGCGCGTGCTATCTGGGCCACCAAAACGCGCTTCGGCGCGGCCCGTAGCACCATCTAATTGCTCTTTAGGAATACGATGATCGATTGCATTGACAACCCCACCCACCGCACTGCCTCCATACAACAACGCAGCTGGGCCGCGTACTACATCAATTTGCTCAATCACCAAAGGGTCTACGCCAACGGCATGATCGAAACTTAAACTAGACGCATCTAAAATGCCAATACCGTTTTGCATAATGCGCACACGCTCACCATCTAAACCGCGAATCACAGGTCTGGATGCATTGGGCCCGAATTGCGTAGCCGTCACACCTGGAATGCCATTAAGCGTTTCACCCAGCGTGCCTTCGCGGCGCAAACTAAGCTCACGGCCATTTAATACGCTTACTGGCACCACTAGCTCATCCGAACCAACACCTAAAGGATTGCCAGTAACAGCTAACGCGGGCAAATCAATTTGGGCATCTGCTGCATAAAGACTTGGGGTAAAGAAAGCAGCCAGCACTAAAACGATTGGCTTAGTTTTAAATAAATACGGCGCTTGGAATATAGTTGGCACTTGCGCAGTGCGCGCCAGCGACTGTTGAATCTGAATCATGATGAAACCCTCAAAAAGCTAAATACAAAATGCACCAATAAGCGCGTTAGGCTATTGGCTGTTGAATTTTAAAATTAAGCGGTTTGAGGTGGTGCGCGCGCAGAATACGCGCGATTGGGAAGATTGAAAAATGAAAAATAAGTTTCTGTAACAGGCAATGAAACAGATGAGCTGTTGGCCAAGACAAACGCACTTGTTGCCAATCCATTTTCAACATCAGCATGGCTAATACATTGCTCACACTGGTGATTAGGCGCTTGTTTGTCTTGTTTAGATTTTGAATCTTGCTGAGTATGCTGCGATAAATCAGATAAGTGGCTTATTTCATGCGTAGCGACACCCATTTGCGTAAACGCAAACAGGATGACCAAACTAAAATGAATAAAAAACCTATGCAACATAGTTGCAATATTAGCAGAAATTATGAATATTTAGCGCATGAATATAAAAAAAGGCCGCTAATGCGGCCTTTTATAAAGTCTAAATTTAAAGCTTAAGCAAAGTTTGCAGAGGCAAAATCCCAGTTTGCTAACGAAGCTAAAAATGTTTCGACAAACTTAGGACGTGCATTGCGGTAATCGATGTAATACGCATGCTCCCACACATCAATCGTTAACAAGGCTTTATCGCCCGTAGTTAATGGTGTGCCAGCAGCGCCCATATTTACAATATCCACACTACCATCGGCTTTTTTTACCAACCATGTCCAGCCAGAACCAAAATTGCCTACAGCTGAGGCTTGAAAAGCTTTTTTAAAGTCATCAAAACTGCCCCATTTTGCATTTATAGCATCGGCCAACGCGCCAGTTGGTGCACCACCGCCATTTGGCTTCATGCTACTCCAAAAAAATGTGTGATTCCAAATTTGTGCCGAGTTGTTGTAAATGCCAGCAGAAGATTTCTTGATGATTTCTTCTAAGCTTAAATTTTCAAACTCGGTGCCTTTGATTAAATTGTTTAAATTGGTCACGTATGTTTGGTGATGTTTACCGTAGTGAAAATCTAAAGTTTCTTCAGAAATATGCGGAGCTAATGCCGTTTTTGCGTAAGGTAATGCGGGTAAGGTATGTTCCATGCTGTTTTCCTAACATTGATAAAATTATTTTTGAGTGTTTGATTAAAGCTTTAACGCTGCTATAAATATGCAGGCAGAAATCAATAATACAAGTAAGCTCTGCCAATCTTTTGCCGCAAA
>JAZKDM010000014.1:0-13533 GCA_040387535.1 Pseudomonadota bacterium | reverse complement strand
ATTTAACAATTTTTAACATTTCAGGCAACCCCAAGCTATATCAAGCCAAGCTGCTAGCATGGGATAATGAATTGAAGCAAAAGCAAGTTAATCCTGGTACTAGTGCCGATTTGACGGTAGCCAGTTTATTTGCTCATGCGTTAAAACAATTATTAAAACAAAACGATGGCTTGAAAGCCGTTTATGAAGGCTTGACATGAAAATTGCGTTTTTAGAAGATAACCAAAGCTTTGCTGATGAAATAATCCACGCCCTAAGCGTGCCAGGGCACGAGGTTCAACACTTTTTAACTGGGCGTGATTGCTTAAAAGCAGTGTCTAGTGACACCTTTGATTTATGTCTTTTTGACTGGGAACTGCCTGATATGAGCGGGCCAGAAGTACTTTCTAGCCTAAAGCTAAGAGGTAATATTCCGCCTGTTATTTTTTTAACAGCACACGACTCAGAAGAAGATATTGTACAAATTATTGAAGCAGGGGCGGATGATTACATTGTCAAACCACCTAGTATCAATATCTTAAATGCCAGAATCAAAGCCTTGCATCGCAGGGCAAATCCTCAAAAAATGACAATAGATTTTGAGGATTATGGCCATTTATTGGTTGATTTTGCTAAGCGCAAATTTTCAATTTTAGGTAATGCAATTAAGCTAACCGAAAAAGAGACAGAGCTTGCGTTGTACTTTTTCAGCCGTGTAGATGTGCTGCTATCAAGAGCGCACCTAACTAAAGTGGTATGGGGCACAACGCCTGATATTGATACTCGTACGATTGATGTGCACGTCAGTCACTTACGTAATAAATTACATTTGTTGCCACAATACGGATGGCGTTTGATTTCTGTTTATCATCAAGGCTATCGCTTAGAGCGATTGATTTAAGCATTTATCGCCACATGTTTGGAGTAGAGCTGAAATGACCACTAGGAATATGAAGACGGTTGTGCCAAGTCCCAACCTTATCATTCGAAAAATGGTATTGCTTGCGTTACTTTTACCGCCAAGCTATCAACCCTTATTGGCGGCAGAAAACGCGCCAGAATGGATATATAGCGTACGTCCTAAAGATACATTAATTCATTTTGCAAAACGCTACCTAGTTAACCCTCAAGACTGGCGTATCCTGCAACAATTAAATCAAATTCAAAACCCATACCGCATACCAATTGCCACCAAATTGCGTGTTCCTTTGTCCTTGGTTAAGCAATCGCCAGCGCAGGCCATCGTTGTCGCGGCGGTAGGTGATGTGTACCAACTTTCCGCAGACCAATCTAGGCATTCTGTAGCAGTTGGTCAGCAATTAGGTATGGGTTTAGAGCTACAAACTGCTGCAAAAAGTACATTGCAGATTCAATTTGCGGACGGGTCTGTTGTGACAATGCAGCCAAACTCTACTTTGAAATTAGATGCTTTAAGCATGTATGGCGGTGGAGGCATGGTTGATACCAAGCTGCGCTTACAGCAGGGGGGTGTCGCTATAAAGGCTAATCCGCAACATGTGCCTGGTAATGCTATGCAAATTTTCACACCAACTGCGGTGGCTGCAGTGCGCGGAACAGATTTTAGGCTGTCAACTGAATCAAAAACAACGCGTCAAGAGACCCTAGAAGGTAAAGTGGGTCTGCTGGCGGCAGGGCAAGAAGTACAAGTTAATAAAGGTTTTGGCAGTTTATCAACTGATGGTCAAGCGCCTACTGCCCCAGTGCCATTGTTAGCGGCGCCAGACACTTCCAAGCTGCCAACTCAGTTTGACTCCTTACCAGTTCAGTTTGAAATGCCAACTCAATTAAGAGTGGTCGGATGGGTGGGTAGCGTACATCAAGTCTCATCAACTGAAGATTTATCTACCGAAAATAAGACTAGCGGTAGCCAATTGACTTTTAACGACTTGCCTGATGGTCAGTATGTTTTGAAAGTGCGCGCAAAAGACCCCTTGGGTTTTGAAGGCTATGATGCGGGGCATCAATTTACGCTAAATGCACAGCCATTTTCCCCTGCAACAGCATATCCCAAAGCCTCGTCAATTATCAGTGATTCACATCCATCACTGCGTTGGAGCCATCTTAAAGAGGCTAGTGCCTACCGCGTTGAATTGGCGAAAGATGCGCAATTTAAACAACAGCTTGTTAGCCAAAAAGTGGCTAGTAATGAATGGGTAGTAACTGAATCATTAGAGAAGGGCCAATACTTTTGGCGCGTTGCGAGCATTAATGGTACCGATCAAGGCCCATATTCAGTGGCGACCAATTTTGCTTACAGCCCCATGCCGCCAGCACCCGATATTAACCAATTGATCACACGAATTTCGCAAAATCGCGTCTATGTGGATACAATTAACCCACCAAATGGCTTTAGCTATGAAGCTATTTTAGATAACAAGCGTAACAACCAGAAAAATGTATGGCAAGCGGCTGGTTTGCAGGGGCGTTTTGACTTTTTATTGCGTGAATACGGATTACAAACCTTGCGCATACGCTTGGTTAATAGTGACGGTATCGCAGGCCCTGAATCGATTGCTGAGTTTGACGCATTCCCTCGTTAAAGTTAAAAGCGTACTTCCTCTTTGAAGGCTTTACAGCCTAGTTAGCTATTCGATACAACATCATCGTAGTACACTATTCATCTCAATTTTGTAAAATGCGCCTGTGAAACGTCTTCGCTTTAACGACTATTTATCAACAGCAATTATCTTGCTGTTTTTGGTTGTTTTCTTGCACACAACCCATATGCTTTCGCGAATGGATAATGTGCTTTTTGACATTGGTCAAAAGCTCTACCAAAGTCCCGCACCCGCTGATATTGTAATTGTGGCGATTGACGAGAATAGTCTGTCTCAGTTGGGACGTTGGCCTTGGTCTAGGCAAGTACATGCCGATTTAATTAATCGACTGAAACAAGAAAATACTTTGGCAATTGGCTTGGATATTATATTTTCGGAGCCAGAGCAATTCAATAAAAATGCCGATGCCTCGTTAGCGACTGCAATTGCAGAGGCAAAAAATGTAGTGCTACCTATCCTGTTAGAAACAACGCGGGTAAATGGTCAACTGATAGAAACCCTTCCATTGCCAAACTTGGCCGCGAATGCGGCTGATTTAGGGCGAGTACATGCTGTGCTGGATGAAGACGGTATTGCGCGTAGTGTTTATTTGTTTGAAGGAGTTGGCGCTCCAGTGTGGCAGCATTTTTCGCAAGCAGTGCTTAATGTGGCCATGCAATTGCCGTCTCAAAATCAGTTCCATGCACCCGCACAGCAAAAAAACATATTTTCTTTGGTGCGCAAGCAACAAAAAAGAGTAAGTTTTAAAGGCCCTCCAGGCCACTTTTCGGCTATTTCTTACGTGCAAGCACTAAAGGGTGAGTTTGAAAAAGATGCCTTTAAAAACAAAATCGTGTTAATTGGAGCCACGGCTTCTGGTATGAATGATTTACTTTCAACGCCTGTTTCTGGCTTAAGCCAGCCTATGGCTGGGGTTGAGTTTCATGCCAATGTCCTAGATTCAATGCGCAATAATCATTTGATAGACACAGCGCCAACACTAATTAGTTTATTGATTTTAATTGTATTAGCCTTACTGCCCTTAGTTTGGATGCCAAGATTATCAGCGCTGACTGGTCTAATTTTAACCTTAGTGTATTTTGTTTTTGTTGGTGTAATGGCTGCCATTCTACCCAAATTGCTAAGCATTTGGATTGCACCATCGGCGGCACTTTTGCCTATCTTGATATCCTACCCTGTTTGGAGTTGGCGTAAATTAGAGGCGGCGCAACGTTATTTAGATCAGGAATTGGCTTATTTAAAAAATTTAATTCGTAAATCGGATATCGTTGATAATCCCACACATCGTTACGACAGTTTTGACGACCGCATAGAGCAGGTGCGCGCGGCGGGACAGCAGCTACGATTTTTACAAAATGATCGTAAAGAAGTATTGGCGTTTATTTCACATGATTTGCGTGCCCCTCTGGCGAGTGCCATGATGCTATTAGATGAGCATAAACAACTAAAGTCTAAGTTGTATGCACCGATATCTCAGGCGCTTAATTTGGCAGAAGACTTTTTGCAAGCCTCACGTGCAGAAATGAGTAATAGCGCTGATTTTAAAGAATTGGATTTGGCTGGAGTTACCCACCAAGCGGTGGATGATGCTTATGAGAGTGCTTTAAAGAAAAATATTAAGTTGGAAAGAGATATTGTAGAAGGCTTGGTGTGGGTAAGTGGTAATTTTGGCTTGCTGCAAAGAGCAATACTTAATTTGGTAATGAATGCGATTAAGTTTGCGCCAAAACACTCAATTGTCCTAATTAGGCTGCGCTACAGCAACAATCAAGCTGTTTTAAATGTTATTGATAATGGGCCTGGCATACCTCCTGAAGAGCAAAAGCAACTATTTAAGCGATTTAGCCGTTTAAAAGACACCAACGCCGCCCCTGAGGGAGCTGGGTTGGGTTTATATTTCGTGCGAACTGTTGCCGAGAAGCACCATGGTAGCGTGGATGTGGAAAGCGATATGGGCCAACAAACTAGTTTTAATTTGCGCATACCAGTACTTAATTTCCAGGCGCACTAAAATTTTCACAAATACTAATTTCTGGCATAGCTAAAAGTCGTTTTTTTGCCTTGTATAGGCTTTGGTCTGCCGCATCAATCCAATCATGCACATTGTCATATTGGGCGCACTCGGCAATACCAAAATTAAATGTGCTATTAAATTGCACTTGATCATTTGCCTGATGACTAAACGCCGCAGTAATTTTTTGAATTCTTTTTAAAATGAGGTTGGCTTTTTTTCGATTTGTATTAGGCATTAAAATCAGCCACTCATCGCCACCGTAGCGAAACAGCTTATCTTCAGCACGCAGGTTTTTCTGAATGAGTTGTGCAGTTGTAATTAGTACTTTATCACCAGTGTGATGGCCCCATTCATCATTAATGTATTTAAACTTATTTTGGTCAATTAATGCAATAGAACAGTCATGCAGGTGCCGCTTGCTGCGGTTCATCTCTTGCAACAAGGTCGATTTTAAAGTGAGTCTCGTTAGTGTGCCTGTTAGTGGGTCACGCATGGTGAAATCACGCCAAAGCTGCTGGTTTAACTCTTTTGACTCGTGCATGAATTGATGTGATTGCACCTGAAATAGATTTAGCTGGTCAAACACAGACAGGCCGGATGAGGGGTGGTGCGACTTAACGGTTTGATCCCAAACAACTTCTAATCGATGCCTAACTTTATTGAAGCTGTGCCCAAGGTTGTCTGGCAACTTTAAATGGTCCGCTACGATGGCATCAAATTGAAATAGGTGCACCAGAGATGGACAAGGCTCGCCAGTTAAAATGCTGCGCATTTTAGTCATTAACCATTGATGGCGGACCAGTATCCAAGTACTCGTCGCCGATAACAAGTTCATCGTATTATTAGCGATATCTTCATCGGAGTAAGTCATGTTTGTGCCCTTTTGACTAGCAAATTGTAGTCAGAAGGTAAATCAAAACAAAGCTATTTAATATTGTTTAACAATCTGGTTGCCTGAAAATTTAGCAGATTGTTCAGTCAATATGAATTTGTTTTGCGCTATAATATTGAGTTGAATTTTAAGTAAGCGATATTAAGCTAAGCGGTATAAATTTATTTTATAACCAATACGTAATTAAACTAGGAGGAAATAATGGCAAATTTACTAGACCAACTAAAAAGCATGACCACTATCGTAGCCGATACAGGTGATGTAGAAGCGATTAAAGCTGTTAAGCCAGTTGATGCAACAACTAACCCTTCATTAGTATTAAAAGCAAGCCAATTGCCACAATACGCGCCACTAATTGAAACAGCGATTGCTTATGCAAAAGCACAAGGCGGTACTAAGGCACAACAAATTGATAGCGCTGCTGATAAATTAGCGGTGTTAATCGGTGCGGAAATTACTAAAGAAGTGCCAGGCCGTATTTCAACCGAAGTAGATGCACGTTTGTCATTTGATTTAGATGCAATGGTGGCTAAAGGCCGTAAATTAATCAAATTGTACGAAGAGTCTGGTATCAGCAAAGACCGCGTGTTGATTAAATTAGCATCAACATGGGAAGGCATTAAAGCAGGTGAGATTCTTGAAAAAGAAGGCATTCAATGTAACCTAACATTGTTGTTTGGTTTCGGCCAAGCACGTGCCTGTGCTGAAGCTGGCGTATTCTTGATTTCACCATTTGTTGGCCGTATCTTAGATTGGTACAAAGCGAAAAACCCAGGTACAGAGTACACACAAGAAACAGACCCAGGTGTGGTTTCAGTGCGTGCGATTTACCAGTATTACAAAGAGCATGGCTACAAAACAGTGGTAATGGGCGCTTCATTCCGTAACACTGGCGAATTGATTGCTTTAGCTGGTTGTGATCGCTTAACTGTTTCACCAAACTTATTGCAAGATTTGGCCGCAACAGAAGGCACTTTAGTACAAGTACTAAAAGATACAGGCGCAAATAAAACACCACCTGCAAAAATGACTGAAGCAGAGTTCCGTTTTGAATTAAATCAAGATGCAATGGCAATTGAGAAGTTATCAGAAGGCATTCGTGGTTTTGTTGCAGATCAAAATAAATTAGAAGTAGCATTAGCCGCTAAGCTATAAGTTTTTGTCAGTTGCAAGTCGCTATTTTAATGAGTTAAGTCTTATAGGATATGTCTTGCAACTGTAACTTAGTTGTAATAAATGTGGTTTAAGATTGACAACAATAGGCAGGACGCATAATATAATGCGTCCAGCTTAAAATGCACTAAACGCTAGGCTGTAATTGCCTTGCGGGCATCTTAATAGATGCGTAATTTTTAGTCGCAATACAATTTAGTTGTAAAAAAGTAGTAAATTTTTGTAACAATTTCTTAGCATTATTGGTTTTTGTTAATCAATCACTTTAAGTAATTTTAGTTACTAATAATAATTTTTAATCGGAGAGTACACCATGGCTTTAACCCAAATGGCATTAGATTCATTAGATTTTGACGCAACAGTTGCATTAGCAGCTTTAGTTGCACCACACGTAGACATTTTAGAAATCGGTACACCATGCATTAAGCACAACGGTGTTAAATTGTTAGAGACTTTACGTGCTAAATTCCCAAACAACAAAATCTTAGTTGACTTAAAAACAATGGACGCTGGCTTCTACGAAGCTGAGCCATTCTACAAAGCTGGTGCAGATATCTGTACAGTTTTAGGTTGTGCTGATATCGGTACTATCAAAGGTGTAATCGATGTTGCTAACAAATACGGCAAAAAAGCACAAGTTGACTTGATCAACGTTGCTGACAAAGCTGCTAAAACTAAAGAAGTTGCTGCTGCTGGCGCGCACATCATTGGCGTTCACACTGGTTTAGATCAACAAGCTGCTGGTCAAACACCATTCACTGACTTAGCTTTAGTTGCTGCATTAAACTTAGGCGTTGAAATCTCAGTTGCTGGTGGCGTTAAAGCTGCAACAACTGCACAAGTGCGTGACGCTGGCGCGACAATCATTGTTGCTGGTGCTGCTATCTACGGTGCTGCTGATCCTGCTGCTTCTGCTGCTGAAATCACTGCAATCGCTCACGCTTAATTCTATTCTCAATAAGCAATTATTGAGCTCAGATTAGTGTAAGACAATAAAATCCCGACCCAGCAATGCGTCGGGATTTTTTATGATACATAAGTGATTTAAAACAAGTGACTTATAAACGAGAAATAAGGATATTAAAATGGATCATCAAAAAGTAATTTTAGATAAATTAACGGGTATCTTGGCTGTAACAGACAATAGTAAAGCTGCTGAGTTACTTAAACTTGTTGACCAAGCAGGCCGCACATTTATTGGTGGCGCAGGCCGTTCATTGTTAGTGTCGCGCTTTTTTGCAATGCGCTTGGTGCACTCTGGCTACAACGTCAGCATGATTGGTGAAGTGGTTACGCCAGCGATTAAAGCAGGTGATTTATTGGTGTTGGTTTCAGGCTCTGGTGGTACAGAAACTCTATTGCCATTCGTTAAAAAAGCCAAATCAGTTGGTGCAAAATTAGTGGTTATTTCAATGAAGAAATCTTCTGCCATGGCAGATGTGGCTGATTTAGTAATTCAAATTGGTCAAGATGATAGCTTCCCATTAACCAAAGCAATGCCAATGGGTTCACAGTTTGAATTATCAACATTAATTTTCTTAGAAGCGGCTATTGCTGATTTAATTGAAGCAAAAGGCTTAACTGAAGAAGGTATGCGCGCTATTCACGCAAACTTAGAGTAATTATTCTAAGTAAGTTTTAGTAAAAACCCGAGCTAGCTCGGGTTTTTTATTGCAAAAACACGTTCAATATCGGTTTGGCTTAATGCGCCGGAATGTAATGCTGTGGCGACTAACACGCCAGAAATTCCCATTTTTTCTAATGCTTGAACATCAGCTAAATTGCGCACACCGCCAGCTGCATAGAGTTTCGAAGGATTTTTTCTGGCACGATTCAGCTGAATTAAATCATTTAATTTAGCGGTATCAACGCCTTGCGTATTGCCTACGGCATTTAAGGTCATGCAAATAGTATGGTCTGGCCAAAAGCGTGCGCTATTATGTAGCTCAGCAATTCCCATTGCGCTGGTAGCAGAATAATCCAACGATAATACATGCTGGCTTTCGCAAGCATAACTAATGGCGCGATAATCTTGCAAATTAGCGATATTTTCAGAACCAACCACAGGGCGAATATTGAGCTGACTATTATTGCAGTGATACAAAGCACGTGCGTTAACTTGGCGTATGCCGCAATCCAGCCAGATAGTCAGTTTTGGGTAACTTTGGCTGATTTGTGTGATTAAATCTGCATGGTCACCAGTGCCTAAAATGGCATCTAAATCTGCGATATACAGGGTTTGAAATGGGTATAATTTCAATAGTGCCTCAATTACGTCAAAAGCCGCGCTGCCAACACATAAGCTGGATTGAATGGCTTGATATTGGCTGCGAATGCCGCGTTTGGCATGCACCACTTGGCCTTGCATCAAATCGATTACGGGAATAATTTGCACGAATTGCCTGACATAACAATCAAAAAAATATTTGTATGTGAATTTATCACAGCAGGTGGCTTAAATCACGCATATTTGAATCACGCTGATTTGCCTGCAAGTTTAGTGCAAGAGGGTGAATTGATGCGCGACGCCTTGTTGCGCGATTTGGCTCAATTGCCATACCACATCAGCACCACTGTTGATGCGCGTTTATCCAAGCCGCAGCATTGTCATGATTGTATTGAAATTGATGCTGATCATGATGCATGGCTAATTTGGGCGCAGCAAATCAGCCAAGTAGATGCCGTATGGCTAATTGCACCAGAAACCGATGGTTTGCTAAAAAAGTTGACTGAATTAGCGGTGCTGCAAGGTAAGCTGGTATTGGGTTGCACGCTGGAGAGTATTGAAATGTTCAGTCACAAATTGGCAACCTATCAAGCGTTAACAAACGCTGGAATTTCTACTATTGCCACTTATACATCCGAAAACTGGCCTAATGTTGATGCTGAGTGGGTGGCTAAACCCAACGATGGCGCAGGTTGTTCAGACACGCTGTATTTTGAGCAGGCGCAGGCATTAACAGATTGGCTTATAAGCAATCATAAAGCGAGTACTCATGTGATTCAGCCATATCAACAGGGGATTGCCGCTAGTATTTCTTGTGTGATGCATCAAGGGCATGCGCAAGTGCTAAGTTGTAATAAGCAACTGATTAGTATTGAAAATAATGCTTTTAAGTATGCTGGCAGCCAAGTTAATGGCATGCAACATTATTGGGGTGCGTTTGAATCATTAGCGCAAAAAATTGCCGAATCAGATATGGGTTTAAATGGGTATGTTGGTATTGATGTGATTGTTAAGCCTGATGATGAAGTTGTGGTGGTAGAGATTAACCCGCGTTTAACCACTAGTTATGTCGGTTTGGCGCAAGCTACAGGACAAAACCTAGCCGCGCTGATTATCAATACCTTAACTCAAGCCGATTTTAAGTGGCCAACTCTGCAACGCCATATTGTGAATATTCATGTCTAAATTACAAACACTTGGTTGGGATATTGGTGGCGCACACCTAAAAGCGGCTTTGCTGGATGTAGATGGCGAATTGCTTGGTACTCTGCAAGTGGCATGCCCCTTGTGGCGCGGCTTGGATAATTTGGCAGCTGCGATTGATACAGTTTTGAAAACATTTAAGATGAATCCGCACCATGCCAAGCATGCCATTACGATGACAGGCGAGTTGGTGGATTTATTCCCAAATCGGCATGAGGGCGTGATTGAAATTGCGCAATTCGTTAAACGTTTACTAGGCCATCAATGCCAGTTTTATTCGGCCAATAAAGGTTTTATTTACATTGAGCAAGTTGCAGAAAGTACTGAATATATAGCCTCAACCAATTGGCATGCCAGCGCCAGCTTAATTGCACTCTATTGCACTGATGCGCTATTAGTGGATATTGGCAGCACCACCAGCGATATTATTAAGATTGAATCTGGCAAAGTGTCATCAGCGGCTTTGTCAGATGCCAGCCGTCTTCAGCAAGATACTTTGGTTTATACAGGCGTCGTTCGCACGCCTGTGATGGCGTTGGCGCAAAAGCTGCCTTTAGAGGGAGTTGAAACCAATGTGATGGCAGAATATTTTGCCACTATGGCCGATGTGTATCGCTTGACTGGTGAATTGGATGTGGCGGCTGATATGGCTGAAACGGCGGATGGCAAGGGTAAAAGCTTGCAAGAATCGGCACGTCGATTAGCGCGTATGGTGGGTTATGACCTTGAAGACAAGGCTATGGATGTCTGGGTGCAACTGGCATTTTCTTGCCGATTAGCACAATTGATGCAACTAAAAGCCGCTGTTTTAAAGCATATGAAACCAAATGTGGCTTTAATTGGCGCGGGCGCTGGCAGTTTTTTGGTAAAAGCATTGGCAGATGAATTAAAAGCGCCATATCTATCGGTTAATGCCATACTGGCGAGCAATATGCACACTAAATTTGAGAACTCGCAAGCATTTGAGGTTTGTTTTCCAGCCTATGCTGTAGCGCACTTGAGCATAAAGGCCAGCCCGCAATGACTATTCTGCAGCACCCATTAAGCTATCATCACGATAGTGCTTTGCTGTTTGAGCTCATTAAAAATGACCGCTGGGCAATGATGCTTGATAGCGGGCAGCTGATTAATGACCTAACTGGCAAAGCAGGCAGCCAATATGGCCGTTACGATATTTTGGTGTCAGAGCCTTTTATTACGGTGGTAACCACTGGTCAAAAAACATGCGTTACTCAACAAGGTGTTGAAACGGTAACCGATGCTGATCCATTTGATATTATTAATCAACTTCTGCAGCAATACCCAGCCGCTAAATCGAAACACCCGTTTGCAGGCGGTGCTTTAGGCTATTTTGCTTATGATTTAGGCCGCCGAATAGAAAAGCTGCCAGACATTGCCGCCGCTGTTGATGTTCCAGAAATGATGCTGGGCTTTTATGATTGGGCCGTGGTGGTCGATCATCGCGAAAAGTGCAGCATGCTTGTTTCTCATGGCTTAACCGAATCAACTAAAGCTAACTGGTCAGCCTTATGTGCAAGATTTAGTAACCCTATACTGCCAATTTCTGATTCAAAGCCGTTTGCCGTGTTATCGGAAATTCAATCTAATTTAAGCGAATCAACGTATTACCAAGCGTTTAATAAGGTAAAAAACTACATCACCGCTGGTGACTGTTATCAAGTGAACTTAGCACAGCGCTTTGCGGCAAAAGTGCAGGGCGATAGCTGGCAAGCCTACAAAAAACTGCGTGAAATTAGCCCCGCGCCCTTTATGGCGTATATGAATCTGCCACTAAATGACACACAAAATATACAGATTTTATCCAACTCACCAGAACGCTTTTTACAAACCGATGGACATCATGTTGAAACGCGTCCCATTAAAGGTACAAGGCCGCGCTCAGCCGACCCTGTGCAAGATTTAGCTTACTCAAACGAGCTATTGACCAGCCTTAAAGATAGGGCAGAGAATGTGATGATAGTGGATTTGTTGCGTAATGACATTGGTAAAAATTGCGTGGTAGGTAGCGTTAAAGCTAATCAACTATTTCAGCTGCAAAGTTTTGCCAATGTGCATCATTTAGTGAGCATTGTAACGGGCAAGCTTAACAAAACAGCCACAGCGGTTGATTTACTAAAAGGCTGTTTTCCTGGTGGCTCAATTACAGGTGCGCCTAAATTGCGCGCCATGCAGATTATTGAGGAATTAGAGCCGCATAAACGTGGGCTGTATTGTGGGGCAATTGGCTATATAGGTTTTGATGGAAAAATGGATACCAATATTGCCATTCGTACCGCGGTTATTTGTGAAAACGAGCTGAGTTTTTATGCGGGTGGCGGTATCGTAGCTGATTCAGTGGGCGATAAAGAGTACAAAGAAACGCTGGATAAAGCATCAAACCTTAAGGCTTTGCTGGAATATTTTTTAATTTATTAGATAAATTTTAATGCACAATATAATATATTGGACATACAAGAAAAAACAGTTTAAATTGTTATAAAATCAAGCCTACTTATAATAAACGTATTACTAATAACGGTTAGGAATAAAAATGGAACAATTTGAAAATGTAAGAGACAGGCCCATTTGGGTTGTAAAAATTGGCGGTAGTCTTTTAGGTTCTCCTGAATTAGAGCGCTGGTTGGCTATATTTGCCAAATTTAGCGACGGCAATATTATTATTGTGCCAGGCGGTGGTGTATTTGCAGACGCTGTACGCGATGCGCAAAAACTATCAAAAATTAGTGATGCCTGTGCGCATCGCTTAGCTGTTTTAGCCATGGACCAATATGGATTACTGCTGGCTAATATGAACCCCTTGCTGGCAACCGCCAGAACACAGCTAGAAATTGATGAGCGTACTTGGCAGCACCGCGGCATTGTTTGGTTACCAAGCCATATGGTACTTTCCGATGATAGCATTCCGCAAAGCTGGGATGTCACTTCTGATAGTATTGCAGCATGGTTAGCGCAAAAATTGAATGCTCAGCATTTGATTTTGGTGAAATCCGATTCGCAAACCGTGTCTGGCAATACAAAATCTGAATTAAGTTTAAAAGTGATGACACAAAATGGTGTGTTAGATGAAGCGTTTAGCGACTTTGTGCTAAACAAAACATTTGGCAAATGGATGCTGCATAAAACCGATTACACCCACTTTTTAGAAGGTTTAAGTGAGTTAACGTTGGATAAAGTGGGTTCATCTATTCACTAGTAATTGCCATTTGGTATAGACTAGTTCTTAGTGGGTTTTTGAAAGGACTAAGTCGATGGCAACAGCAGTTTATTCAGAAGCGGAAATCACAGCTAAATTACAAAATGAGCTGCCACACTGGTTTTTAGAAAACGGTTGGATTCGCCGTAAATATAAAACCAGCGGCTGGAAAGCTACTTTAATGGTGGTCAACACAGTAGGCCACCTAGCCGAAGCCGCATGGCACCATCCTGATTTAACCGTTTCTTATGC
>JAZKDM010000013.1:0-14474 GCA_040387535.1 Pseudomonadota bacterium | reverse complement strand
TAACGTTTCACACACAACACATTATCTTGGCTACATGACATCATGATTTACCCTTCTATAGCTCCATCTAGTCCAACGGGACTACGCACTAATACATTTTAATGTCGGCATCTACTTAATGTCAGTGCTGGAAAACTTCTTTTCATCTAATGGTCAGTTAGCAGAGACCATTACGGGCTTTAGCGAGCGGCCACAGCAGCTAGAAATGGCCTTAGCGATTGAAGCCGCCATTAAAGACAATAAACAATTGGTGGCAGAGGCGGGTACCGGCACTGGCAAAACTTTTGCGTACCTTGTGCCAGCGTTGCTGTCAGGCGGCAAGGTAATTATTTCTACTGGCACCAAAACGCTGCAAGATCAGCTATATAACCGCGATTTACCCAATGTGCGCGATGCGCTAAAAGTGCCGGTGACGGTTGCCATGCTAAAGGGCCGCTCTAATTATGTGTGCCACTATCACCTAGAAGCCGCCACGCAAAGCGGCCGCTTTGCCAGCCGCGAAGATGCCAAATATGTGCATTTAATCAAAAATTTTGTGGAAAACAGCAAAACGGGAGACAAAGCTGAATTGGTTGATGTGCCAGAAAACGCCACGATTTGGCTAAACGTCACTAGCACGCGCGATAATTGTTTAGGCCAAGATTGCAATTTCTATAAAGAATGTTTTGTGATGGAAGCGCGTAAAAAAGCGTTGGCGGCGGATGTGGTAGTGGTGAACCATCATTTATTTTTTGCCGATGTGATGCTGCGCGATGAAGGCGTGGCAGAGCTATTGCCAAGCGCCAATACCGTGATTTTTGATGAAGCGCATCAATTGCCAGACGTAGCCGGTTTGTTTTTTGGTGAAGATATTTCCACCAGCCAGCTGATTGAATTGTGCCGCGATAGCACCGCTGCGCATTTAACGCTGGCCAAAGACTGTGTGGCGCTGGGTGAGAGCATCCCAAAATTAGAAAAAGCCTGCAAAGATTTTAGGCTGGTGTTCCAGTTTGAAGGCTCGCGCATGCCAGTGCAAAAAGCTCTAGCGCTCAAGAATTTTGAGGCTGCTTTTAGCGATATGCAAGCCATGCTTAAAGATTTAAACAAAGTGCTTGAAAGCCAGGCCGCGCGCGACCCTATGCTGGAAAAGTGCTGGCAGCGTGGTGAGGCATTGACTGGGCAATTAGGCAATTGGATTAAAGCCGAAAATGCCAATTTAGTGCGCTGGGTAGAAGTGTTTACGCAATCGGTGCAATTGCACGCCACACCGCTTAGCGTGGCAGATGGTTTCAGCAAACAATTAAACGCCCAACCGCGCGCCTGGATTTTTACTTCAGCAACGTTAGCAGTGAAGAGCGATTTTAGTCATTACATTGCGCAAATGGGCTTGCACGCCGCCGAAACAGGCTTTTGGGAAAGCCCCTTCGATTATGGCAATCAAGCCTTGTTATACGCTCCACCCAATATGCCAGATCCCAATAATAGTGCCTACGCAGCCGCTGTTGCCGCAGTGAGTTTGCCTGTGATTAAAGCCAGCCAAGGCCGCGCCTTTGTATTGTGCACCTCGCTAAAAGCCATGCGCGAAGTGCATGCGCTTTTAAAAGACGCGTTTGCCAGCGCTGGCATGGAATACCCCTTATTGATGCAAGGTGAAAGTACGCGTACCGAGCTGCTGGATAGATTCCGCGCCCATGGCAACGCGGTATTGGTTGGCAGCCAAAGCTTTTGGGAAGGTGTTGATGTGCGCGGCGAAGCGCTTTCAGTCGTGATTATCGATAAATTGCCGTTTGCCCCGCCAGATGACCCAGTACTTTCTGCGCGCATCGACAAAATGAATCAAGAAGGCAAAAATGCCTTTATGGAATATCAATTGCCGTATTCGGTGATTACTTTAAAACAAGGCGCAGGCAGATTGATACGCGATGAAACGGACAGGGGCGTGCTGGTGATTTGCGACCCGCGCTTAATCACCAAGCCTTATGGCAAACGCATCTGGCAAAGCTTGCCGCCGTTTAAACGCACTAAGGAATTGGCGGATGTTGAAGCATTTTTTGCCAGTGCGTTATAGATAGTATGATTGTGATAGCAGAATCCGAATATGAATTAACAGCTATCCGCGCGCAAGGGGCGGGTGGGCAGAATGTGAATAAGGTTTCTAGCGCGATTCATCTGCGTTTTGATATTTTGGCCAGCAGTTTGAGCGATTGGTTGAAAGAAAGGTTAATTCAAAGCAAAGATAACCGTATTACCGATGAAGGTGTGTTGATATTAAAAGCGCAGCAATACCGCACGCAAGAGGCGAATAAAAAAGATGCAATTAAACGTTTGCACGAGATTGTGAATGCGGCGAATCAGGTAAAGCCAACGCGCTACGCAACGCGGCCTAGTTATGGTTCTAAACAACGCCGATTAGAAAGTAAAAGTCAGCGTGGGCAAGTGAAGCAATTGCGCGGTAAAATAGCGGCTGATTAAATCAACACATACAGCATGAATCTACTGGCACTGGACACTTCTACTGAATTTCTATCGTTAGCTTTAACAAAAGACGATAGGATTTTTACGCATTATCAAGCCGCTGGTTCGGCTGCATCGCAATTGGTATTGCCGCAAATTCAAGTTTTGCTGGATAGCGCCAATATTAAGCTGCAAGATTTAGATGGTATTGCTTTTGGCGCTGGGCCTGGCGCATTTACTGGTGTGCGTATTGCCAGCGGCGTGGCACAAGGTTTGGGTTATGGTGCCAATTTGCCTGTTGTGGGTATCAATACTTTAACCGCAGTGGCTGAGGCAAGTGGGCAGCAAAAAGTGATTGTTTGTTTAGATGCACGTATGGGTGAGATTTACCATGCCGCCTTAGTGAAACAAAACGGCATTTGGATTGAAATAAGCGCAACCAAAGTATGTAAGCCGCAAGCGGCGCCGCTATTGGTTAGTAAAGACTGGGTAGAAGGTAATGATTGGCTTGGTGTTGGCAGTGGTTGGGCAGTATATGGTGAAGTACTAACGCAAATCTATGCGAATAATTTAAGTCAGCATTCAAATTTTATAGCGGATATCACGCCAACAGCCGAAGCTATTTTGCGTTTAGCGCAGCCTGTTTTTGAATCAGGTCAAGCTAAGTCAGCGGCAGAGGCGATGCCGATTTATATTCGTAATCGTGTGGCATTGACTATCTTAGAGCGTGAGCAAGGCTTGCGATTATGAGTGCCATGTTTGACCAAGCAGTAAGCTTGAAACCTAACTATCAACTTCGGCCTATGCAAATGGCTGATTTGGATGCCGTGATGGAGATTGAGCCAACGATTTATACGCATCCGTGGACGCGCGGCAATTTTAGCGATTCAATCAATTCGGGCTACAGCGCTTGGGTGTTAGAGGCCAATCAAACAATTATTGGATATGCGCTATTGATGATGGTGTTAGATGAAGCGCACCTGCTTAATTTAAGTGTTGCAAAAGATCAGCAAAAACAAGGTTTAGGGCGCTATCTATTGGAACATATGCTACAAATCGCTAAAAATCACAAAGCGGCCAATATGTTTTTAGAAGTTCGTCCCAGTAATATTTCTGCCATCGCTTTATACGAAAATATGGGCTTTTGCGAAATGGCGGTAAGACGTGGTTATTATCCAGCCCATAATGGCCGCGAAGATGCTGTTTTAATGGGGCTTGCGCTATGAGCATGACACGTGAAGACGCTTATAAAATGACACGTGAAGACGTTTTACGCGAATTAGAGCTGCTGCCAGTTTGGACATTGCGCGCACCAATTCTTACGCCTCCAATCGCTGAAATGACACAGCCAGCATTAGCTGCAACTCTTGAAGAGGTTGTTATTGAAACAGCCGTGATTGAAACGCAGCAGGTAATAACAAGTCCAGCTGTATTCATTACATCAGACGATAAAAAGTGGCTATTCGTATTGCCCGCAGAGCTGACTAGCCAAGCGGCCGATTTGTTTAACAATATTTTACGTGCGCTTCATATCAACAAAACGCAAACTAGCCACTCGCAGCAATTAGCACAAGATATTGCCAGCTTAAATGCCGGTGTTATTGTTGCGATGGGTGAAGTGATAGCGCAGCAGCTACTAGATACAATTGAATCAATTGAGGGCTTGCGCGGTAAAGTGCATTTAATGAAGGGACAGCAAGTAATTGTGACCTATCATCCAAATGAGATATTGCAGCATTTACCTAATAAAGCGAAAACGTGGGATGATTTGTGCAGTGCATTAGATGTAATCAGTCGTTAATTGAGATACTTGAAAATAAGTGTATTTAGCCCAATTTTAAAAGAGATGATGATTTTTAAGGAGTTTTAAATGCGTACTTTTTGGCAGAAATTTGTATTACTGGCATTGGCTTTTAGCTTATCAAGCTGCGGCTACAATGCTTTTCAAAGCTTAGATGAAGAGGCAAAAGCCAGTTGGGCGGAAGTGCTAAACCAATATCAGCGCCGTGCAGACTTGGTGCCTAATTTGGTTGCAACAGTAAAAGGTTATGCCGCGCATGAGCAAGAAGTGCTGACCGATGTGGCTAATGCGCGTTCAAAAGTGGGTAGCATGCAAGTGACGCCTGAGTTGTTGAATGACCCTGAAGCGTTTGCTAAATTTCAGGCAGCGCAAGGCCAGTTAACAGGCGCGCTATCGCGCTTAATGGCGGTGGCTGAGAATTATCCTAATCTAAAAGCAGACCAAGGGTTTAGAGATTTGCAAGCGCAATTAGAAGGCACAGAAAACCGCGTAACGGTTGCGCGTAATCGCTACATTATCACCATTAAGGAATACAACGTGGCGGTGCGTAGCTTTCCTAATAACTTAACCGCCATGATGTTTGGCTATAAAACCAAGCCAAGCTTTACAGTGGAAAATGAAAAAGCGATTTCTGTGACACCTAAAGTAGATTTTGGGAATAAAGAATAATTTAAGATATTTTCTTAAACGTGTTTTATAAATTAAAAGCGAGCTTGTATGCGCTATTTGTGATGCTTTTGTTGGCATCCAACCTAGCGCATGCAGAGCTTGTTGCCATACCAGAACTTAAGTCACGCATCACCGACTTAACCCAAACCTTATCAGCTGATCAGCAAACACAACTAGATGCTAAATTAGCCGCCTTTGAGCAACAAAAGGGCAGCCAGATAGCAGTGCTGATATTGCCCACTACGCAGCCAGAAGACATCGCGCAGTATTCCATCCGTGTGGTAGAAAAATGGAAAATCGGGCGTGAAAAGATTGACGATGGCATTTTGGTTTTAGTCGCCAAAGATGACCGAAAAATTCGTATAGAGGTGGGTTACGGTTTAGAGGGCGCCATTCCCGATTTAACTGCTAAGCGCGTGATTAATGAAATTATTTCACCCCAATTTAAGCAAGGTAATTTTTATGGCGGCTTAGATGCGGGTGTTGATAAGCTGATTGGATTGATTAACGGTGAGGCATTGCCTGAACCCAAAGCCAGTGCTGCTAGTGGTAACGCTATCGAAAACTTATTGCCCATATTATTGTTTGGCGGGTTAATTTCAGGCTTGGTATTGCGTAGCATCTTAGGCAATTTTGCAGGCAGTGCGGTAAATGGCAGCTTGGTGGGTGCCGCCGTTTGGTTGTTGGGCTTGGCGCTAGGTGCCGCTGTAATTTTTGCCATTGTGGCCTTCTTTTTTACCATGATGATGGGTAGCCGTGGCATGGGCGGTTATGGTGGCGGCGTTCCCATGGGCGGCGGCTGGGGCGGTGGCGGATCGAGTAGCTGGGGCGGTGGCGGCGGTGGTTTTGGCGGCGGTGGAGCTTCTGGCGACTGGTAAAAAAAAGCTGAAAAACAAATACATTATGAAACGTCGACATCCCGCTATTCGCTTTTTAAGACACTTATTCAGCTCCGCTTTGCCTGTGACTTGGCAAGTGCAGCAACATTTTTCGCATAGCGCCTTAAATCGCATTGAAAAAGCCATTCAACTAAGCGAACAATTGCATGCTGGTGAGATTCGATTTGTAGTGGAAGCTTGCTTGCATCCAATGGAAATACTCTGCAAAAAAACACCCAAAAGACGCGCTTTAGAATTATTTGGGCGCTTTAATATTTGGGATACGGCGCAAAACAACGGCGTACTGATTTATCTATTATTAGCCGACAGAGATGTTGAAATTGTGGCCGACCGTGGCATTCATCAGCATGTGGGCAACGATGGCTGGGATACAATTTGCCATGCCATGGAGCTTGAATTTAGGCGCGGAAATTTTGAGGCAGGCGTGTTGCAGGGCTTAGATGAAATCAGTCATTTGCTACAAAAGCATTACCCTGCCGGCTCCGATAAAAGTAATGAGCTACCGAATAAGCCGATTATCCTATAAGTTTTGCATCGGTTTTTTAACGATTTTTTTTACGTTAAATGCCAGAGCCGATTTGTCCGATATGTCGCGTATTTTTCGCCAAACGCCCAGCTTAGCTGCTTTTGAGGTATGTTTTGGCGGCGGTTGTGCCGAAGTAAGGTCTTTGGCATTAACAACAAAGGAATGGCAAAAAGTAACCGCCATTTTTGATAACACCCCAGTAAATCCAGAACAAGAGCGTCAGTTAATTGGCAAAGGCATTGCCCAGCTAGAAATCATTGTGGGTGAAAAAATCGGCACCTCAAATGATTTAGCGGGTACCTTTTTTGAAGGGCGTTTATCTGGCCAGCAAGATTGCAATGATGAATCGATTAATACCACGACTTATATGCGTTTGATGCGGCAAGCGGGTTTGCTTAAGTGGCATGAAATTGAAGATACGCGTACGCGTAATTTCTTTCTTAATGGCTGGCCACATTCCAGCGCCGTGATTCGCGATACCAGCGCTAATGCACAATTTGCAGTAGATAGCTGGTTTTATGATAACGGGGTGCCGCCTGTGATTGTGCCCTTAAGCGAATGGAAAGCAGGCTATCGACCTGCTGATACGCCAATCGACCATCCTAGGCCGAAAAATTAAATAAGCTGCAAACTAAGTGCTTACTGACTTAAAGTGTTTTTAACGTTAAAATTCGGTTTCAATTTTTATTCGTTAGTATTTCCATGCGTGCATCCCAATTTTTTATCGCCACCCAAAAAGAAGCCCCAGCCGATGCAGAGCTGATTTCGCACAAATTAATGGTGCGCGCAGGCTTAATTAAAAAGCTGGGTAGCGGCTTATATAGCTGGATGCCATTAGGCTTACGTGTATTGCGCAAAGTAGAAAACATTGTGCGCGATGAAATGAATAAAGCGGGCGCGTTAGAGTTATTAATGCCAGCCGTACAGCCAAAAGAGCTGTGGGATGAAACAGGCCGCTGGGCTGTTTTTGGACCGCAGATGCTAAAAATCAAAGATAGGCATGATAGAGATTTTTGTTTTGGCCCAACGCATGAAGAGGTGATTACCGATATTGCGCGCCGCGAAATCAACAGCTACAAACAACTGCCGCTTAATTTTTACCAGATTCAAACTAAGTTCCGTGATGAGATCCGCCCACGTTTTGGCGTAATGCGCGCCCGCGAATTTATGATGAAAGATGCTTATTCCTTTCATACTAATTTTGAATCGTTGACCAAAACCTATGCGGATATGCACCAAGCCTATAGCAATGTGTTTACGCGTTTAGGGTTAAAGTTTCGCGCGGTAAAAGCTGATTCTGGCGCCATCGGTGGCGATGGTTCACAAGAGTTTCATGTATTAGCCGATAGTGGAGAAGACGCGCTGGCGTATTGTGAGAATTCCGATTACGCCGCCAATGTGGAATTAGCCGAAGCCTTGCCACAAGAAAATGTTAGAGCTGCGGCTAGCCAAGCAATGGCTGATGTTGAAACGCCAAAGCAAACCACTTGTGAAGATGTAGCGAAATTATTAGGTATTACTGTTCAGCAAACGGTTAAATCGATTGCCTTAATGGTTAAAAAAGAAGAGGCTGAACAGTTTTATCTGGTTTTATTGCGTGGCGACCATAGCTTAAATGAGGTAAAAACAGGCAAAGCACTCAGTAAACTGATAGAAAATGCTGAGTTTAGATTTGCCACTGAAGAAGAAATCCGTAGCAACTTGAATTGCCCACCTGGCTTTATCGGCCCAGTCAATGTAGGTAACAATGTGACGGTGATTGCTGATAAAACAGTGGCTAATATGAGCGATTTTGTGTGTGGCGCCAATAAGCCTAAATATCACTTAAGCGGCGTTAATTTTGGCCGCGATTTGCCAGAGCCAAGCTTGGTGGCGGATGTTCGCAACGTGGTAGATGGTGACGCCAGCCCTGATGGTAAAGGTACATTGAGCTTATGTCGCGGTATCGAAGTCGGTCACATTTTTCAATTGCGCACCAAGTATGCACAAGCCATGAATGCAACGTACTTGGATGAAAATGGTCAATCTCAAGTAATGGAAATGGGTTGCTACGGCATAGGCGTATCGCGCATTGTGGGCGCGGCGATTGAGCAGGGTAACGATGAAAAAGGCATTATTTTCCCATTAAGCATGGCGCCGTTTGCCGTCGTTATCTGCCCAATCGGCATGGATAAAAGCGAGCCAGTAAAAAATGCCGCCAATCAAATTTATGCAGATTGTGTAAAAGCGGGCATTGATGTGCTGATTGATGACAGAGGTGAGCGTCCAGGTGTGATGTTTGCAGAAAGCGATTTAATGGGCATTCCGCACCGCATTGTGATTGGTGACCGTGGTTTGGCAGAAGGTAAAGTGGAGTATAAATCGCGTAGTCATGCGGAAGCGCAGAACATTGCTTTGGAGAGCGTTGTGAGTCATTTGAGTGCTTTATTAAATAGTTAAACAGAATGCTAAAAAAACTATTTCTGGCTTATTTGTTAGGCACTGCTTTTTTAAGCACAGCGTCAATCTGCTTTGCTGGTAATCAGCGCGAAGAACCGCTTTCAAATTCGGTTAAAGCGCTGATGCAAAAATCGATTAGCGATTTAGGCTCGCCCAAGTTGATATTTGCCAGCCAAGAAGAAGGTAAAGCTTGGTTGGATGATATGTCACAACGCCTGCAAAAGCGCATGCCTGATCAATCTTACAGAGAAGATTTTTTACGGTCTGTACACTATGAAGCCACCCGCGCAGGCTTAGACCCGCAGCTGGTTTTAGGCTTAATTCAAGTAGAAAGTGGTTTTAAAAAATACGCTTTTTCTAGCGTGGGCGCGCGCGGATACATGCAGGTGATGCCGTTTTGGGTAAGAAGCATTGGCAATCCTGAGCATAATTTGTTTCATTTGCGCCTAAATCTGCGCTACGGATGTACGATTTTGCGCCACTACTTAGATATAGAGCGTGGTGATTTATTCCGCGCACTTGGTCGTTACAATGGCAGTTTGGGCAGGCCGCAGTATCCAAATTTAGTGCTTGGTGCATGGAAAAAGCACTGGCAGTATCCACTCAATAAGCTTTAATCTTTCTATCTGCAAGGCCTTCAGTCGCTTGCAAAAACACATCAAAATCTAGCAGTTGTTCGCTAAACCACATAAAAAACTTGGCAATATGACAAAAATAAGTCTAGACTACGCCTAGTCAATTAGGTTGAGGCTGGTTAAAAGCGTCGTCATATTGTCACTGTTCTTGTTTTAACGCTTTGTTCCAAGTCACTAAATTAATTGGCTGTAATACTCAAAAACATTATTTTTATAAGAGTTTTACCTTTTAATTTTGGGAGAAAAGTATGTCGAAGTTAACAGCATTGGCAGTGAGTATCGCGGTTTTAGGTGGAGTTTGGGCATTTTTAGCGTTAAATCCGTTAGCAAGCGCAACATTGGTATGGGTTGGTTTTATAGCATGGGGCTGCTATTTCCATTCAGGAGCTGATTCTGCAGCACTACAAAAAACCATTGCCGGTATGAGCTACGGTGCAGTAATTGCTGGTATTGCTTTGTACTTAGTCAGTTCTGGTCTATTAGGTGGTTTGGGTGTTTTAGCTGCACCAATCATTATTGCCGTTACGGTGTTTGCTTTGGTGATTGTCGCTGGCGCTAACTTGCTTTCTGTGGTGCCAGCCAATGTTTATGGTTATGCAGCTACTGCAGGCTTGGCTTTAACAGCGGGTACAGCAGGCAACGCAACCATGGCAAACTTAACTAATCCTGTATTGCTAGTGATTATTTCGGTTGTACTAGGTGCCTTATTTGGCATGGCTTCTGGCAAACTTGCAGGTACACTAGGTAAATAGTTAACCACAAGTAGTAATACTATAAACTTAATAGTAGATACAAAAAAACCGCATCTTGTATGCGGTTTTTTTATTTTACATCCTATTATTTAACAACTTTAAAGCCGTAATAAGTGCCAAATTCACCTTCGGTTTCGTGATACACAAATAACATATCATTTGCATACCCTAGCCCATTAAAATGATTTTGCGAGCGTAATTTCATGTCTTTCGGCAATTCACTTTTCGCCACAAATTTACCGGTTAAGTCAAACACTAGTGCTGCTTTATGGTCAACATCTAGCAGTACCAACTCTTCACCTTTAATACCAGTGTAAGCAATATAGTGGTCGCTAATATCATCATGCAAGACGGCTGCCTTGGTGAAATCCAACGTAATTTCACCGATTTTTTCGCGTTGCTTCGGGTCTACAATAAACACTTTGTTGCCACGTTCTTGCTTAGCAAAGTAGCGATTATTTTCAGCGTCATAACTCGGCATAGTGGCCGAATCGCCAAACGCAGGATTGAACAAAAACAATTCATTCGAACTGTCTTTTATTTCGCCATTTTCGGCCACATCTAGCGCATAAATACCAGTGTTAGGCGAAAAACCAACATCACTAGAAACATTGTAGGTAACCGTTTCCAGTTTGGCAGAGTTTGGGTTGTAATAAATAGAGCGATTATCGTAACCAGGTTTAGCAGAATTGACGTATTTACCCGTATCGTCATAAGCATGAATCTGCGATTTTGATACAGCGGCTTCATACTCAGTCGCCAAAGGCGCTAAACCGCCATCTGCAATGTAGTAGTGTTTTAAAAATGGAATATACGCCACCGTCATTGGGCGTGAAGTGGGTTTTTTAGCCAAAGCGATTTTAATGCCAACGCTAGCAGTAGGTAGCACTTCTGCTGTAACTGTATTTGTTGTAGCTAGGCCAGAAAAAATTAGGCTGCTTATCAATAAAGGTTTAATAAATTGCATAAGTTAAAAGTACTTTCTTGTTTAAACGAACTGGTAAGTAACGTGTTGTTTAGTCTATGTGTTGACGGTTCTAGTTCAAACCCATAAAAAGGCTTATGAATCGCACCTACTTTATAACAGGTTTGGATTGTTCAATAAACATTGCATCGCCATAACTAAAGAAACGGTATTTTTTATCTACAGCATGCGCATAGGCTTGCTTAATCGCATCAAATCCCGCAAAAGCCGATACCAGCATTAGTAAAGTGCTTTTGGGTAAATGAAAGTTGGTCAGTAGTTTATCAACAATTTTAAAATCAAAGCCTGGCGTAATAAAAATGGATGTTTCAGCGCTGCCTGCTTCTAAAAGCGTATTAGCTTTCCCTTCATTTAAGGCTTTTTGCGCGGCGCTCTCTAATGCGCGCAAGCTGGTCGTGCCAACGGCTACCACCTTATTACCTGCCTGTTTTGTGGCTTCAATCAAGTCTACTGTTTCAGAGGAGATATGATAAATCTCGCTATGCATTTTGTGGTCTTTAATATTATCCACGCGCACAGGTTGAAAAGTGCCTGCCCCAACATGCAATGTTACGTAAGCAATGTTAACGCCTTTTGCTCTTAATATATTTAATACCGTTTCATCAAAGTGCAGGCCCGCCGTCGGTGCGGCCACAGCACCTGCATGCTTGGCATACACGGTCTGATAGCGCTCATCATCTTGAGCGTCTGCATCATGCGTAATGTAAGGTGGTAAAGGCAGTGCGCCATAGCGCTCTAGCAAATCTAAAACAGCTATATCACCCAAAAACTGCACATGAAATAAGTCATCTTCGCGGCCAAGCACTTGGGCATCAAATGCATCCGCAAGGCGAAGCATATTGCCAGCTTTGGGCGCGCGCGAAGCGCGTATGTGCGCCAACACGTGATGGTCATCCAGTACACGTTCTACCAACATTTCCATTTGTCCGCCAGTGCCTTTTGTGCCAAATAATCGCGCCTTAATGACGCGGGTGTCATTAAAAACCAATAAATCGCCTGCGGATAGAAAGTTGGGGAAATCGACAAACAGTTTGTCTTCTAAAACACCAGTTTGGCTGTTTACATAAAGTAACTTACTTGCGTTGCGATTGCTTGTGGGGTGCTGTGCAATTAGGGTGTCAGGTAAATAAAAGTCAAAATCTTGGGTTCGCATTACGAAAAAACTTGTTATAATAGTGAAGTTGACATTATACCTCATGCCGGGATGGCGGAATTGGTAGACGCACGGGACTCAAAATCCCGCGTTGGCGACAACGTGGGGGTTCGATTCCCCCTCCCGGCACCAAATCGAAATGGGTTTATACAGGCTATTCTTAGCGGGCTAAACTTAACTTGAAATGGTAAAAGAGGTGTGCTAGATTTATTGAACTTGTAACAAGTTGTAACAGTCACTGTTTTGAATAGAATTTTAAGGCTTAGGTTAAAAATATCCTAAATAATTATGTTATCTATAATGGACAGTAAAATAGTTGCAAGACCCAATAACTCTCTTTCACCAGAAAATAGTTTAAAGCTAATGGTGGTGCTCGCGGTTATTGCTTTTGTAGTAGCGCTTGGATTTACGCACATTGGTGCTTGGCTAGTTTTGCCATTTGCTGGCCTCGAGCTGGCCGCTTTTGCGTATGCTTTTTATTATATCTATTTGCACTCAAGCGACTACGAGAGTATCGCGATAGAAGATGACAAAATAATTGTAGAAAAAAGAAGTTTTAAAGAAACAAGTGTTACGGAGTTTCAGCGTTATTGGACTCAGGTGCATGTGCGTGATGTGACTAATAATAAAGGTTTAATCAGTAAAAACGGGCTCTTTATAAGCTCGCGTGGTAAAGAAGTAGAATTTGGTAAGTATTTTATAGACGATGAGCAGCGAGTAACGTTAGCGCGCGAGCTCAAACAAAAATTACAAAGTATTCATTAGTTTATTTATTAATAAGTCTTGGAGCGGTTTATGCAAGTTTTTAAAAAAATTGGGCTAGGTTTAGCAGCAATGCTGATGTCGCTCAGTGCTTTTGCTGATTACAGTTGGAATTTCCCAGAGCCAGTAACCCCAATGGCTTTAGATACCTTGCATGTGCATAATAAATTTATGCTAATCACCATGGTTATATTTGTGGTTGTTTTAGCCATTATGATTTATTCAATTTTTGCACATCGCAAAAATAAGGGTTACAAAGCGGTAGCAGACAAAGCTCCATCAACCGCTGTAGAGATTTTCTGGGTATTGGTTCCGTTTGTTATTTTGCTGTTGATTGACTTTGTCATTATGGGTATCCCTGCTTACCACAGTGTGGTGATGATGGAAGATACACGCGACAAAGCAACCATGGTTATTAAAGTAACTGGTTCGCAATGGCGCTGGCAATATGAGTATTTAGATGGTGAAGCACAAGGTATCAAATTTGTTAGTAACTTAACAACTACAGATGATCAGCAAAAAAATATAGCTGAAAAAAGCGAAAACTATTTATTAGAAGTTGATAACCACTTAGTGTTACCAGTAGGTGAAAAAGTACGTATTCTGATGACAGCGTCTGACGTATTACACAACTGGTGGGTGCCTCAATTCGGTTCTTCACGCGTAGCCGTGCCAGGCTTTATCCGTGAAACATGGGTGCAAGTTGATAAAGCAGGTACTTACCGCGGTCAATGTAAAGAGCTTTGTGGTAAAGGTCATGGCTATATGCCAGTGGTGGTAGATGCGGTGCCGATGGAAGAATACAAAGTTTGGGTTGCTGCTAAAAAAGCTGAAATTGCAAAAGCAGGTGAAATTAAAGAAATGACTAAAGAAGATTTAGTTGCGCAAGGTAAAGGCGTTTACGAGAAAAACTGTGCGGTTTGTCACCAAGTGAGTGGTGCAGGTTTACCACCAGCTTTCCCAGCAATGACTGGTAGTGCGATTGCGCTTGGTCCAGTATTTGGTGCAGATGGTAAGTATCTTAAAGACGGTCATCTAGATCGTTTGCTTAACGGTAAAGGCGTAATGCCAGCATGGAAAGCGACGCTGAACGACACTGAAATTGCGGCTGTAATTACTTATGAGCGTCAAGCACTAGGTAACACGGCAACAGTTGATCCAATTGTACAGCCGGCGCAAGTTCAAGCGGCGCGTCAATAGTCTATTTTTGATTTATTTGTTGAAATTAAGGTAATTAGGAGAGCGCTATGAGTACAACAACGGTAGCACATGATGACGTACATCATGATCATCCATCGGGAATTATGCGTTGGCTGACAACAACTAATCACAAAGATATTGGTACGATGTATTTGACCTTTTCTTTGGTGATGTTCTTAGTGGGTGGTGCAATGGTTTTAGGCATTCGTGCCGAATTGTT
>JAZKDM010000012.1:0-1841 GCA_040387535.1 Pseudomonadota bacterium | reverse complement strand
GTGTAAACGTTGTGGAAGGTACACGTAAACGTGTGCAGGCTTATGAAGGTGTTGTGATTGCGATTCGCAATCGTGGCCTTAACTCATCATTTATCGTGCGTAAAATCTCATCTGGTGAAGGTGTTGAGCGTACATTCCAAACTTACTCACCACTAATCGCTTCTATTGAAGTGAAACGTCGCGGTGATGTACGTCGTGCGAAACTGTACTACTTACGTGAGCGTTCAGGTAAATCAGCACGTATTAAAGAAAAATTAGTAGCGCGCGAAAAAGAAGTAATGGCGCCAGCCGAAAAAGCCTAAATTCAGTTATTGAATTAGATTTAACGCTTTTTTTAGCAATATCAAAAGCCCCAAAACAATTAATACTGTTTTGGGGCTTTTTTATTTGCGTTAGTTTTCATATTTAAGTTAAATTAGTAACTGTAGAAATTAAACCTTTTAATGGCTCAATTCAATCAACAATATGCAGACCAATAATAAACACCCCCTGCAATACGATGCTATTCTGACAGTGCCATTTGGTGCGGTGGGTATTGCCGTTCAAGGTGTGCAGGTGGTGATTGAGTTGCTGACAGATAAGCATGAACCAAAGCCTGCGCAACATAAAATGGCAGAGAAGGTTGCTGTGCAAATTGAGGCTTATTTTAGCAACGCTTACAATGATTTTAATTTGCCTATTGTCTACAAAGGTACACCTTTTCAGCGTCGCGTATGGCAAGCCATTAGCGCTATTCCATGTGGGCGAGTACTTACTTACGGCGAGATAGCCGAGCAGATTGGTAGTGGCCCGCGTGCCGTTGCAAACGCTTGTGGTGCTAACCATTTACCTTTGGTTATTCCTTGTCATCGCGTTGTGGCTAAAAATGGTTTGGGTGGCTATATGCGTGGCCAAGCAGATGGATTAAAAATTAAAACATGGCTGCTAAAGCATGAAGGTATTAGCCTTGAAACGAGTAAACCAATGTGGCCGAAATAGACCAAGATAAAACCTTAGCCGAACTTGATACTTTTATTGACCATCTTTGGTTAGAAGATGGATTATCCAAAAACACGCTTGAAAGCTATCGCGCCGATTTAAGCCAATTTCATACATGGTTACACAGCCAAGAAAAGCATTTATTGCATGCGCAACAAGCAGATATTCAGCTTTATTTAGCCATTAAATTCCCCTCTAGTAAGCCTCGCAGTATTAGCAGGCTTATTGCGAGCATGCGGCGATTTTATCGTTATGCCTTGCGCGAAAGCCTCATAAAAACAGATCCAACGCTACAAATCGAATCGCCCAAATTGCCGCGCAGCTTGCCCAAAAGTTTAAACGAGCAAGAGGTGACCGATTTGCTGAATGCGCCTGATATTAACCAGTCTATTGGATTGCGCGACAGAGCCATGCTAGAGCTGCTGTACGCAAGTGGCTTGCGCGTTTCAGAGCTGGTAACAGTAAAAGTTAACGAAGTGAGTACGCAAGATGGCGTGGTTCGTGTGACCGGTAAGGGTAGCAAAACGCGGCTTGTGCCTATGGGCCAAGAGGCGGCAAGCTGGATAGATAAATACTTAAAATATGCGCGATCAGAAATTCTGCAAAAAAAATTGTGTGATGCGCTGTTTGTTACTAATCGCGCCGATATGATGACTCGCCAAGCATTTTGGTACTTAATTAAACGTTATGCACTAATTGCGGGAATTAATAAACCGATGAGCCCGCATGTATTACGTCATGCTTTTGCCACACATTTGTTGAATCACGGTGCTGATTTGCGCGTGGTGCAGATGTTGTTAGGCCATTCGGATATATCTACCACGCAGATTTATACCCATGTGGCACGCGAGCGCTTAAAGCAG
>JAZKDM010000011.1:0-2684 GCA_040387535.1 Pseudomonadota bacterium | reverse complement strand
TCACGCTCAAGCGTCGGCAATACAATAATAGTGGTGGTATCAGGTATTAAATTGGCAGACAATTCAATTAAAGCTTTGCCGCCATCTATACCTGGTTTGCCGCTGGGGATCACAATTTCTAATATACGTAAACTAGAAAACAGCGACAGTGCCTGTGCAAATTGGTTGATTTGTTGCCAATTAAAGTTGCGCTCTACGATAAAACTATTGCGTTCATCTGCGCCTAATTTGCGCGCTGCTTGGCGTATGCTGTCTAGGCATTCGCTCTGCGCCAGTGGCTCATCGCCCACCAATACATATAAAGGTGCTAATGTTTTAGTCAGATGAGATTTGAGTTGGTTAGAATCTAACTGCATTTGCTATGCTGTATCACGACTACTTTTTAAGTCTAGAAAGCCGGCGCATTAGATTACTTAATACATCTGATTGCATATTCTCGTTTAGCTGTCTTTCTTCGCTTTGTTTAGCTAGTAAATTCGCGTCGCTGTAAGAAAAGTCACGTCTTGCTTCAATTGTTTGCACTGGGCTCCAAAGCGCTGCATCGGCTTGTCTTGTGCGGTAATGAATGCGATAAAACAATTCAAACTCTCTGACCAAACCGCCACCACTTAAGGAAAGAATACGTTTTTCACTTTCTTCGCCCATTAGCTCAAGCTGTAAATCCGCATTTTCTGCCGTATTTAACACCTTGATATCATTCACTTTAAGCGATTTAACCAAATTTTTTGATATGGTTAAGGTGCTACCTTGAATAAATATACTATCAAAAGCAATATTCGCCGCGCCGCGTAATTGAAAACCGCAGCTAGTTATCACAGCCAATACGCAAACGTAAAAAAGGGCGCGAAGCGTTGCATTTGTGTTTAAAAAATTCAAGTTTTATCCAATCACTACATTGACCAATTTATTCGGCACAACAATGATTTTACGCACAGTTTGACCATCTACCAAAAACTTTGTAATACAAGTTTGCGAAATGGCTAACTGCTCAATGGCATCTTTAGTCAGCTGTTTAGATACAATCATGCTGCCGCGTAATTTACCATTCACTTGCAATACAAGTTCCACTTCATCTTGCACCATCGCTGCTTTATCGGCTAAAGGCCAACTGGCATCTAAAATGCTGCTATTGGGTTTAAGCTCTGCCCATAAAGCTTGGCAAATATGCGGCACGATTGGCGACAATAATAGTGCCACATTTTGCAGCACTTCTTGACGCACGCTTCTGGTGATGGCGTCAGTGGCTTCAATTTTGGCCAGCGCATTCATTAATTCCATCACAGATGAAATCGCGGTATTAAAGCTGTGACGACGACCATAGTCATCGGCTACTTTTTCAATGGTTAAATGCAATTGCAGACGAATGGCTTTAAGCTCTGGAATCAAGTCGCCAGCTGTGTAAGCGGCAATTTCTCCTAACTCAACATGCTCGTATACTGCTTTCCAAAGTCTACGCAAAAAGCGATTTGCGCCTTCAACGCCACTATCAGCCCATTCTAAACTTTGCTCAGGCGGAGCGGCAAACATCATAAACAGGCGTGCCGTATCGGCGCCATAAGTGTCGATGAGTTGTTGAGGATCTACCGTATTGCCTTTCGATTTGCTCATTTTAGTGCCATCTTTTAGCACCATGCCTTGTGTGAGCAAGTTGGTAAAGGGTTCATCGTTTTTAATCAAACCCACATCGCGCATCAATTTGTTAAAGAAGCGTGCATAAAGCAAATGCAAAATCGCATGCTCAATGCCGCCCACGTATTGGTCAACTGGCAACCAGTAATTGGCGCGCTCATCACACATTTTGTCGGCATCAAAGCTGGCGTAACGCGCAAAATACCAAGACGATTCAAAGAACGTATCTAAAGTATCGGTTTCGCGTGTGGCTTTGCCGCTGCAAGTAGGGCAGGTGGTTTCGTAAAAATGCGGGTCTTTTTTAATTGGCGAACCAACGCCATCCATAACCACATCTTCTGGCAACACAACCGGTAACTGCTCAGCAGGCACAGGCACTTCACCACATTTTTCGCAATGAATAATAGGGATTGGGCAGCCCCAGTAGCGTTGACGCGAGATACCCCAATCGCGCAAGCGGAATTGGGTGCGTTTTTTTCCTAAGTTTTTTGCTTCTAAATCTATAGAGATTGCATCAAAAGCCTCTTCATATGATTTTCCATCATATTTTCCGGAGTTAATAGTTAATACATCATGCTCTGACTTTGATGCATACCAGTCTTTCCATAATTTACTATCAAAATACCTGTGCTCATATTCTGGCTTTGATTTTGGATGTTGATTTTTTTGTTCTTGAGTATAAACAAAAGTATTCTCATAAACTTGTTTGATAGGCAGTCCAAGTTTATTTGCAAACTCAAAATCACGCTCATCATGTGCTGGCACCGCCATTACAGCGCCCTCACCATAGCTAGCCAACACATAGTTCGCTACCCAAACCGGCAATTGCTCACCATTTAGCGGATGCGTCACAAATAAGCCTGTATCCATGCCCTTTTTCTCAGCAGTGGCGACATCGGCTTCTGCCACGCTACCGCGTTTGCATTCAGCAATAAAATCAGCCAATGCAGGATTGGTTTTTGCGGCTAAAGTTGCCAGTGCATGCTCAGCAGCTACTGCCACATAAGTCGCGCCCATCAAGGTATCTGGGCGGGTGGTGTACACTTTTAAATTGC
>JAZKDM010000010.1:5379-15788 GCA_040387535.1 Pseudomonadota bacterium | reverse complement strand
TGGATCTACAGATGTGAGTAGCAATGCATGTCAAAAGACTTGTTTGCCAGTTGATTTAACACGGGGAAAGCAGGATGAGCCTTTATCGCGTGGAAAAATAAATGATGAGCTAACTAAGAGTAGGCAGACTGGGAATCTAACATCTAATAAGCTACGCGACGATTTATCGCGTGGACAAGATAGCGCTGTATTGCATGCAGGTAAAAAGTCAGGCGAATTGGGTCGTGGCTTAGAGACTAACCCTTTTCAAACAATTAGAAGTCGCGATGATTTGACTCGCAGTAACGTAAATGACAATTTAGCCGCGGGCAGAAAAGGCGATGATTTATCGCGTAGTGTAGTGAGTAATGACTTAGGTTTTAATAGAGTACGTGATGATTTGTCGCGTGGAAGAGAGTCGGCGCCACTAGAGCGTTGTGACTAGTTTTTAACGCTAATTAGGTATTTAATTAAATATCAGGCACGTAGTTAAAGGCTATTTTTACTTGAGACGCATAAAGTGCGTTATGTGCGCCGCCTAAATAAATCGTGTTTTTACCATATTTCGAGTTCAATACATCTAGTGCGATATTAAGTTTTTTTTCAATAGCGCTGGATTTTTCAGTAAATAAGTCATCCACATACTCATGAGCGTTGCTTAAATCGCTAAAATTAACGCCTACAGCAATCGGTTCTAACATTAAATGATTAAGATTAGCGTCATTTAACAGCGTTTCTAATGCGCTAGTTAGTTTTATGGTGTTGCCAGTGGCTGTCATGGCACTTTCTTTATAAAATCGTACAATTTCTTTTGTTTTTATGTGGCGCAATTTAATTTTTACACTGATGTGTGCGGTTAACAGGCCGTAACTTCGCATACGTGTGGCCGCTTTTTGTAATAAGCGGTGTAGTACCGCTTTTGCCCCTTCAATATTGCGCAACTCTGGCGGCAATACGTGAGAGTGCCCTAAGCTGCTGCGCGCATTCTTTACATAATAGGGTTCTATACCACGCAATTTGTCGTAATAACGTTCGCCTTCTACACTACCCCAAGCGGCACGTAATTGCTGTCTGTTTGCTGCATATAGTTTCTCAACTGAATCAATGCCGTAGCGCAAGAGTCTGGCTTGCATTTGCTTGCCTATGCCGTTAAGTGCGCTAAGTTTAAGCGCAAATAATTTGGCTGGGATATCATTATTTTCAATGACTACACAACCATTAGGTTTTTGCATATTTGAAGCCGTTTTAGCCAAAAAAGTATTAGGAGCAATACCAATAGAGCAATGGATAAATTCAAACTGTTTGTTGAGCTCGCGCTTAATTTTGGCGGCTAATTTAAGCGCATTTTCTTTTACTTGTTGGGAGCCTGTTAATTTGCACACCATTTCATCAATCGATAATACTTTTTCTACGTGCGTACAGGATTCCACGATTTCGATTAACTTATGATGATATTGCACATACAGCGGCGGCCGTGCTTCTACAAAAATCATATCAGGGCACATTTTGCGCGCATCACGCACGCCTGTGCCTGTTTTAACGCCAAATGCTTTGGCCTCATAACTTGCCGCGATGCAGCATGTACTCTCTGCCATTAGCGGCAGAACGCCAACAGGCTTGCCGCGTAACTCTGGTCGCAGTTGTTGCTCAACCGAGGCGAAGTAAGAGTTAAAATCGACGTATAAAGCGTTTAAAGACATGGTTGAATATTAAGCAAATTTTAAAGTGAATGTAATGTTTTGGTTTGAATGTTGACTAACTATTGTATGACTATTAATCATCAATTAAAGTCAGTTTTAATAATAAATTTAAAGGTGGGTATCATGAGTAATCAACAAATTGCAATTTTCGCAGGTGGCTGTTTTTGGTGCACAGAGCCAGTTTTTAGTCAGCTTAAAGGAGTGAGTAAGGTTGTTTCTGGCTATATTGGCGGCCATACGACTAATCCTACTTACAAAGATATTTGCAACGGCGATACCGGCCATGCTGAGGGCATACAGATTACCTATGACGCAGACCAAGTAAGCTTTGAGACTTTATTAGAAGTGTTTTTTGCATCGCATGATCCGACTACACTAAATCGCCAGGGCAATGATGTTGGCACTCAATACCGCTCTGCTGTTTTCTGCCAAAATGCCGCGCAGCGTGAGGCAACAATTAAAATGATTGAGGCACTGCACGCCAAAAAAATGTTTAGCTCAGCCATTGTGACGCAGATTAATGGCCCAGATACGTTTTACCCTGCTGAAGGTTATCACCAGTATTATTTTGAAAAAAATCCCAGCCAGCCTTATTGTTTGGCGGTTGCAGCGCCTAAAAAGGAAAAGATAAGGACAAAGTATTCAGACTTGATAAAAGACCTGTCGCAAGACGCTTAAGTGGTTTAAGACGCCTAAATTTTATTGCTTTACGTTTTACTGCTTAACCATTGCCTGCGCCAGAAAATCATAATCATGATGGATGCGATGCTAATCATTAAGCCGATTGCCCACCAAAAGCCATCGGCTTCTTTTAACCACGGCATAGTTTCAAAGTTCATGCCGAAAATGCCAGAAATCAGTGTGGCTGGCATAAATAGCATGGTGACGACAGTTAAAGCGCGCAATTCGAGATTGACGCGATTACTCATACTCGCCATATAAATATCCATCATGCCGCTTAGGCTATCGCGGATGGATTCCAGCGATTCAATGAAATTGACGGTGTGATCGTACACATCGCGCAAATACGGCATGGTGCTTTGTTTAAAAAAGTCATTTTCGTTGCGAATCAGATTGTTAATCACCTCACGTAGCGGCCATACCGCGCGGCGCAGCTCAACGCTCACGTGTTTAAGCTGATGGATATTTTGTAATTCCGCATTGCTTGGCCTAGATAGCAACACTTCTTCTAACGCCTCACTGGCATCGCCCACATCTTCCAGCACGCTAAAATATCTATCTACCACGCTATCTAAAAGTGCGTACGCCAGATAATCCACACCAAGCTCACGAATGTGGGCGCGGCTTGCCCGCATGCGCGCACGTACCGGCTCAAAAATACCAGTAGAGCGCTCTTGAAAAGTGAGCAAATAATCATGACCTAAAACAAAACTTACCTGCTCAGAATCCAAATTTAGATTGGTTTTGTCATACTTAAAACTACGCGTTTCTAAAAACACATAGTCATCAAATTCATCAATCTTAGGGCGCTGCTCGGTATTCAATATATCTTCTAGCACCAATGGATGCAAATTGAATAAATCACCTACTTGCTTGATAAGTGCCGTATCGTGCACGCCATGAATGTTGAGCCACAGCTTTTTACCTGCGTTGGTGTAGTCACTTAATTTAAACGCTGCAAGTTCATCTATGCTTAACAGTTTTTCGGTTAAATCAGCTGCGTCATATGCCACCAGTGTGACGGTAGGCTTATCCATTTTAGATACATCAGCATCCATATCGCCCACATAAATCAAGGAACCAGGCGGCATGCCTATTTTTTTTGATAGGCGTTTTTTGGATTTGCGGTTTTTTTTCATTTTCAAACCTTATGCTTTAAAAGCTTTACCAATGGCCATAAAATTGCCGCCTGCTATATGGTGGATTGTACGTAACTTATCCAATGTTTCTTGGTCGTCACCTTCAAAATGCCAGTGCCCATCAGAAAACACGCGGTCATCTGCCCACGCGGCAACTACCTCAGCTAAAAACAAATCATAGGTTGTTTGAATATGCGGTTCTGAAATAACACGGCACTCTAGCCAGGCTACACACCCTGATAGCAGAGGAGCTTCAATTTTTGATGCGGCAAATGTCGGCAAATCAAAAGCAGAGAATTTATTGCTTTTAGCTTGACCTAATAATTCGCGCCCAGTATTTGAGCCTACCTTCACTACCATTTCAGCTTGTGCGTGGCATGGCACATTGATGGCGAAATTACCAGATTTTTCAAGTAATTCGCGTGTAAAGGTATTCTTATCAACTACAACAGCGACTTTAGGCGGCTCAAAGTCCAAAGGCATGTTCCACGCCGCTGCCATCACATTAAGCTGTTCTCCATACGCAGACGAAATCAATACGGTTGGACCGTGATTGAGAATTCGATAGGCTTTACTAAGATTGACTGTTTTAATCACACCGAAGCCAAACTATTTCTGCCAAGCATCCCGCAAAGTCACTGTGCGATTAAATACTGGCTTGCCAGCAATGCTGTCTTTTTTATCTGCAACAAAATAACCATGACGTTCAAATTGGAATCTATCTTCTGCTTTTGCGTCTTTTAAGCTTGGCTCTAATTGTGCGGTAATGGTTTTTACAGAATCAGAGTTTAGGTCATTCAAATAATCTCTGTCGCCAGAACCAGGGTGCGCTTCTTTGAATAGTCTATCGTATAAACGAATTTCGGCTGCGTAGGCATGTTGCGCGCTTACCCAGTGAATATTGCCTTTTACTTTGATGGCGTCTGATCCAGGCGTACCAGATTTGGTATCTGGCAGATAGTCGCAATGCACCACGGTGACCTTGCCAGCGGCGTCTTTTTCAAATCCTGTGCATTTCACCACATAGCCATAGCGCAGGCGCACCATGCCATCTGGCGTTAGCCTGAAAAAGCCTTTGCTTGGCGTTTCCATAAAGTCTTCTGCTTCAATCCACAATTCGCGGGTTAAGGGTACAACGCGTTTGCCTAATTCGGGTTTGAGCGGATGGTTAGGCGCGAAGCAATCCTCTACTTGATTGGCTGGGTAATTATCAATCACCAATTTAATCGGGTCTAGCACTGCGATACGGCGTTCTGCAGCGTCGTTAAGCACTTCACGCATGCAGTCTTCCAATATAGTGTATTCAATCCATGAATCGGCTTTACTGACGCCAATACGGTCTGTGAATAACTTAAAACCTTCTGCCACATAGCCACGGCGGCGCGCGCCTGCTAACGTTGGCAGGCGTGGGTCATCCCAGCCTGAAACATGTTTTTGCTCTACCAAGTCGATTAGCTTGCGTTTTGAAAGCACCACATAAGTTAAGTTAAGGCGCGCAAATTCATATTGTTTCGGTAAGGGATGCGCTAATAAACCTGCTTCTGCCAAGCGCTCTAATAACCAATCATAAAACGGGCGTTGATCTTCAAATTCTAAAGTGCAGATGGAATGCGTGATTTGCTCTAGTGCGTCTTCAATTGGGTGTGCAAAGGTGTACATGGGGTAAATGCACCATGTGTCACCCGTATTATGGTGATGCGCGCGGCGTACGCGATAAATCGCAGGATCGCGCAAGTTAATATTAGGCGATGCCATATCGATTTTAGCGCGTAAGATCAGGCTGCCATCAGCATGCTTGCCATCACGCATTTCGCGGAATAGTTGAAGATTCTCTGCCACACTGCGATTGCGCCAGGGTGAGTTTTTGCCAGGCTCTGTCAGTGTGCCGCGGGTTTCGCGCATTTCATCGGCGGTTTGGCTATCTACAAAGGCATGACCGTTTTCAATCAGACTTTCTGCCGCGCGATACATAAAATCGAAATAATTGCTGGCGAAATATAAGTTGGATTCAGCGCCATTCGCCCAATTAAAACCCAGCCATTGCACCGCGTCAGAGATGCTATCCACGTACTCTTGGCTCTCTTTTTCTGGGTTGGTGTCATCAAAACGCAGATGGCACACGCCAGCGTAGTCGCGCGCTAAACCAAAATTTAAAAAGATACTTTTGGCATGACCAATATGCAGATAACCATTAGGTTCTGGCGGAAAGCGAGTGCGGATTTTAGCCGGGTCGATTTGACCTTTCGCTTGATGCGTTGCATCGCCTGGGCTACCTGCCCATTTTTTGCTGGCAAATTTGTTATCGGCTAAATCGTGCTCAACAATGGCGCGAATAAAGTTTGAACCTAGTGGAATCGGAGTTTTTTCTGCTGACATAGATATTTCGTATCGTTTTTTATAAGCTAATAATGACGATATTTTACACGCTTGAATTGGATTACGGGTGGCTTACATAGACTAAAGCAGTAGGCATTTGCTGTGATAAACTCCAAGAAATATAATCAAAACAATATGAGCAATTTAACTTTTCCTATTTTACAGCTGCTGGCGGATGGCCAATTTCATTCTGGTGAGGCCTTGGCACAGCAATTTAAAGTGACACGCGCCACGGTTTGGAATGCGATTAAACATGCAGAAGCGTTAGGCATTACCGTTTTTTCGGTGCGCGGGCGCGGCTATAAATTGCCACAAGCGATTGATTTTTTAGATAAAAATTCAGTATTGAATGCAATCGGCGAACAGCGCGAATGGTTTAATTTAATTATTCTGGATGAAGTTGCATCGACCAATACCTATTTGATGCAGCAAAAAAACGTGGCGCATGCCACTTGTGTAGCGGCGCATATTCAAACCAAAGGCAAGGGCAGGCGTGGCCGCACTTGGGTATCGCAATTAGGTGCGAGTTTATCTTTTTCTTTGGTGTGGCGTTTTCAATGCGGCGCGGCAGCATTATCGGGTTTAAGTTTGGCAGTAGGTGTGGCGTTGATGCGTACTTTGCTTAGCCTTGGGGTTAATCAAGCGCAATTAAAATGGCCAAACGATGTGTTGGTTAATGGTAAAAAACTGGCAGGCATTTTAATTGAGCTACAAGGCGATTTAGATGGGCCAAGTACCGCTGTAATTGGTGTGGGGATTAATTTGAATTTGCCTAAAGCGGTGATTGATGCGATTGATCAGCCCACAACCGATTTGATTGCAGTATCTGGTAATCCGAATAACCAGAATATTTTGCTAGGCACCTTGCTAAAGCATATGGCAGAAGTATTAAGCCGCTTTGAACAGATTGGTTTTGTTGGTTTGCGCGATGAATGGGTCAGTTATCATGCTTATCATCAGCAGCCCGTGCGCATGTTGTTGCCCAATGGCACTGAGGTATTGGGCGTGGTAAAAAATGTGGCGGATGATGGTATTTTGCTGGTGGAAACATCGCTTGGCTTGCAGCGTTTTTCAGCAGGCGAAATTTCTTTAAGAGGCATCAATGCAGGAGTTTCGGCCTAATGTTATTGGTAATCGATAGCGGGAATACCCGCACTAAATGGGCCTTAATAGATGATGCAGGCGTGATGCAAGCGCCAGCTGCTTGTTTGAATAGTGATTTAACGATATCAACATTAAAACAAGCCGCGCAAAAAGCCAGTAAAGTGCTTATTGCCAATGTGGCAGGTGAGGCTTTAGCGCAGCAAATTACACAATTAATTGCGCCACTACGCGCCAACTTTATTGTTGCTAAGCAGCAAACTGGCGATGTGATTAATCGCTATGAGCAAGCCGAAAAGCTGGGTGCAGACCGTTGGGCCGCGCTGATTGCGGCTTGGCATATCAATCATCAGCCTACCTTGGTGATTAATGCAGGCACGGCAATTACTATTGATTGCTTGTCAGTTGATGAAAGTAGCAAAGGTTTGTTTTTGGGCGGCACCATTATGCCTGGTTTGCGCTTAATGCAACAGGCTTTAACGCACAATACCGCTCAATTAAAAGTAGGAGAGGGTGCGCATAGTGCATTTCCTCTCAATACACAAAATGCCATTCAAACAGGTTGCTTAAACGCGGCCATTGGTGCAATTGCGGTGATGCTGAATCAGCTTGAAAACGCATGTGGTTTAACACCAAAATTGCTGATTAGCGGTGGCGATGCGACTACAATTGCAAACGCCTTAATGGCACATTTAAAAGTGGATGAAAAACGCGTTATCATAATCGAAAGCCTTGTATTGCAAGGCTTAGCAATATTACAGAAAGAGTACATATGAAGTGGCTGTTAGGGTTGTTAATATTGGTAAACGTGGGTTTATTGGGCTATTTTAATTTAGATATCATTGCGCCAAAACCCGTACAAATTAATCCGCCGATTAACCCAGAAAAGCTCAAGATATTAGATCAGCAAGCTTTAGAGGCGATGCCTAAAAAAGTGGCCGCATTACCAGTGGAGCCCGTTGTAGAAACGCCGACCACCAGTTGTTATGAGTGGGGTAATTTTACCGCCAGCAATTTGCCTTCTGCACAGGTGGCGTTGGCTAAGCTGGGCTTAGAAGGCGTTGCTAAGCAAGCCGATACAGCCAAAGCGGATAGGCGTTTTTGGGTTTATTATCCACCTTTGAAAAATGCACAGCTTGCGCAGGAAAAAGCCAATGAAATTAAAGCGTTAGGTATTGGTGAGATATTTGTTGTGCAAGATTCGCAATGGCGCCATGCGATTTCGTTTGGCTTGTTTCAAGATGAAAAGCTGGCCACCAATTTGCTAAACGACTTACAAGCAAAAGGTGTAAAAGGCGCTACCAAAGCCTTGCGTAGCCCAGGTAAAAATATTTCTAGCTTGCTGGTTAAAGCGGTATCGCCAGAAGCGGCGTTAGAGTTGCAAAAAGTTAGCCCAGAGTTTATAGGCAGCGAACTTAAAGTGGCGGCTTGCCCAAACTAAAGCTTCAACCGAATAGCCTGTTTTTATGGAAACAGCTTGCCCGGATTCAGAATATTATTCGGGTCAAAAGTCAGTTTGATTTGCTTCATTAAGGCCATTGTTGTTGCATCAATCTCGCGCGATACAAACGGCCGTTTTGCCATACCAACGCCATGCTCGCCAGATAGCGTGCCTTGAAGAGATAACACCAAACTAAACACTTCATCCAAGCAAGTATAAGCGCGCTGCATTTCTTCAGCATCGTTGGGGTTCACTAGTAAATTTACATGAATATTGCCATTGCCCGCATGGCCAAAATTAACGTTGCTGATTTGGTATTGCGCGGCTAGTTTTTCTAAACCGGTTAACAATTCAGGCAGATGTGACACAGGCACAGCAATATCTTCATTGATTTTTTTAGGTGCAATATCTTTTAACAAGGGCGATAGCGCCTTGCGCGCTGCCCATAAGGCTTTGGTATCCAGCGCAGGTTTGGCTTCAATCAGGCCATCTACTTGGCAAGCTTGCAAAATCGCCTCTGTGGCTTCAATAATCTCTTGGCTTGAGCCGTCTACTTCAATCATTAAGTAGGCTTTAGCATTTTCTGGCAGCAAGTTTTGGTGACGACTGCGGATTAGGTTCAGTGCGCCATTATCCAAAAACTCTAAGGCGCTTGGCGTGTAAGGCTGCGCCATAATCGCGGCGATTGCTTTGGCACAGCTGTAAGTATCGATAAATTCTGCCGTTAAGCCTCCAGTGTTTTTGGGTAAAGGGGTGAGCTTTAAGGTGGCTTCGGTAATCACCGCCAGTGTGCCCTCAGAGCCCACAATCAAGCGTGTTAAATCGTAGCCAACTACGCCTTTACTGGTGTAACAGCCAGTTTTGATAATGTCGCCATTGCCTGTGACTGCTTTTAAACCCAATACATGGTCGCGCGCTACGCCGTATTTCACCGCATGCGGCCCTGCAGCGCAAGTGGCTAAATTGCCGCCAATGCTGCAATAAGCTGCACTAGATGGATCTGGCGGCCAAAAGAATCCAACGGGTTTAATGGCATCTTGTAATACCTGATTCAACACGCCAGGCTCAATAATCGCCATGCGATTGTCTGGGTCGATACTGATGATTTTCTGCATGCGTTCCAGCGACATCACTACGCCACCAGCCTCTGGCACGCTACCGCCCGCGGTGCCAGTGCCGCGGCCGCGTGGCACAACAGGTATTTTATGCCGATTACATAGTTGGATAACCGCCTGTACTTCTTCTGTTGTTAATGGAAAAACAACGGCGATAGGGTTGTGATAGTTGCGCGAATTATCATAAGCATACGCATAGCAATCGACAGGGTCGGTAAAGACTCTATCAGTAGGAAACAGGCTAGTTAATGCCGTTATGAACTCTTGCGCAGCCATCTAGCTATCTTTTCTTGATGTAAAGGTCGGTAATCGTACCTTCTTTCATCTCTGCAGCAAAACAAACGGTTTCAGATAAGGTTGGGTGTGCGTGAATAGTTAAGCCTAAATCATGCGCATCAGCGCCCATTTCAATGGCTAATACCGCTTCTGCCAATAATTCGCCAGCATTTACACCTACAATGCCTGCACCAATTAAACGGTGGGTGGTTTTATCAAAAATTAATTTAGTGATGCCTTCAGTACGCGCAACAGAGATAGCGCGGCCACTGGCTGCCCAAGGGAAACTGGCTTTTTCATATTCAATGCCTTTGGCTTTGGCTTCAATTTCTGTGACACCTGCCCAAGCGATTTCTGGATCTGTGTAGGCAACAGATGGAATACAAGCGGCTTGAAATTCTACTTTATGCCCTGCAATCACCTCAGCTGCTACTTTGCCTTCGTGCGTGGCTTTGTGCGCCAACATAGGTTGACCAACGATATCGCCAATAGCATAAATATGCGCTACATTTGTGCGCATTTGCTTATCTACGGCAATAAAGCCGCGCTCATCCACCGCCACGCCTGCTAATTCTGCACCAATATTTTTACCATTTGGACG
>JAZKDM010000010.1:0-5279 GCA_040387535.1 Pseudomonadota bacterium | reverse complement strand
GTGCCCATTTCCAAACCGATAATGCCGCCGCCAATCACCAACATGCGTTTCGGAATATCAGCTAACGCCAATGCGCCAGTAGAGTCCATGATGCGATTATCTTCAGGAGCGCCTGGGAACTTGGTCGCTTGAGAACCAGCCGCGATAATGGCGTTTTCAAAGCCTACAGTAGTAATTTTGCCATCATTATCAGTAACGGCGATTTGATTTGCGCTGGTAAAAGCACCAACGCCCACAACAACAGTAACGCCACGTTGCTTTGCCATTTGCGCCAAGCCGCCAGTCAATTTGGCGACTACATCGTTACTTTTCCAGTTGCGCAGTGCGTCTAAATCAATATTCGGCGCGTTAAAGCTTACGCCATGATGCGCGGTTTCTTCTGCTTCTGTGATGACTTTTGCGGTGTGTAATAAGGCTTTAGAGGGGATGCAGCCTACATTCAAACAAACACCGCCCAATGTTGGATAGCGCTCAATTAACACCACATTTAAGCCTAAATCGGCGGCTCTAAATGCCGCTGTGTAGCCACCAGGGCCAGAACCTAATACCACTACTTGCGTATTGATATCGCTATTGCCGCTTGTTACCACTGGTTTTGGGGCTGCAACCGTTTCTTTAATGGCAGGCGTTTCTGCCTTAACAACTGGTGCTGCATCCACTTTGGCTTCAGGCGCAATTACTACAATAAACGAGCCTTTAGCGACTTTATCGCCCACTTTAACTTTTATTTCTTTTACCACGCCAGCGTGCGAAGATGGAATGTCCATCGATGCCTTGTCTGATTCAACTGTGATGAGTGAATCATCAACAGCAACAACATCACCAATATTAACCAATATTTCGATGATATCCACACTATCAAAATTACCAATATCAGGGACTAACACATCCACTAAATCGCTCATGCTTAACCTTTGTTTTGCTTAAATATAAACATAATTTTATCATTAAAGCGCGCAAATTTAAGCTTTAAGCAAAAGTATAGAACGCAAGGAGATTGTTTATCAGATACGGCTTGTCAGCGAGTATAGGGGACGGTAATTGCTGGAAATTATCGCCAATATCCCAATTAAGTTTGGAATATTGGCGATTTTACTGGTTAATCGATTTTGATACCCATAGCCGATTTTAGGTCATTGGCTGCTTTTACATCCAGAACATCTAGCGCGGCAACTAAATTTAATGCTTCAATGTGTTTGCCATTTTGCTCTGCAATTAAGCCCAAATAATATAATGCACTGCTGTGGTTACTGTTTGTAGCAACCACTTGGTTTAAATAGAGCTCAGCGTAAGCCGTATTTTTCAAGCTATATTCGGCCACGGCGCGGTAGAACAGGGCTTCAGATGTCTGTGGTTCTTGTTCGGCCCAAGTGCTGGCAATTGCTTGTAAAGCAGTCCAATCTTCAGTTTTAAGTGGCTGAACGATTTTCATAAAAAAAGGCCATTTTTCGGCAGATTCTGCCCAAAATGGTAACTCGCTTTTACTCACAATTGGCTGTTCTGGTTTGCTCATTAAACGCTGCACCCACTCAACCGACATATTGTAATAAAAAGCGTCACGACCTGGACTTTTAACGGTGACAATGCCCACTAGATTACCTGCATCATCAAACATGCCACCACCGCTATCGCCCATTCTAAAGGCGTTGCTGGCTCTAATCACAACGCTGTCATCCATAGGGTATAAGCCTTTTACAAAGCCAAAAGTACCGTTGGGACGAGGGGAGAAATTAGCGAAACCAACGGTATATACGGGCTGTTCATACTTGAGATTTTCGCTAGAACCAAAAGTAGCAATTGGCGCGTTGATACCTTCCACTGTCAATATGCATAAATCATGGTGCCAATCTGGTTTTAATGCACTGGCACTGTAATTTTCACCATTGGTGTTAACGCTAACGGATACCGCACCTGCCACAACGTGACAATTTGTGACAACTTGATCTTTAGCGATGACAACGCCTGAACCTAAACCGTAACCGCCGTTTGCCAGACCAACTTGTACTTTAACCACATGCGCGCTGATTTTTTGTACCAGCTCATCGGTAGGGGCGGCGTAAATAGGGGTTGCCAGGCTGGAGAGTAATCCAGTGGAAAGTAATAATGCAGGAACCAGCGCAGTAACAGGCCTAGCCATGATAATCCCCAATCGTCAGTAATTAAGTAAAACGCTCACTAAATATAAAAGTCATGGTTTATAGATAGCAATTGTCGTACCAACTTACAAATGCGGAATGACAGGTGATTTGGACGGATTTGCATGTATTAATCAGCAAATGGAGCTGATTAATGCATGAATTTTAGCTGGAACGCACCAAACAAGTGCGAGTTATTGAGGATAATATGATCAAGGGTGCTTCAATTCATTCAAGTTTCTAAGTCAAACAAGGCGCGATTAAAAAATAATGACGCCGCATATAATTAATATGTAAGGAATTATTTTTTATGAGCAACGTAGTTTAACGACGAAAATTGAATGAATAGAGGTGCCTTTAAAGCAGTAAGCGGCGCACATCAGATAACATCATGCGCATATGGCTAGTAAAGCGTGCGCCATCGGCACCATCAACTACGCGATGGTCGTAAGAAAGTGACATAGGCAAGATTAGGCGTGGCTCAAATGTTTTAGTTTTATCGTCAAACACTGGCTGCATGGATGAGCGGGACACGCCTAAAATCGCCACTTCTGGGCAATTGATGATAGGGGTAAACATGGTGCCGCCAATACCGCCTAGGCTGGAAATCGTAAAGCAACCGCCTTGCATTTCTTCCACTTTCAATTTGCGTTCGCGGGCTTTGGTGGATAATTCACCCAAATCACGCGCAATATCCAGCACATCTTTTTGCTGCACATCCTTTACGACTGGCACGACTAAGCCATCAGGCGTGTCGCAGGCAAAGCCAATATTGAAGTAATTTTTTAAAATCAAGCTATCGCCATCTGGTGAAAGCGAAGAGTTGAAATTAGGATAAGCTTTTAACGCATTAACAGAAGCTTTGATTAAAAAGGCTAACATGGTCAGTTTGACGCCACGTTTCTCAGCGTCTGCTTGCATGGATTTCCTGAAGTCTTCTAAATCCGTGATGTCAGCTTGGTCAAATTGTGTGACATGAGGTGCAGTGACCCAATTACGGTGTAGATTGGCACCAGATATCTTTTTAATACGTGATAGCGGTTTAGTTTCAATGTCGCCAAACTGGCTGAAATCAATCACTGGCATTGGCAAGGTAGCTAGGCTACCTAAACCAGCACCCATATTTTCTGTACGCGGTTTGGCTAACTCACCCTTAACAAAGGCTTGTACATCCGCTTGTGTAATGCGGTTCTTTGCTGCACTGCCTTTAACAAACGCTAAATTAACGCCTAATTCGCGCGCGAATTTACGCACAGACGGGCTAGCATGCGATGTTTTTCCGCCATTGACTACAATACTTTCGCCGACTGGCAAAGGTTGGTGTGCTGGTTGTACTTGTTTTGGTGGTTCTGGAGCTGGGCGCGATGGTTCTGGAATTGCCGCGGCAATCGCTTCTTTTGGCGCGCTAGCAGGTGTAGATACAGCAGGTGCTGCCTTTACTTCAGCAGGTGCAGCCGCTGGCTGGCTGGCAGTCGCAGAATCGGCTTCCAAAGTTAAAATCAAATGACCTTGTGCGATTTTATCGCCCACTTTTAATTTCACTTCTTTTACCACACCAGCAAACGGCGCAGGAATATCCATGGACGCTTTGTCCGATTCCACTGTCACCAGTGAATCGTCTTTAGCAATGGTGTCGCCAGCTTTTACCAGTACTTCAATCACGTCAACGCTATCAAAGTTGCCGATATCAGGCACTAAAACATCTTGTAAACTCATTATTAACTCCAGCCAGCAGGCCTTAATTTTGTATTAAACCGTTGTTGGATTTGGTTTGTTTGCATCCAAATTGTATTTTTTAACCGCTTCTGCTACTTTAGCGGCGGGCAATTTGCCTTCATCGCTCAGTGCTTTTAAAGCAGCTACGGTGATGTAGCGTGCATCCACTTCAAAGAAATCGCGCAAGGCTTCACGACTATCAGAGCGGCCATAGCCGTCAGTACCTAATGCCACAAATTTATTCGGCACAAAGCGTTGAATCTGTTCAGCAAAGCTTTTCATGTAATCGGTTGAAGCAATCACTGGGCCTTTGGCATCTTTTAAAGATTCCGCAACATAATTCAAGCGTTGTGGCTTTTCTGGGTTCAGCATATTCCAGCGCTCGCAATCTAAGCCTTCGCGGCGTAGTTCGGTAAAGCTGGTGGCACTCCATACATCGGCTGAAACACCCCAGTCTTTTTCTAACAATTCGGCCGCTGCAATCACTTCACGCAAGATAACGCCGCTGCCCATCAATTGTACTTTTTCGCCTTTGGCTTTCGATTTGCTAAAGCTATACAAGCCTTTTAAGATGCCTTGTTCAGCGCCAGCTGGCAGTGCAGGGTGGCTGTAGTTTTCATTCATCAAGGTAATGTAGTAATACACATCTTCTTGATTTTGAACCATGCGACGCAAGCCTTCTTGAATAATGACGGCTAACTCATAAGCAAAGGTCGGGTCGTAAGAAATACAGTTTGGAATCGTCGCTGACATTAAATGGCTATGGCCATCTTCATGTTGCAAGCCTTCACCATTTAGCGTGGTTCTACCCGCTGTTGCTCCTAATAAAAAGCCACGTGCACGGCTGTCGCCAGCTGCCCAGGCTAAATCACCAATGCGTTGGAAACCGAACATGGAGTAGAAGATATAGAACGGAATCATCTGCACGCCTGTTACAGAGTACGATGTTGCGGCAGCAATCCAGCTAGAGAATGAACCCGCTTCGTTAATGCCTTCTTCTAGAATCTGACCATCTTTGGATTCTTTGTAATACATGACCTGGTCAGAATCCATTGGCTCATATAATTGACCCAAATGTGAGTAAATACCTAATTGACGGAACATGCCTTCCATACCAAAAGTACGCGCTTCATCTGGCACGATTGGCACTACAAATTTGCCCAATGTTTTATCGCGTAAAAGTGTCGATAAAATACGCACAAAAGCCATGGTGGTCGATATTTCACGCTCACCAGTGGCAGTTAACATATTTTCGAAAGCAGATAGTGCTGGCACTGTTAATTCGTTACCTTTACGGCGACGTTGCGGCACAAAACCACCCATCGCTGCACGGCGCTCAGCCATGTATTTTACTTCTGGCGAATCATCTGCTGGCTTATAGAAGCTTAAGTTTTCGACTTGTTCATCGGTAATCGGCAAATCAAAACG
>JAZKDM010000009.1:0-5448 GCA_040387535.1 Pseudomonadota bacterium | reverse complement strand
TTTGACCGAGTACGCGAAAACTTCCGCAAAATGCGTAAGGCTTCTGTGGTGCAAGTCATCGATAACGCGATTACTCGCACTATGTCACGCACCGTGATTACGCATTTGATGACGCAAACCATGGTGGGCTCTATGTTGCTATTCGGCGGCGAAGTGTTGCATAACTTTGCCTTAGCGTTAACGATTGGTATTTTGTTTGGTATCTACTCTTCTGTATTGGTTGCTTGCCCAATCGCCATGTGGCTAGGTGTGAATCGCGCCAATTTAATTGGTGATGTTGAAAAGAAAGAGTCTGACAAAAAAGACGCAGATAACGCAGCAGAAGCAATTTCTTAACGGCAAAATACAAAAATTAATATCTTAACTACTTGATTTTTAAATAAATAAACAGGTACACTGCGTACTTGTTTATTTTAGTTTTAACACTCCTTGGATAATATTCCGATTCCCTATCAGCTTGGCATCCTAGCCTTGCTTCTACTTATTTCTGGCTTTTTCTCTGTGGCTGAAACCAGCTTAATGTCACTAAACCGTTATCGGTTACGGCATTTGGTTAAAGAAGGCAATCGTGGTGCACGCTTAGCGAGCAGCCTGCTGGCTAAAACCGACAAACTACTTGGCGTGATTCTGCTCTGCAACAACTTTGCCAACGCTGCCTCGGCAACATTGGTCACCATTATTACCGTTGAGTTATTTGGTGAAGGCGAATGGGTGCTGATGATAGGCACACTATCTGTGACTTTTGCCATTTTAGTCTTTAGCGAAATCTCGCCTAAAGTGATTGCGGCGGCCTATCCCGAAAAATTAGGTATTTTGTGCAGTTACGTTTTATACCCACTTTTAAAAGTACTTTACCCTGCGGTTTGGTTTGTGAATCTGTTTGTAGAAGGCTTGCTTAAATTATTTAGGGTGAATATTAATTTTAGCGAAAGTACACAATCGCTCACCATGGATGAGTTGCGCAGCATAGTGACCGACGCGGGCCACTTTATGCCAAAGAAACACCGCACTATTTTGCTGAATTTGTTTGATCTGGAAAAAATTACGGTTGATGACGTGATGACGGCGCATACGCAAGTGGAAGTAATTGACTTTGATGCGCCGATTGACGATATCTTGCAGCGCATCTCAAGTAGCCATCACACGCGCCTACCTGCGCGTGAAGGCGATAATGAAGAAATTATTGGCATTATCCATGTGCGTAAAGTAATTAACCAACTGCGCAGTTATCAGCAAGATGCCGAAATCAGCAAAGAAGCCTTACGCGACATCATCAGTGAACCCTATTTTGTACCATCAGGCACACCGCTTTACACGCAAATTCAACAGTTTCAAGAGCACCAAGAGCGCATTGCTTTGGTGGTGGATGAATATGGGGAATTTAAAGGCTTGGTGACCTTAGAGGATATTTTAGAAGAGGTGATAGGTGATTTCACTACGCAATCGCCCAGCCGCGTTGGCAGCTACCGTAAAGAAACCGATGGCAGTTGGCTGGTGGATGGCAGTAGCGCCCTGCGCGATTTAAACAAAAAACTTAATCTTAACTTTCCGCTTGATGGCCCACGCACGCTAAATGGTTTGATTCTTGAGCATTTTGAAGATATTCCAGAACCAAGTACCAGCTTTAGAATCAATAATCATACGATTGAGATTATGCAAACCCAAGATAGAATCGTCAAAAGCGTCAAAATCTTTCCTTAAATCATCCCTAACTCTCATCTAATTCAATAGCCCTACTCAAATTAGGCTTGAAATTTTTCACAGTCGGCTCAAAATACAATTAAGCATTTAACAAAGCAAGATTTTTTACAAAGCAGCAAATGGCTAACATAAACCCAAATCAAGACCTTGCAATTAAACCCAGCGTGGTTAAACCCAAGTTACCCGCGATGTATAAAGTGCTGTTATTAAATGACGACTACACGCCAATGGAATTTGTAGTTGAGACTATTGAACGTTTTTTTAACAAAAACCGTGAACAAGCAACGCAAATTATGCTCAAAGTTCATACAGAGGGAATGGGCGTATGTGGTGTTTACCCGCAAGACATCGCGGAAACCAAAATGAAACAGGTTTTAACGCATGCTAAAGAGTCGCAACATCCGTTGCAGTGTGTGACGGAGCCAGCGTAGGCTGGCGTTAGATTCATAGCGCCAGCGTAGGCTGGCGGTAATCAGATGGTTCCAGCTTAGGCTGGTGGTAAATTGAGAGTACCAGCTTAGGCTGACCAAAAAAGTACCAGCTGATGCTGGAAGTAAATGTAAAAAGTAAATGAAAGTTGGTACAAAATGATCGCGCAAGAACTTGAAGTCAGTTTGCACATGGCATTTATGGACGCAAGACAAAAGCGTCATGAGCTTATTACAGTTGAACACTTATTATTAGCCATGATTGATAACCCAACAGCGGCCGAAGTACTGCGCGCTTGTGGCGCAAAGTTTGATGTTCTGCGCACTGAGCTTAATCACTATATTGAAGAACACACTCCTACTGTAAGCGGCACTGAAGAGGTTGATACACAACCAACGCTGGGCTTTCAACGCGTGATTCAACGCGCCATGCTGCATGTGCAATCTAGCGGCAAAAAAGAAGTCACTGGCGCCAACGTGCTAGTGGCGATTTTTGGCGAAAAAGATTCACACGCCGTATTTTTCTTGCATCAACAAGGCATTACGCGCTTGGATGTGGTGAATTTTATTTCGCACGGCGTCGCTAAAATTCCAGAAGGCGATGCAAAACCTGAAGGCGCTGAAACCGAATCGGAAGCAGAAGCCGCACCTAATGGCGCGCTAGAAAACTTTACACTGAATTTAAACGCGCAAGTTTTAGCAGGCAAAATTGACCCACTGATTGGTCGCGGCCCAGAAATTGAGCGCGTGATTCAAACATTATGCCGTCGTCGCAAAAACAACCCTTTATTAGTAGGCGAGGCAGGCGTTGGCAAAACGGCGATTGCAGAAGGTTTAGCGCGCCGCATTGTTGAAAAAGAAATCCCAGAAGTATTAGCGAATGCAACCGTGTACTCATTGGATATGGGCGCACTATTGGCTGGTACTAAATACCGTGGTGATTTTGAGCAACGCTTAAAAGCGGTGATGAAACAACTTGCCGAAAAGCCAGAGGCGATTTTATTTATTGATGAAATCCATACCTTGATTGGTGCTGGTGCAGCCAGTGGTGGTACTTTAGATGCTAGCAATTTGCTGAAGCCTGCCCTATCAAACGGTACGCTTAAGTGTATTGGCGCGACGACTTATCAAGAATACCGCGGTATTTTTGAAAAAGACCATGCCCTGTCACGCCGTTTTCAAAAAGTGGACGTGGTTGAGCCTAGCATTGCTGAAACCATTGAGATTTTAAAAGGCTTGAAATCACGCTTTGAGGAACACCATGGCGTGAAATATAGCGCTAGCGCCTTAACAACGGCGGCAGAGCTTGCGGCTAAATACATTAATGACCGCCACTTGCCGGATAAAGCGATTGATGTGATTGATGAAGCAGGTGCGGCACAACGCATATTGCCTAAAAACAAACAGAAAAAAGTCATCGGCAATAAAGAGATTGAAGATATTGTGGCTAAAATTGCGCGTATTCCGCCCAAAAATATCTCAAGCGATGACCGCAATGCGCTTAAAACGCTGGAACGCGATTTGAAAGCGGTGGTATTTGGTCAAGATAAAGCGATTGAAGCGCTAACATCTGCCGTGAAAATGGCGCGTAGCGGCTTGGGTGCTAATAATAAACCGATTGGTAGTTTCTTGTTCAGCGGCCCTACTGGCGTTGGTAAAACCGAAGTCGCCAAACAATTGGCTTACATTATGGGCGTTGAATTGATTCGCTTTGATATGAGTGAATACATGGAACGCCATGCGGTTTCTCGCTTGATTGGTGCGCCTCCTGGCTATGTGGGTTTTGAGCAAGGCGGCTTGATGACCGAAGCGATTACCAAACAGCCTTACAGCGTATTGTTATTGGATGAGATTGAAAAAGCGCATCCGGACATTTTCAATATTTTGTTGCAAGTGATGGACCATGGCACGCTCACCGATAATAATGGCCGCAAAGCGGACTTTAGAAATGTGACGATTATCATGACTACCAATGCGGGTGCTGAGAACTTATCGAAATCTAGCATTGGCTTTACTAACAGTAAGGAAGCAGGCGACGAAGCGGCGGATATTAAACGCTTATTCTCACCAGAATTCCGCAATCGCTTGGATGCAACGGTGTCGTTTGGTAGCTTGACGCAAGATATTATCATCCGCGTAGTGGATAAATTCTTGATGCAATTAGAAGACCAATTGCATGAGAAAAAAGTGGATGTAACCTTTAGCGATGCATTGAAAGCCTATTTGGGCAAAAAAGGTTTTGACCCGCAAATGGGCGCGCGTCCAATGGCACGTTTGATTCAAGACACGATTCGCAAAGCCTTGGCGGATGAATTGCTATTTGGTCAATTGGCCAATGGCGGCAGCGTGCACGTGGATATTGATGATAAGGACCAAGTTAAATTGATTTTTTCACAAGACAAACACTCTGCAGAGCCTTCATTAGCAACGGCTGAATAGTTAAAACGCCGTAAAAAAGCAGTCAGCTTATGTCATGTAAGCTGGCTGTTTTTGCATGATGCTGGTGAACAATTCAGATTCAATCAAAGTCTTTAACCAGATTTTTAATTTTGGATAAGCTGCGGATTCATACCAACCAGTATCCACGCCTGAAAACTGGCGAATAAAGGGGAAGGTGGCAATATCGGCTAAGCTGATTTGATGGCCTAATAAAAACGGTGATTGGCTCAGTAAATTTTCCAGCTTCTGTATAAACACCTCGCCCTGCGCTCTATACACTTCTGCGGATTGTTCAGGAAAACGAATCGCATATTTATACTTATCTAACGCCTGCTTAAATACACCGTCATTTTCAGCAATTAATTGCTGCGTTAGAACCTTATCGGCGTTTAACCAGCCATCTTTATCCTTCTGCTGCAAAGCCCACAGCATAATATCCAAGCTTTGTTCAAGCACATTGCCATCACTCAAAACCAGCACTGGCACAGTGGCTTTAGGTGACACTTTCAGCATTTCAATTGGCTTATCTCTTAATACGATTTCACGAATTTCAACGGCAATGCCTGCATATTTAAGCGCCATGCGCGCCCGCATGGCATAGGGGCAGCGGCGGTAAGAATAAAGTATATGCATTAAGCGTTAAAAACCACTTTCGCGCACCAACACGGCGGCAATCCGTTTAAATACACTTGGCAGCCATGCACTGCGCTCACCTTCAATAATCGCATCGCGCGTTTCCATTTGCAGCTGAGGCGGCGGCGCATCCAACGCAACACGCACTCTGTACAAAGTATCACGCGGGGCATATTTTTGCGTTTCTTTCACCCTATGGATTGAATAGCAGAATGAACAAGTTTAGGGCCTTTATAGATTAAACCGC
>JAZKDM010000008.1:4330-7416 GCA_040387535.1 Pseudomonadota bacterium | reverse complement strand
TAAATCCAGTGCGTCTACCAATTCCGCCACTCTCGCAGGTGATTCCTAATTGTTGATTTGATCAGTGCCAAATCAACAAGATGCGTATTGTATCTCAATTTATGTAGATTTGATAAGAGAAAGTCACTGTTATATGACAAATATTATCGCAAAGCGCATAAGTTGATTGACAAGCAAGCACCACAAATTGCAAGATGTTAGCTAATTTACAAGGAAGTCAGAACTATGCAAAGCTCATCTTACACTGCTGAAAACAATATGCTACGCGCCGAATTAGAACTGTTAATGAAAGAGCGTGAAACACTTTTAATTATCGCTGGCGCTGCCACTGGCTTAATCGCCGAATTAAATACTCATGATTTGCCGATTCGCACCGTAGAAGCGGCTGATTTACTGGCAACAACCATCAATAAATTATCAGAAGAAACTTTGCAAGATGCACTTGGTGCTGTGCACGCTACTATTGATGCTTAAAACTTGTGATGCCTAAAGTTTGATGCTTTAAGTTAATGTTATCTATTGATACATTTATACCTGTAAACGCCTATTTCACTTCTCTTTTTATATGAAAATCCTGCAAAAAATACAGCTCATCAGCATGCTGCTCATTTTTTGTGGGCTTACAGCTAGTTGCGCTAAAGAAAAATACACAGCCAAACCATTAGATGCAAAACAAGTTAGCACTAAGATTCTTAGTAAAAATCTGGCAGACGATGCCTTTAATGCTTACCTAATTCAGCAAGGCTATACCCCATCTGAGTGGCCTATTCAGCAATGGGGTTTAGATGAGCTAACCTATGCGGCGCTTTACTTTAATCCAAAGCTAGATGTGGCAAAAGCCCAATTGGCGCTGGCCAATACATCCATCACCACTGCCAACCAGCGGCAAAACCCTACTCTAAATGCAACTACTGCACGCAGTAACCGCGCCAATGGCGATATTAGCCCTTGGTCCTATGGTTTAGATGTATCTATCCCTATTGTAACTAATAATAAACGCGAATTTCAGGTAGAAGAAGCGGAGCGCCTGCGTGATGCGGCGCAACTAACGGTGGCTGAAATAGCTTGGCAATTACGCAGTCAAATTGCTAAAGATTTGATGGCTTATCATGAAAATATGGCGTTACAACATGCGTTAACGCTTGAATTAAATACACATAACAATATTGTAAATATGCTGGAAAAGCGCATTACCGCTGGCTTGATTGGCAGCAATGTTTTAAGCGATGCAAAGTTACTGCAACAAAAATCACAAATCGCCTTGCAAACATTAATGACGCAATTGGTTGAAATTAAAGCCGCTCTGGTAGCGGATGTTGGCCTGAACGTTGACCAAAAAAACGATATCGCCGTTAAACCGATTGAGCTGGATAATGTTTTAAATCAGCAATCAAGCCTACTTAGTGTACAGAATCAAATTGCATTATTGCAAGAAAACGCCCTGCTCAATCGTCTGGATATTCGCCGTAGCCTAGCCAGATATGCCGCAGCAGAAGCTAAAATCAAATTAGAAGTCGCTAAACAAACACCCGATATTGCACTAACGCCTGGCTACATTTTTGAATTTGGCGATAAAATTTGGTCGCTTGGCTTTAGCAGTTTGCTTAATTTACTCAACAAAAATCAAACACTAATTGCAGAAGCCACTAATTTACGTGAAATTGAAGGTGCGCAATTTGAAGCGCTGCAAACCAGCATAATCGGCGATTTAAATAGCGCCTATGCCAGCTACCAATCTAGCTTGCAGCAAGTACAACAAACGCAAACGCAGCTTGCCTTGCAGCTTACACAGCAGCAAAATCTACAAAAACAATTAGATGCTGGTCTAGCAGATCGTTTAGCAATCACGCAAAGCAAACTGAATTACTTGCTGACTGAACAGCAATTATTGCGTTTGCAATTTAATTGTTTAAAAGCGGCTATTCACATAGAAGACTTAATGCAACGGCCATTATTTGATGATTCAAAATTTACTAGTACAAAATTTGATAGCACAAATCCATACAGTCAATCAGCAGAGCTAAATCCATGAATAAAAAATATACGATTATTGTGGTACTGCAAGCACTCTTAATTGTCACGCTGTTTTGGGTGCTGGTTTTTTATGGTCAAGATGAATACGAAGCTTACCAAGCAGAGCAGGAAGAAGAAATTGAAAGCCCAAGCCGTGTAGCAGAAGTGCAAGGTATTAATGTGGTTACTTTGCCGCTGGCCACACAGCAAAATAGCGGTATACAAACCGCAAAAGTGGCCAGCACTACTTTTCAGGGCGAGATTAAAAGCTTTGGTCATGTGGTATCAATTGATAGGCTGATTGAGGCGAAGGCGCAATTCATTCAACTGCAATCTAATATTCAACTAGCTCGCGCAGGTAGTACACAAAAGATTCAACAATATCAACGTCTTAAAACGCTAAATGATGATGATAAAAATGTGTCCGATTTAGCCGTGCAGGAATCGCTTGCCGCTGTGAATAGCGATAAAAACAATATTCATGCGGCTGAGCTGCAATTAAAGAATTTGCAAACTACGGTTGAGCTGCAATGGGGTAAAGAATTAGCAAAAATTGCTTTTAGCGATAGTTTATCCCCGCACTTGGCAGGTTTGTTAAATAAAAACAATGTATTAGTGCAAATCAGCTTGCCGCTTAACGCGGTTTCACCCCTTAAAAATTCCACCATTAAAATCACGCCGCTGACCGAAACCTTTAAACCGGTAACCGCTGTATATGTATCACCCGCTACAACCAGTGACAGTAATGGCTTTGGCAATACCTTTTACTACAGCGCGCCTGCTAACCTTTTACGCATTGGTATGCGCGTCAATGTAGAAGTAGATCCAATTGCAGGCGATGAAACTAAGGGCATTATTATCCCCAGCAATGCCGTGGTTTGGTACGCAGGCAAGCCTTGGGCTTATTTCAAACATACTACGAACAAAGAAGCTGATAGCAAAAATATGGCGAATGACTTTGTGCGAAAACCAATTTCAACTGATACTGAGATTGATGCAGGTTGGTTTAATCAGGGTATAGATTCGGATAGCGAAGTCGTGATTAGCGGCGCACAATTATTACTTTCAGAAGA
>JAZKDM010000008.1:0-4230 GCA_040387535.1 Pseudomonadota bacterium | reverse complement strand
TAGATTCGGATAGCGAAGTCGTGATTAGCGGCGCACAATTATTACTTTCAGAAGAATTTAAGTATCTGATTAAAAATGAAAACGAGGATTGATATGAAATATCAATTCGAGTTTCGGCGCAGGCTAAGCTTTAGGTTAAGCGAAGCGGCCGTAGCCAAAATGAGGACTAGGCCTTTATGCGAGTAAATTTGGCATGATGTCGGCAATCGTTCGTTTCTCTATTCGCTTTTATGGCGTGATTATTGGCCTTGCCACGTTGATGGTTTTTTACGGCTTGTATAGCCTTACGCGCGCCAATTTAGATGTATTTCCTGAATTTTCACCTACTCAAATTATCATTCAAACAGAATCACCTGGCTTGTCGGCAGAGCTGGTTGAATCCTTAGTTACACAGCCTATTGAAACCAGTATCGCTGGCACGGTTGGCGTGGCGGATATGCGCTCGCAATCCATACCTGGCTTGTCGATTGTGACGGTCATTTTTGACGAAGACTCTGGTGCAAGTTCAAGGGACATTTACAGAAATCGCCAAGTGGTGGCAGAGCGTTTAAGCACGCTCACCAATCAAATCCCTAAAGGTATTACCCCGAATATCACGCCCCTAACCTCTTCCGCAAGTACGGTTTTAGGTTTTGGGGTGACATCTAAACATCGTAGCTTGATGGAGTTACGCACGATTGTCGATTGGACCATCACGCCGCATTTGCTGGCGATTCCGGGTGTAGCTGATGTGAATGTATTTGGCGGCGAAGTACGCCAGTTTCAGGTGCAAGTTGACCCTGCCAAGCTGGTGCGTTACCAGCTTAATATGAGTGACGTATTAATCGCCACCCAAAAAGCCACTGGGGTTAGCGGCGCTGGCTATATTCAAAACAGTAATCAACGCATTATTGTGAATACCGAAGGCCAAGCCACAACCGCCGCCACCTTAGCAAAAGCCACTTTATTGCATAAAAATGGCCACACTATTCGCTTGGGTGATATTGGCAATGTGGTAGAAGGCGCGGCGCCATCGATTAGCGCCGCGGCGATTAATCAAGAAACGGGCATTTACTTATCGGTACAAGGGCAGCTTGGCGCAAACACACATGCCGTAACACTGGCAATTGAAGCGGCGATTCAAGAGCTTAAACCAACATTAGTCGCCGAAAAAGTTACCTTGCATGAAGGCTTATTTAGGCCTGCTAACTTTATTGAAACCGCCATTAAAGGCGTGCGTACCGATATTCTAATCGGCTCTATTTTAGTCATCACCATCTTATTCTTGTTTTTGTTCAACGTACGCACGGCGTTTATCTCCGCTACCGCTATTCCACTTTCTTTACTCACCGCCATTGTCGTTATGCGCTATTTTGATATTGGGCTCAATATCATGGTGCTGGGCGGCTTGGCAATTGCCTTAGGTGAAGTGGTGGATGACGCGATTATTGATACCGAAAATATCTTTAGGCGCCTGCGCGAAAATCGATTATTAGCCCAGCCAGCGCCAATCTATCAAGTGGTTTACAACGCCTCAATGGAAGTGCGCAGCTCAGTGGTCTACGCCACCATTATTGTCGCCTTAGTATTTATGCCGTTGCTCACTTTAAGCGGCGTGGCAGGCAAGCTATTCGCACCGCTTGGCTTTGCCTACATCGCGGCTATTATCGCCTCACTGGTGGTAGCGCTTACGCTCACCCCTGCACTCTGTTACTTGATGTTAGGTAATGCCGAATTATCCAGCGAAGATTCGCCCATGATTAAGTGGATTAAGCGCGGCTACGTGAACTTGCTTTATAAAATTGAAAAGCAATACAAATTAATCTTGTCGCTTAGCTTTCTTTTTATTGCCATTGGTCTAGGCATTTTGCCTTTGTTCAAAAGCCAATTTATCCCCGCATTGCATGAAGGGCATTTTATTATGCACATGACCGCCGTGCCAGGCACTTCTGAAACCGAATCTTTGCGCTTGGGTAAGCAAGTCGCAAAAGTGATTGGCGATATTAAAGGCGTTAAATCTGTCACGCAATGGGTGGGCCGTGCGCAAAATGGTGCCGATACCTTTGGCACACACTACAGCGAATTTGAAATTGAAATCGGCACCCTTTCAGGTGAAGAACAGAACCGTATCTTGGCTGATATTCGTGAAGAATTAGCTGGCGATGCAGAAGACTTGGACAAAGACGGCAAAGCCGAAATTGGTTTTGTAGGCGTTAATTTTGCCATTAACACTTTTTTAACAGAACGCATTGAAGAAACGATTTCAGGCTACGCCGCCTCTACCGTCATTAATATTTACGGTACCGATTTAGATGCACTAGACCGCGATGCACAAAAAATTGCAGGCTTGGTTTCCAGCATAAAAGGTGCAGAAGATGTCTTAGTACAATCACCACCTGGCACACCCCAAGCGGTGATTCGGCTGCGTCCAGATGCCTTGTCGCGCTGGGGCTTGCAACCTACCGATGTTCTTGACACCATTCGCACATCATTTGAAAGTGTGCCCATTGGCCAAGTATATTTAGGTAGCCGCGTGGTGGGTTTAAGCGTGGTATTAGAATCTGAGGCGCGCGATGATATTGGTGATATTGGCAATATTCCATTATTTAATTCGGATGGAAAATTGCTGCATTTAAAAGACATTGCCTTTATCAGCCAAGAAAATGGCCGCTCTAAAATTTTGCACGCTGGCGCTAAACGTATTCAAACCGTTACCGCAAACGTAGAAGGCCGCGATGTTGCCAGCTTTAGTGATGAAATTAAAAAACGCATTAAAAGTGATGTGAATTTAGCTGCAGGCAATTATTTAGCATTTACAGGCGAAGCCGAAGCCAACGCTAAATCGCGCGAAGACTTGATTGTACATTCCCTGTTGGCTGGCGTTGCTATCTTCTTGATGCTGTATATCGCATTTGGGCGACTACGCAATTTATTGCTCACCTTTGCCAACCTGCCCTTTGCCTTAATTGGCGGTGTGCTGGCGGCATTGTTTACGGGTGGCTGGATTTCGTTAGGTTCATTGGTCGGTTTTGTGACGTTATTCGGCATTACATTACGCAATAGCATCATGATGGTGTCGCACTTTCAACACTTAGTCGACACCGAAAACTGCGTTTGGAACTTAGAAACCTGTATTCGCGGCGCTTCTGAACGTCTGCCTTCTGTGTTAATGACCGCATTAGTCACCGCACTGGGCTTATTACCCCTAGCCGCAGGTAGCGGCCAACCAGGTCGCGAGATTGAAGGCCCAATGGCCACCATTATTGTTGGTGGCTTGGTGACTTCTACCATATTGAATTTACTAATTTTGCCCGCGATTATGTTGCATTTTGGACGGTTTGAAAAACAAGAAATTCTGTAAATGGATATATTTTCGATATTATTCACATTGTTGTTTGGTGGTTTAGCTCTTGTTATCTCTTTATTTTACTCACGATTACGCTTTTCAATGCGTAAAGGCAAATTTACTATCGCCAAAAACAACTCAGACTATTTCTCTTTTGGTTCAGATTTTGGTAGCTTCCACTTCAAATTTAAAGAGCAAACTCTTTTTGTAAACTTAACAAATGATAAAAGAACTTTTTCATTACAACAGATAGCAGGAATACGGTATGTTGTTGATGATGAACTGGCGTTATACACTGAAAGACTCAGCTTAAAAGGAACAGCTGATATTAATAATGTTATTCACTGGTACACAATTAAATTAATATTTAAAGATAAATCTGAAATTCCGCTATTTATTGCGGGAGAGTTTGAGCCTGTTAGTTGGTTTGCAGAGTGGCAAAGTCGCCTTGAAATTAGCGCTTTCGAAAAACAGGGCTTGGTTGCAGACGTTGATGCGCATTGCCGCAAGGTATTAGCTACTCTGCTAAATACCCTTAAAAACTCAGGTTACAGTCTAAGTCTGATTTAGGACTAGTATCCCCTTACAGCAAGTTTGAAGTGCTCAGAGTGAAAAACTTTAGTAGGCTGAGCGGTGGAAGTAACCGTGTCTAAATCTGCACTAATCGTATTTAATATATTTAAACCGCGCATCCTCATTGGGCGTGCCCTCAAGCGCACTTTTTGTACCGTCTGCATTCGGCTCTTTAGCTGGCTGCCAACCAATCACCTGCTCAATTTTGGCAGCCAATTCAAAATCTTTATCGGTAATACCCTTGGCATCGTGCGTTTGCAATTTAACAATCACAAACGCATAAGAAACGGTTAAATCAGGATGGTGCCATGCGGCTTCGGCTAGGTGGCCTA
>JAZKDM010000007.1:91300-94919 GCA_040387535.1 Pseudomonadota bacterium | reverse complement strand
GGAATCGTGTCAAATTGCCATGCACGTTTGCCGTTTTCCACATCATAAGCGGCTAAAAACCCAGGTCGGCCAAAACGACCTGTAACGCCAATTACAGCACCTAATGGCGCATCGGCGGTGGGGTTATCAATGTGCAAGCCATAACCCACGCCGGTGATACCTACAATTACTTTACCATTGTAAACCACTGGCGCCATGGCAATGCCAATACCTGTACCACCCGTTACCTTGCGCGCACTATTGGGGTCGTCTTTATTTAAAGAGTCTTGGCCCTCTGTGGTGATGGCCGCCTCTACTACATCAATATCCCACTCTTTAGCGCCTGTAATCGCATTTAAGGCAATTAATCGTGCATCCACAGTGCCAATAAAAACTTTGCCATTGGCAACGGCCACACCCCTGTTGGCAGGGCCGCAACACATTTGCCAATCTTTTCTACGGTCATGCGTGTAGCGCCATAATTCTTTGCCTGTTTTGGCATCCAACGCGGCTACATGGTTATAAGGAAGGGACAAATACATGATGCCATTTTGCACAATTGGTGTGGTTTGAAAGCTACCTACTACACCGCTTTTGTACTGCCAAGCTTGTACTAAATCTTTTACATTTTGCTGATTGATTTGTGCATTGGGTGAAAAGCGCTGACTGGTAAAATCGCGCCCAAAACTAGGCCAATCTTGATTACTAGCTTGCTGTGTTGTTTTGTTTTGATTGCCGACACAGGCTTGCAATGTCATCAGCAATATCAGCGGCATGCATTTAAATAAATAGTTTTTCATAGTAACAAACCCTCAGCAATCAATTCTTAGCAAAAATATACAGATTAGTATACATCAAGAAAATTCAATCGGCAGTAGCAAATATATAGAAAACCATTTTGAATCTAAAAAAAAATTCCTGCGTATAAAAGCTCAGATACACCAAGAATTAACCATTTTAAACGTTAGGGATTTAAATGAAGACTATTCAAAACCATGCCATAAAACACACGCGCACCCTGCTAGCGGTCAGCGTATTAAGCACCCTACTCTCACCAGCCGCTTGGGCGGAAGACCTGCAATACAGCAATAAATTATTATTAACTGGCGGTGTTTCTCAAGTGGAAGGCGCCGCTGGTGGCGGCTTAACGCCTTGGGCACTCATTGGTGGATACGGCACTAATAATGAGGTGGGCGGCAACGTGCATTACACCTATGTAAAAACCGGCGATTACAACTTAAACACTTATGGTTTCACGGTTGGCTTGTTTGACCGCGTTGAGTTTTCTGTAGCTGAACAATCATTTAGTTTAGGAAAATTACGCAATAAAGTAAGTGCTGGCTTGGGTGTAGACCCTATTGGACGTGACCATTTAAAACAAACAATTGTTGGCGTAAAAGTGCGCGTTGCGGGCGAAGCGGTATTAGATGCGGATACTTGGATGCCGCAAATTGCGGTTGGCGTGCAATATAAAGAAAACGACGAAGGCGATTTTATTAAAGGCAAAAATAACCCAGTTGTTGGTGCAAAAAGCGACCACGGAATGGATTTTTACGTGGCGGCAACCAAGTTATTTTTAGATAAAAACTTGCTTTTAAACGGCACCTTGCGCTTTACCAAAGCCAACCAATTTGGATTACTAGGTTTTGGTGGCGACAAAAATAATAGCTATGAGCCAATGCTAGAAGTATCAGCCGCTTATTTATTGCGCAAAGATTTAGCCATTGGCGCGGAATACCGCATGAAACCAGACAATTTAAGAAGCCCTGCTAATGATTTGCTATTTGGCGGCGCCAATATTGTGGATTTAAAAGAAGACGATGCGTTTGATATCTTTATTGCTTACGCGCCAACCAAAAATATTTCATTAACAGCCGCTTACGTCAACTTGGGCAATATTGCCACTGTAAAAGCCGTTGGTGCCGATTATGGCAATCAAGAAGGTGTTTATTTATCGGCTCAAATTGGTTTCTAAAAAACCAGCTGATTTCAACTCACTTTCAAACTAAAGAGGATTAAAACATGAATTTCAAACTTAAAACAATGATTGCCACCGCGTTGGCAACCAGTACCTTGCTACTGGCTCAGCCTGTTCTGGCAGAAATGTACGCAGCAAACCCAAACCTTGGTAATACGCCAATGGAAGGCACCGCCACCTTTGAGGCTTTTGGCGGCAAAGAAGGCTTAGTAAAAATTATGGATGACTTTATGATTGGGTTAGTAGCTGATCCACGCACTAAGCCATTTTTTGATAATGATAAGCAAACATTTATTAAGGCCATGTTGGTTGAGCAAATGTGTGAGTTGATGAATGGTGGCTGCAAATATCCAGGCCGCGATATGAAAGCATCACACGCTAACATGAAAGTGAACCGCGAAGGCTTTAATGCGCTGGTTGAGCAATTTCAATTTGCTATGGATAAGCACAATGTGCCTTTTGCCGCGCAAAACAAATTGCTGGCTAAATTAGCACCGATGTATCGCGAAATTGAAACCACTACTGGTAAAGCTGTGCCACCAGTTTTGCCTAAAACGGGCGAGTAACCTTGTCTGCAATTCGCTCATAAGGCAAAATTTAACTTACCTTGTGAGCGAGTTAGCTTTAACAAAGCTAGACTTTAATAGAATTAAGGTAGTATTCAATTTTTACTTAATAAGTTAATTATTATGGCGCAAATAAAATCTTCGGTTAAAGCTTCATCAAAAACCTCAGAAGAGCTCTTTCACTTGATAGCACTTAGTGGGCAAGGCGACCGCGTGGCTTTTCAAGCGCTTTACGACGCGACATCGTCTAAATTATTTGGGCTATCACTGCGCATTCTTAATAGGCGCGATTTGGCAGAAGAGGCTTTGCAGGATGCTTTTATTAACATATGGCACCATGCCCAAAATTATCGCCCTGAAAAAGCGGCGGTGATGACTTGGATGACCACCATTGTGCGTAATAAATGTTTTGATTTGCTGCGCGCCATGCCGCACGAAAACCAATTATTGGATGAAGAAAGCTTAGATGATTGGGCATCGGACGATTTAGGCCCACTTGAAAAAGCCACTGAACAAAGCGAATCTAAAGCCTTATTAAATTGCATGAATGGCCTAGCACCTTTGCAACGCCAAGCAATTGCCTTGAGTTACTTTCATGGCATGGCGCATGAACAATTAGCCAGCCATTTGGTGCAACCGTTGGGCACCGTAAAAACTTGGATTAGGCGCGGATTACAATCATTAAAAAGCTGTCTGCAAGGAGTGTCAGCATGAGATATGACAATAAACAATTAGCTGACATGTTATCGGCAGAATATATTTTAGGCACGCTTAAAGGCGCCGCACGTAGACGCTTTGAGCAACTCATCAGGCAAAAACCAGTGTGGGCGCAAACGCTTAACTGGTGGGAATCGCATATGCATTTATTAGCCGATACCGTGCCTGCAGTTAACCCACCCAATAAAGTGTGGAAAAGCATTGAAGCGCAACTTTTTAACCGCAACGCTACTCAACATAGCGGATGGTGGAAAAGCTGGGCATTTGCATCAACCGCACTGGCAACAGGCTTGGCTATTTTGTTGGTGATACAAACGCCGCAATCGATGATTGATAGCAAACCTGCCGCAGTGGCTTTATTGGCAACAGAGAAATCAGA
>JAZKDM010000007.1:89139-91200 GCA_040387535.1 Pseudomonadota bacterium | reverse complement strand
CATTACAGGCGTATCCAACTCTAATTCGCAGCGCGAATATATTATGAATACGGCCAGATCGCGCGGCTTAACTAATATCAACATCATCACGGCAGATATGAATGTGTTTGAAGCGCCTGCTAAATATGACCGCGTGGTATCGGTTGAAATGTTTGAGCATATGCGTAACTATCAAGTGTTGTATGGCAAAGTCGCCAGCTGGTTAAATGTAGGCGGCAAGTTCTTCAAGCATATTTTTGTGCATCGCAATACGCCTTATGCTTTTGATGTTAAAGCCGATGACGATTGGATGAGTCAATTCTTTTTTAGCGGCGGCATTATGCCAAGCGATGATTTGCCTTTGCATTTTCAAGATAATTTAAAGCTGATTCAACGCTGGCGCTGGGATGGCACACATTACGAAAAAACCGCCAATGCCTGGCTAGAGAATATGGATAAAAACGCCAAGGCTATTACGCCGATTTTAGCGGCCACTTATGGTGATAAAGATGTGGAAATGTGGCGCAATCGCTGGCGCATGTTTTACATGGCTTGTGCGGAATTATTTGGTTACAACAATGGTCAAGAATGGTGGGTAACGCACTATTTATTTGAGAAAAGATAAAATGCAGCCGCGTTTAGTTGTCAATTTTGTCTTGTTTCAAATAGGCTGGTTTGCCTGTGTAATCGGCGCTGCCAAACAAATGCCGTGGCTTGGCGTTGCAACAGTGCTTGCCATTTTAATTTGGCATTTAACACAAGCCAAGCAAGCTAAAAAAGAAGTACAACTGCTATTGATAACGTTAGTGATTGGCGGCACTTTTGACCAGATTATGCTCAACCACCAACTGATTACTTATCAAGCGCATGGCTGGAGTAGCTTGATTGTGCCAGTATGGATTTTGGCGCTGTGGGCAGAGTTTGTAACCGTGTTAAATGTGAGTTTGCGTTGGATGAAAGAGCTAAAAGCAAAGGTTCGCTGGCTAGTAACTCTTCTATTTGGTGCAATTGGCGGGCCTCTGGCCTATATGGGTGCAGAAAAATTAGGTGCGGTGACGCTAAATCATTTGCCTATTAGCTATATTGCGCTAAGTATTGGCTGGGCAGTTTTAACGCCTTTGCTACTGAAATTATCTGAAAAATTTGATGGGTTTTCTCAATAAATATGTTTAATTGGCCGATTTATTTTTACAGCTTAGTGGCCATTGGCTTATTTGCCCTATTGGGCTGGATGCTGAGTTTAATACGCGACAATGTGACGCATGTGGATAGCATGTGGAGCTTGTTTTTTGTGCTGGCTAGCTTTACCAGCGCCCTATTTGTGTTTGATAGCTCACCGCGAATTTTGTTGGTTTTAAGCTTAGTTTCACTTTGGGCCATACGTCTATGCGCTTACCTTACATGGCGCAACTGGGGCCCGCACGAAGATCATCGTTACGTTGAAATAAGACGCAATAATGAGCCGCATTTTTGGCTAAAAAGTGCTTATATCATCTTTGGCTTGCAAGGCGTTTTAGCCTGGATTATTTCGTTATCTTTATACGGTGCAATTGACTCAAACACACCGATGAATGCCTTAGATTACTTTGGCTTTGTTTTATTTGTGTTTGGTTTTTACTGGGAAACGCTTGCCGATTGGCAATTAAGCCACTTCAAAGCAAACCCTTCAAACAAAGGCAAAGTGTTGGATACAGGCTTATGGCGCTACAGCCGCCACCCCAATTATTTTGGTGAATGTTGTGTGTGGTGGGGCTTTTACCTAATCGCGCTGGCAGGCGGCGCCTGGTGGGCGATTATCTCGCCAATACTAATGACCTTGTTACTGCTTAAAGTGAGTGGTGTTAGCCTGCTAGAAAAAGATATCGCTGAACGTAGGCCCGAATATATTGCCTATATCAAAAGCACTAACAGCTTTATACCCGGCTTGCCCAAAAATTAATTGACTAAGTTCTATCATAAGGTTGCCATGTTTAAATACCAATCCGCATTATTACTGACTGCAGCAGTTGTTATGGCAAGCCCTGCCATGGCCGAAGAATGGGCGTTTGATGTGTTTTTAGACAAAAGCAAAATCGGCAAACA
>JAZKDM010000007.1:85903-89039 GCA_040387535.1 Pseudomonadota bacterium | reverse complement strand
TGGCCGAAGAATGGGCGTTTGATGTGTTTTTAGACAAAAGCAAAATCGGCAAACACACTTTTACCTTAGACCAAAATCGTCAGCTAATTAGCCGCGCTAAATTTAATGTCAAAGTGCTTTTCGTAAATGCTTATAGCTACGACCATACATCAAAAGAGCAGTGGAAAGATGACTGCTTAACCAGTATTGACGCCAATACAACAGAAAACAAAGTGGTTACCAACACTAAGGGCGCTCAAAAAGACGCCGGCTTTGAAGTGTCGGATGGCACAAAAACTCAAAATTTGGGCAGCTGCGCCATGACGTTTGCCTATTGGAATCCCAAAATTCTAACGCAATCCAAATTGCTTAATCCACAAAATGCCGAATATTTGAATACCCAATTTGAAAAATTGGCGCCAGAAACCATTACAGTAAAAGGCAAATCTGTAGAGACTAACCATTACAAACTTAAAGGTAGTTTAAACGGTAAAAATAAGCTCAATATTGAGCTTTGGTATAACCTTAAAAACGAATGGGTAGCGTTAAAATCCATTACGCCAGAAGGTTATGTAATTAATTACAAATTAATATAAATCAATATGTTAAATTATAAACTTAAAGTATTACTTATCTTATTATTTAGCTGGTTAATCGCTGGCTGTGCGAGTGTAAAAATGGATTCTATTGCCACTGTTAAACAAGTTGATTTACCACGATTTATGGGTGATTGGTATGTGATTGCGGCCATTCCAACCGCCATTGAAACGCAATCGTACAACGCTATTGAGAATTACAAATTAGAGCAAGACGGCACGATTGCCACTACTTTCACTTTTTACAAAGGCGCTTTTGATGGCCCACTTAAAACCTACAAGCCGCGCGGTTTTGTAGTGAAAGAATCTGGCAATGCACTATGGGGCATGCAATTTATTTGGCCTATCAAAGCCGAATATCGCATTGCTTATCTAGACGACAATTATCAACAAACAGTGATTGCACGCAATGCACGCGATTATGTTTGGATTATGGCGCGTACGCCGCAAATTGAAGATGCCAAATATACTGAACTAGTTCAGCTTGTTAAAGATATGGGTTACGACACTGCGAAATTACGCAAAGTGCCGCAAAGCTGGACTGGCGTAAACAGCGGGATGAAGAAGGCCGAGTAATCTATGTCAAGCAAGCGTCCCTTTTTAAGTACTTTAAGCAGCTGGCTAGATAACGAGGCGCTAGCCGACAACGCCAATCAAGAAGCTGAACATCGCATAGACTACTGGCGCGTTATACCTTTTGTCGCCATGCATTTGGCTTGCTTTGCCTTATTTTGGGTGGGTTATAGCGCGTTCGCCATTATTTTTGCAGTGGCGCTTTACGCCATCAGAATGTTTGCCATCACAGGCTTTTATCATCGCTATTTTTCACACAAAGCCTTTCAAACCAGCCGTTTTGGGCAATTTATATTTGCGGTTTTAGGTGCAACAGCCGTGCAGCGCGGCCCCTTGTGGTGGGCGGCTCACCACCGCAATCATCACAGCCATTCAGATGAGGAAAATGATGCGCACTCCCCTGTTCAGCATGGTTTTTTATGGAGTCATATTGGCTGGTTTTTATCTCGCACTAACTTTCACACCCAATTCGACAGAGTGAAAGAATTGGCAAAATTCCCTGAATTACGCTTTTTAGATCGCTTTGATGTGTTGATTCCCATCATTTTTGCGCTTGGCATTTTTGGCTTAGGTGTACTTTTGGAAAACTACGCGCCAAGCCTGCAAACCAACGGCTGGCAGCTGCTGGTTTGGGGATTTGTTATTTCCACCGTTGCGCTGTATCACGCCACTTTTAGTGTGAATTCTTTAGCGCATACTTGGGGCAAGCGCCGCTACGCCACGCGCGACCAAAGCCGTAACAATTTTCTAATCGCACTTTTTACACTTGGCGAAGGCTGGCATAATAACCATCATCACTACCCAGGTTCCGCTAGCCAAGGTTTTTATTGGTGGGAAATTGATTTTACTTATTACGGTTTACGCGTTTTATCGGCACTAGGTCTTATTTGGAATTTGCGTAAAATACCAGTTGAGATTCGTGAATCTAAGCAATATAAAAACCAGCCATAAAAACAGTACTGTAAAAATCAGTGCTGTAAAAATTAGAAAGTCATTCAATTGAAAGTAGCCATTATTGGCAGCGGTATCGCTGGCAACATCATCGCCCATCATTTACATAACGAACATGAGATCACCGTGTTTGAGGCCAACAGCCATATTGGCGGCCATACACATACGCATAATATTGAACTGATGGGCAAAAATTATGCGGTAGATACGGGTTTTATTGTGTTTAACGACCGTACTTACCCTAATTTTATTGAGATGCTAAACGCGCAAAAAGTGGCTTGGCAGCCAAGCCAAATGAGCTTTAGTGTGCGCAACGAACTGACTGGTTTGGAATATAACGGTACTACTTTAAACAGCCTATTTGCGCAGCGCCGCAATTTTTTTAAGCCCAGCTTTTATGGCATGATTCGCGATATTTTGCGCTTTAACAAACAGTCTTTGGCCTTGTTAGAAAGCAATAGCGAAATAAAGTTAGGCGATTATCTAACGCAAAACAACTTCAAACCTGATTTTATCAATAATTACATTGTGCCCATGGGCGCCGCGATTTGGTCTACCGATGCGGCACAGATGCTGGATTTTCCAGCGCGATTCTTGGTGCGTTTCTTTCATCACCACGGCATGCTGACGGTTAATAATAGGCCGCAGTGGCGCACTATTACTGGCGGCTCTGCCAGATATGTTGAAAAACTAACCGAAGATTTTAAATTCAAAATTAAGCTAAATACGCCAATTACCAGCGTGCGCCGCTTAAAAAACTCCGTCAAAATCAAGCTACAAACTGGTGAAGAACAAACGTTTGACTATGTGTTTTTTGCTTGCCATAGCGACCAAGCCTTAAAAATATTAGGCCAAGATGCCAGCGCACAAGAGCGCGATATTTTAGGCGCGATTCCTTACCAAGAAAACACCGTGTATTTACATCACGATGCCAGCTTATTACCAAAGCGCAAACTGGCGTGGGCAGCATGGAATTACCACGTGACGGCCAAACCAAGCGATAAAGTACAAGTCACTTACAATATGAATATTTTGCA
>JAZKDM010000007.1:32955-85803 GCA_040387535.1 Pseudomonadota bacterium | reverse complement strand
TGACGGCCAAACCAAGCGATAAAGTACAAGTCACTTACAATATGAATATTTTGCAAAATATTCAATCACCTGAGCCGATTTTGGTGACTTTAAACCATACCGACTTTATTAATCCAGCAAAAGTCATTAAGCGCCTTAAGTACACGCACCCTGTTTACACTTTAGCTGGTGTGGCAGCGCAAGCAAGGCATGCTGAAATTAGCGGGCCAAATATGACCGCCTATGCTGGCGCCTATTGGTTAAATGGTTTTCATGAAGATGGCGTTGCCAGTGCGTTATCCGCTTTGGAACACTTTAAAGCGCACATGACAAAAAGCACCTAACGTTGAACAGCGCCATCTACAAGGGTTGGGTTGATCATCAGCGCTATTCACCCAAAGTGCATGGTTTTCGGTATCGCGTTTTTATGATGTATCTTGATTTAGACGAATTGCCGCAGTTGTTTAATAAATCGCGCTTCTGGTCGCTAGAACAATCCAATATCGCCCAATTTAAGCGCGTCGATTATTACGGCAACCCTGCAAAACCGCTCAAAACAGAAATCAGTGATTTAATCGTTGCCGCAACTGGCCAAGCACCGCGCGGGGCAATTCGACTGCTCACTAATATGCGCTATTTTGGGCATTGCTTTAACCCTGTGAGCTTTTATTATTGCTTTGAGGCAGATGGTACAACCCTACAAGCCATTGTTACCCATATCACCAACACACCTTGGGGTGAGGATTACGCTTATGTGCATGATTACGCTAAAGAAAAATTAGTAAAATCTACAAAAAATGGTGAAATCACTGCCTTTAAACTACATAAAAACTTTCATGTTTCGCCCTTTATGCCAATGGATATTGAATACGATTGGGCATTTAAGTTAGAGGATGGTCAACTTTTTGTGCATATGAAAAATCTGCAAAACAATCAGCAGATTTTTAAAGCGACATTGGCTTTACAACGCCAAGAAATCACAGAATCGGCGTTAAATTGGCTTTTAATTCAATATCCGTTGATGACCATCAAAGTGGTGGTGGCAATCTATTGGAATGCGCTTAAATTGTGGTTAAAACGTGTACCGTTTTATTCTCATCCAAGCCCATAAACATTTAACCTAATTGAACAAAGTAGCACGCTAATAGTCCTTAATCATAAGCATTCATATTGAATCCAAAATCTAGATAAAAGCGTATAAACCCTAATGAATACTATGACTAACAACACCGCGCTAGCACAAGAAACCTTAACAACAGGGCTTAAACAAAAGAGCCGTTCAAAGTGGGTAGCTAATTTTGCTAAAACGCAGATTCTTAAGCGCTTAGATAAACTGCAAGTTGGCAGCTTGACCATTATCGATAGCCAAGAAAAACATATTTTCGGCCAATCAGATAGTATCAAAGCCACCATTGTTGTGCACGATGCGCGCTTTTATGGCGAGATTGCATTTGGCGGCAGCATAGGTGCGGGTGAAGCCTATATGCTGGGCTATTGGACGACGGATAATCTCACCAATGTGATTCGCCTGATGTGTGTCAATCAACAGGTAATGGATACGCTGGAAGGCGGCTATCAATGGGCGACCAAGCCGCTAATGAAAGTATTGCATTGGCTGAACAGCAATACCACTGAAGGCAGCCGCAAGAATATTGCCGCACATTATGATTTGGGCAATGATTTCTTTAAGTTATGGCTAGACCCAACCATGATGTATTCATCTGGCATATTTGAAGCGGCTGATAGTAGTTTAGAGGCCGCTTCACTTAAAAAACTAAAAGTAATTTGCGATAAATTAGATTTAAAAACCACTGACCATGTAGTGGAAATCGGTACTGGCTGGGGTGGTTTTGCGATTTATGCGGCTAGGCATTATGGCTGTAAAGTAACCACAACGACCATCTCAAAACAGCAATATGCACTGGCTGTAGAGCGTGTAAAAGACGCCAATTTAGATTCTGTAGTGTCAGTTTTATTAAATGATTACAGGGACTTACAAGGACAATTTGACAAACTAGTTTCAATTGAAATGGTTGAAGCGGTTGGGCATCAATACTACGATACCTATTTTGCTAAAGTTGGTAGTTTGCTCAAACCAGATGGTTTAGCATTGATTCAAGCCATCACCATTGCCGATCAACGCTTTGAATCTGCCAAAAACAGTGTGGATTTTATTCAACGTTATATTTTCCCTGGTTCATGCATTCCATCAAATACTGCCATGCTGAATAGCATCACCAAAACCACTGATATGCGCCTATTTGATTGTGAAGATATTGGCCCGCACTACGCAACCACGCTAGCGGCTTGGCGCGAAAACTTTTTCACGCATATCGATGAAGTGCGCAAACTGGGCTATTCAGAAGAGTTTATCAAAATGTGGGAATTCTATTTATGCTATTGCGAAGGCGGCTTTGCAGAGCGCGCACTGGGCGATGTGCATTTATTATTAGCCAAACCTGAAAATCGCCGCGAAGCGCTTATATAAAGCGGCACATATATAAAGTGGAACTTAACTAATATTTACTTAATATTTGCCTAAACAGCTTGTGGCTATTTGTTTTAAAATGGGGTTTGTATTTGTGAGTAATCTCTATTTATGCAAAACCCCATCATCGAATGGCGCCGTTTAAATCAACAAGGTCAGCCACAGCCCTACTCCACTATTTTTAATGATGTCTATTACTCTAGCGATAACGGCTTGCTAGAAACTGATTACGTTTTTTTGCAAGGTAATCACTTAAAGCAGCGCTGGCAGATGCTTTCAAGCAATAGTTTTACCATCATTGAAACGGGATTTGGCACAGGCTTGAATTTTTTATGTGCAGCACAACTATGGCTGCAAATAGCACCACAAAATGCGCTTTTGCATTTTATCAGTACAGAAAAATATCCTCTTTCCCTGCAAGATATGACAGCGGCATTGCAAGCTTGGCCTGAACTGAATCACTTAAGCCAGCCACTTTTGGCGCAATATGAAGCGGCGCATAAACAAAGCATTCAATTATTTGATGATCGCGTGCGATTAAGATTATTGATTGGCGATGCAACAGACACCTTAAGCATAACAACCACCTCAGCCGACGCATGGTTTTTAGATGGCTTTTCACCTGCTAAAAACCCGGATATGTGGCAGCCCGCTTTGTTTGCGCAAATGGCAAGACTTTCTACAAACAGCACAACTTTTGCCACTTTTACCAGCGCAGGCATGGTTAGGCGCGGTCTACAAACATCTGGTTTTCAGGTTAACAAGCAAACAGGTTTTGGTAAAAAGCGTGAAATGCTGAATGGTCGCTTTATAAATGAAAGTAAAGCATAGTGACGGCTAAAACAGCCATTGTGATTGGCGGCGGCATTGCTGGCTGCAGTACCGCTTATGCACTGGCTAAACGTGGTATTGCAGTCACTTTGATTGAGCAGCATAAGCAACTTGCAGCAGAGGCATCTGGCAACCCAATTGCCACTTTGTATCCCAAATTGAGCACCAAGCCCAATGCACAAAGCACTTTGGCGCTGCAAGGCTTTGCGTTTACGCTAGATTTAATCAAGCAATTACCAAACAATGCCGAATTCTTTGATGCTTGCGGGCAGATTCAGCTAGCTTATGACGCACGTGAACAAGCAAGACAAAGCCTATTATTGGCTCAGCAAGAAACGGCGTTTTTTCAGGCATTAGATGCGCAAGCTGCCAGTGAAATAGCAGGTATTCCACTAAAAATAGGTGGTTTATTCTTGTCGCAAGCAGGTTGGGTTAAGCCGCAGACATTTTGCATGGCATTGGCAAATATGCCTGGCATCAACAAAATTTTGCAAGCGCGAGTGCTAGATATTCAAAAAGCTGGTGCGTTATGGCAAGTCAAATGTAGCGATTCTATTTTGCAGGCAGATATAGTCGTCTTATGCAATGCTAGTCAGGTACAGCACTTTAGCTTATGTGCCAGCGCTGTCAGCACACCAGTGCGCGGCCAAGTGAATTTTTTCGCACCCACACCTGCCAGCCAGCCAATTAAAACGATTGTTTGTAGCACGCATTATTTAAGCCCAGCAGTGGATGGTCTACATTCAATTGGCGCGACTTATGCGCCTGATGATATGAACCCTGATTTGAGTGAGGCAGATAATTTAGAAAATTGGCGCGCTTTGCAAAAAATTTCACCTGCCATTTTTAACAGTATTCAGCCACAGCAGCCACAAGGCCGCGTGGCATGGCGTAGCCATACACAAGATTATTTGCCGCTTGCAGGGCAAATGTTGAATGAAAAAGCATTGTGCGCCAAACCGCCCCGCTACAACGCCAGCTCTGCCGATTTGCCTTGGTTGGATGGCTTGTATGTAAATGCTGGGCATGGCTCTAAAGGCATGATTACAGCGCCAATTTGTGCCGAATTAATTGCTAATTTAATCAGTAATGAGCCGCTGATTGTTGAAAAAAACTTGGCCAGCAAGCTGAATCCCAGCCGTTTTTTGCTAAAAGAGTTAGGTTTAAAGCAACTGGCGAATACGCTAATTGTATAAACTCTGCCTAATCAATTTAGATTAAAATCGCGACATGCAAGCAAACGAAATAGCCCAAGCCAATGAGGCATCGCTCAAACATTACCAGCAAGCCTTGTTGCGCAACCCTAAAGATTTAGATGCACAAATTCACTGCGCCAACCTGTGTGTAGAGCTTAAACGCTTTGAAGAAGCGGCTGGTTACTTTCGCCGCATTGTACGCGTGCTTAAACACAACACGGCCGCACGCGATGCGCTTTGTTTTGTGTTGCAAGAAATGGGTAATACGGCGCATGCCAATGCGCAATTTGTGCAGGCAGAAGCCTGTTTTGAAGAGGCGCTCAATTACCAACCCAATAACGCCGTATTTTGGTACAACATAGGTAACGCACAGCGCGAATTAGGCAAACTGCCAGCCGCGCTAAATAGCTTTAAGCAATCTATTCAATTTAACCCCAATGATGCCGATGCGCATAATAATTGTGGCAATGTACAGCGCGAATTGGGGCAGCTTAAATTGGCTATTGCCAGCTACCAGCGCGCTTTGCAGCTTAAGCCAGATTTGCATCATGCCTTGGCGCATTTGGTGCACCAAAAACAACATAGTTGCGATTGGGAAAACATTGATGCCCAAATCAAACAATTACGCGATTGGGTGACAACAGAACCAAACGCGCAAATATCTCCTTTTGCCTTTTTAAGTATGCAAGGTACGACTGCAAGCGAACAAAGGCAATGCGCCAGCAATTGGGCCCATAGCTTTTACAGCCAGCTAATTCAGCAAAATACGCGCTTTGATTTTAGCCATTTAAAAACACAACATAAAAAATTAAAAATTGGTTATTTATCTGCCGATTTCAGATTGCACCCATTGGCTTTTTTAATCACCGAGTTAATTGAAAGTAGCGATAAAAATCTATTTGAAACAATTGCTTATTCTTACGGCAAAGATGACAAAACACCTGAACGCAAACGTTTAGAAAAGGCTTTTGATATTTTTAACGAAATTAAAAACTTATCGGATATTGAAGCGGCAAAAAAGATTAACCAAGATGGTGTGGCGATTTTGGTGGATTTGACTGGTTTTACGCAAAATAGCCGTACTGGCATTGTGGCGCTAAAGCCAGCGCCTATCAGCATTAACTGGCTGGGCTTTGCTGGAACTATGGGTGAAATCGGGGGTGAATTAGATAACAATCCTCTATTTGATTACGTGATAAGCGATAAAGTGATTAGCCCAAACGCAGCAGAGATGAGCGAAAAACTGCTGTACCTGCCCTGCTACCAGCCCAATAACAGCCAACGGCCAATTGGCAAAGCCACGCATAAAACCGCTCACAACCTACCAGAAAATAGCTTTGTATTTTGCTGCTTTAATCAAAGCTTTAAAATTACGCCAGCTGTATTTGCTGTTTGGATGCGCATTCTGCAACAAACACCAGACAGCGTGCTTTGGCTGCTGGATTGCAATAGTTGGGCATGTGACAATTTACGCATGGCAGCTGAAAAAGCCGGTATTGACCCTACAAGGCTTATATTTGCGCCGCGTGTGGCCATTGCAGAGCATTTGGAACGCCACGCGCATGCCGATTTATTTTTAGATACATCGCCATACAATGCGCATACCAGCGCCAGTGACGCCTTGTGGATGGGCTTGCCTTTGTTAACTTGCACTGGTGAAACTTTTGCGTCACGCGTAGCTAGTAGCTTGTTGCAGCAGATTAACATGCCTGATTTAATTGCCCAAAACTGGCAAGAATATGAGCAAAAAGCGGTGTCTTATGCGCTAAATCCATCTGCTATTAAAGAGTTAAAGCAGAAGCTAACCATACAAATTAATAATTCAAGTTTATTTAACCCCGCCCAATTTGCGCGAACTTTAGAACAGCAATACCAGCAAATCTGGCAAGCGTATCAAGCAAAGATTGATTAATTGATTTAGCAAAACACCTGCTGTAATAATTGCACAGCATGTGATAAAGTTCATCACAATTCACTTACAAAGATAGTATCAATATGGCCGCCATCGACATTACCCCTGTTCTCAAATTTATGACGGATAAAGGTGGTTCTGACCTCTTTTTTAGCACTAACACCTCTATCCATATGGATATCGAGGGCGAAACGGTATCGATTAATAATCAGGTGATGGCGCCAGGCATGATTAAAGAAATCGCCTACAGCATGATGAGCGCGGATCAGATTAAAGAGTTTGAAACCACGTTGGAATCAAATTTTGCCATTGGTAAAAAAGATATTGGCCGTTTCCGCGTTAATGTGTTTCGCCAGCGTGGCGAAGTGGGTATGGTGATTCGCCACATTAAAACCGACATTCCATCTTTTGAAAAACTAGGTTTGCCACCTATTTTGAAAGAATTAATTATGCGTAAACGTGGGTTAATACTCATGGTGGGCGCTACAGGCTCTGGCAAATCCACATCACTGGCATCGATGATTGATTACCGTAATGAAAACGAAACAGGCCATATTATTACCATTGAAGACCCTATTGAGTTTGTGTATGCGCACAAAAAATCCATCGTTGACCAACGCGAAGTGGGCATTGATACATTAAGCTTTGATAACGCCCTTAAAAACGCGATGCGCCAAGCGCCAGATGTGATTTTAATTGGTGAAGTACGCGATATGGATAGCATGAAGCAAGCGATGGCCTATGCCGAAACAGGCCATTTGTGTTTAGCTACTTTGCATGCCAACAATGCCAACCAAGCGCTAGAGCGCGTGATTTCGTTCTTCCCAACAGAGGCCAAACACGGCTTATTACTGGGCTTATCGCTTAATTTAGTGGGAATTGTTTCGCAGCGCTTGGTGCCAGGCATTACGCAAAAACGCGCGGCTGCGGTTGAAGTAATGATTAATTCGCCTTATATGTCGGAGTTGATTCAAAAACAAAAGTTAAGCGAAATGAAAGATATTATGGCCGACAACAACGATATCGGCATGGTCACTTTCGATCAATCTCTGTTTAAACTATTTAGTGATGGCAAAATTAGCGAAGATCACGCACTAGCCAACGCCGATTCGCGCAATGATTTATCCTTAAAAATTCGCTTTGCGGCTGAAGGTTCGCGCGGCTTTGGCGCATAACCAAACCGAGTGTACTAATCCATCTATTTAAATTAAGGCGGCAATTAATCGTGGTGATTAAATGCCGCTAATAAACCCGCCGCAATAATAAAGCCGCCACCTACCCATTCGTTAAGCATCATGGCCTCGTTTGCCAAATAGTAGGCAGCAATTGCGGCCACAACCAACTCAAACAAAAACAAAACCGATGCACGCAAAGCTGTCATTTTAGTGACACCATATTGCACAAAGATGGTAGCGGCCATAATCATAATCGCGATAAACGTCATGATTACCCAGTGATTGAGTGTGAAAAGCTTGGGGCTTGGAAAGCTATCGGCTAAAAATGGAATCAACAAAAGTGACATCCCAGCAACGCCCACCCATATCAGCATGGATTTTGCTGCCAAACTTAAATGGGTAGATTTACGTGTAATCACATTGGTAAATGAAAAGCCAATTCCTGCAGACAAAGCTAGCCACTCTGCATTATTTTGTGGAATAGGCAGGTGTTGGGCCGCGCTATCAAATGGATTAGCTAGCATAATGTAGGCGCCAGTCATGGCGATTAAAATAGAAACAAGTCCTGCTCTGGTAATGATTTCTTTCAACCAAAAACGCGCTAAAAGCAATGTCCACAGTGGTGATAGGTAAAATAGCAACATCACCCGCATCACTTCGCCGTCAATCACCGCCAGCACATAACTTAAGTTAGTCCAGCCTGCGATAATGCTCAACCATATTGCGCTTTTGGGTAAATCCAATATGCCACGCCAGTGTTTAGCAAAGATAGCCGCGCCTAGAATAATGGCAATGCAATAGGTGTAAAAACTAGAAGCAATGCCCGAAACGCCAGCATCGTTCATGATGCGATACGGATACCAAATAACACCCCAGCACATCGCACCAAACAGCAAGCCAAAAATAGCTAAAAAATTATGTTTGCTGCTGCTTTCTAACTTATTTGCTAACGCATTGCCCACTGTGTTTCCCAATTAATCGCTTCCTAAATTATAATAAGGGTATGAACCCAAACACTTTAAATCCAAACCTTAACCTGCTCCAACCCTACCCATTTCAACGTCTGCGTGATTTGTTTGCTGGCACAACACCTAATCCAGCATTGAAACCGATTAATTTATCGATTGGTGAGCCGAAACATGTCACCCCAACGTTAATCACCGATGCTTTGGTGAGTAATCTGGGTGGCTTGGCTAATTATCCCACGACTATTGGCAGTTTGGCGCTGCGCACTGCAATCTCACAATGGATTGCGCGCCGCTACAACTTGCCTGCGCCTAATCCAGAAACTAGCATTTTACCTGTCACGGGCAGCCGCGAAGCGCTATTTGCCTTTGCGCAGGTGGTGATTGACCGCACAAAAAACAAACCGATTGTGATTTCGCCTAACCCGTTTTACCAGATTTATGAAGGCGCTGCTTTTTTAGCGGGGGCTGAGCCCTACTTTTTGAATACCACTCCAGAAAATGGTCATGCAATGGATTTTTCCAGCGTGCCTGCTGAGGTATTAAATCGCACACAATTGGTCTATGTTTGCAGCCCAGGCAATCCTTCCGGCAAGGTAATGAGTTTAGCGCAATGGAAAGTTCTGTTTGAATTATCAGACCAATATAATTTTGTAATTGCCGCCGATGAATGCTATGCCGAGATTTATTTTGATGAGGCCAACCCTCCATTAGGCGCTTTGCAAGCGGTGCATCAATTAGGTAGAGATTATAAAAACTTAGTGGTATTTAGCTCACTTTCTAAACGCTCAAACGTGCCAGGTATGCGCTCTGGCTTTGTGGCAGGCGATGCAAGCATTATTGAGGCGTTTACGCTTTACCGCACTTATCATGGCTGTGCCATGAACCCAGCCGTGCAAGCGGCATCCGAAACAGCATGGAATGACGATGCGCATGTGATTGAAAATCGCCAGCTTTATGCCGAAAAATTTAAAACGGTCACACCCATGTTAAGCGATGTTTTAGAGGTAGAAATGCCAGATGCGGCATTTTACCTATGGGCCAAAATAAAAAACCCTGCAGAGACAGATGAAAGTTTTGCCTTAAAACTGTATCGTGATTTGAACATTACGGTGTTACCTGGCAGCTATTTAGCGCGCGAAGTGAATGGCGTTAACCCTGGCAAAAACTTTATTCGCTTGGCATTAGTGGCAAGCTTAGAAGAATGCGTGGAGGCAGCAAAACGTATTCAAAACATGCAATAGAAGATGGCTAAAATAGTTAAAGTTAATGAATAAAATACATTAACTTTAACGATTAACTATTTGTTTTAATATATTTATTATTTAACTTTAAAGCAAACGCACTAAAGCCAATCAGCGCTACACCAATAATCACCAAGGCAATCGGCCAGCCAAGCGTATTGGCAAAATGTTTGGCAGTGAAATAGCCAATATACGCCAGCATAGATAGCGTGCCTACTGCCAGCAAGGCCCTGCTTCGCACTAATGTGCTTAAAAATATTAAGGCCGCAGCGAATCCGAGATAGATAATTTCAAACGGTGTTTTTTCAACCGTTTCGAATAACGACCACATAAAGATAACAGCACCAACAAAATACCAAAATGGCGCAATCGCCATATGGCGCGATTGGTTTAACGCATAGGCCACACAAGTGATTGATACCCCCATTACAATGCCAATCAATTTCTCATTCATGTCCCAAATATCGAACAGATTGGCAAAGAAAATACAGCCGAACAAGACTGCGCTAAAAGCCAACACCGTTCTTTGTTTAGCCCAAAATGTTGCACCCTGCTGAATCAGCATATAAATCGCCATAAACAGCAGCCCATGCCGTGCATCACCGCCAGATGAATACTCATTTAACATGACTAAAATGCCAGTTGGCTGCAATAAAGCGGCTATTAAAAATAATGGCGTGGCAGCGCGTTCATAGCGTTTGTCAGACAGACAGGCCAGCGCCATGATAAAGGCAGCCAAACCCGTTCCTAGCGTTACGATTACCCGCGCGGCAGAGCCAAAATCATCCCAATACATTGAGATAAATACGCCAATCCCCGCAAATACAAATATGCCGCCAATATAGCCAAATAATTGGGTTAATACGCTGGCGGATGGTTTTTTGGCTTGCGTACTGGCATTAACCAAAGCATCAGAGATGTCATCTAAGCTAATGTTATGGTGCTTAGCTAGGCTAACGATATCTTGCAGCGCGTCTTCTTTCTGAGACGCAGCTAGTTTCTCTGACGTAGCTAGTTTACTTGACATGCTAGCCCCTAATTAATTGACAACCCAGCCAACAAATTTAAAATCGCTGTAGTAATAATCAGGCTGCGTGGTTTGCACTTTATAGGCCACTGCACCCTTTTTAAGCCTATAGCCGCTATTGTGACTACCGCCACCAAATAATCCGCCAACCAAGCCACTGCTGCTATAGCGCGCCCCTTCTAGCTGGTAGCCGTCTGGCGAAATAGCCGATGCATCAACTTTTAAGTCTTTGGTTTCCGCTAATACCACTTCATTGGTATTGGCTTCAGCTGCTTTAGCCAAATCAATCGTAATTTCGCGCACCGTTTCGGTTTTGGGATTGTAAGCCATTAACTTTTTTGAATTATAGTTTCTGGCTTTATCCTCATTTTTCTTCACTGTTGCCATCAGCTGACGATTAACTACTTTAAAATCAACCAGATAGACAGGTGAGTTTTCATACTCATATTTTAAAGTAGTAAACAGCATCTCATATTGTGGTGGCGTACCAAACGATTTTGGCACTACCGTAGCCAGAAAAAATAACGCGATTAGTAAAATCGGCAGGCTAAGTCCAATCACCAATACCAAATTTTCTTTAATCCAATTCTTCATCGCGTTTAGCCTTTTATAAATTGCTCAACATGTTGCAATACTACGGCATTCAAATCAGGATTCAAACAATCCAATTCAGTGATGTCATCCATGCCGCGCAGCCAAGTCAACTGGCGCTTGGCTAGTTGCCGTGTCGCAAATATACCCCTATCGCGCAATTCATCGGCATCATACTCGCCGCTTAAATGTTCTAGTGCTTGACGATAACCCACACACCGCATAGCGGTCGATTCAGCCGTTAAGCTGGGGTACTTAGCCAATAACGCTTTCACTTCATCTAAAAATCCAGCTGCCAACATCTGCTCAAATCGCAACGCAATGCGCTCATGCAACACTTTACGGTCGCTTGGCACTAATGCAACTTTAAGGATGTTATATGGCAAAGCTTGATTAATTTGCTTGGCAAACAGGCTAGACATACTCTCACCTGTTATTTCAAACACCTCTAACGCACGCTGAATGCGCTGCGCATCATTCGGCTGCAAACGGGCGGCGGTTTCAGGGTCAACCAAGGCCAGCTTTTCATGCATGGCAGGCCAGCCGATAAACGCCGCACGCGCATCCAGCCTTGCACGTACATCTGGGTTAGCCTCAGGCAACCCGCTCATCCCTTCAGACAAGGCTTTGAAATACAACATGGTGCCACCAACCAATAAAGGAATTTTACCCCTCGAAGTAATATCCGCCATTAAACGCAAAGCATCACTTCTAAAATTCGCCGCAGAGTAAGCACTGGTTGGGTCAATAATATCAATCAAGTGATGTGGTGCATTGGCAATTGTTTCTGCATCTGGCTTGGCGGTACCTACATTCATATCTTTGAAAACCAAAGCAGAATCTACACTGATGATTTCAACAGGCAATTTAGAGTGCAGATAAACCGCCGCGCCAGTTTTACCGCTGGCGGTTGGTCCCATTAGAAAAATGGCGGGGGCTAATAAAGGTGGCGGCATAAATTTATTTAAAATTAATTGAGGTGCTTATTTTAATGATGATTAAGCAGAATCTAGGCAATTTGCCAAAATTAAATCGCTTAAGCTAAATGCGATAGCGATATAATTCTTTTAATAATCAATATTAAATACGGATAGCACCATGAATTTAGAAAAAGTTGTTTTTGGTTTTTTTATTGTACTAGCCATGACCTTGAATTTTGGTTTCTTTTTAGGCGATATTGATGACCCATCGCATCATCATGTGTATGAGTTATATGCCGCCATCATAGTGAGCTTAATCGCCACAGTATTAAAGTTTGGTGACCGCACACATGTGGGCGCTTTTTTACTTTCCACCAGCTTGGCTGCTGACTTGCAATTAATCACAGCCGCCATTTTATGGGCGGCGCTAGATGGCAAAATGGACCCTGCTAGCTTAACCGTTTACATTGTTTCTCTGTCAGGCGGTGCGCTAATGGCTAACTTTGTATCGGTGATATTGCTGATTTCAGAAACCATCACCCAAAGACGCTAATGCTTTGCAACATGCACACTCACGCTGTGTTAGCTTTACGTAAGTTAATGCATGGATAGTATTTTATTTTTAATTTTGCGCCGCTTAAGGCTGCCGCTGATACTAATCATTGTCAGTTTTGCCATCGCAACCTTAGGCTTAACATTAATGCCAGGCGTAGATGTCGATGGCAACACTTGGTACATGACCATTTTCCAAGCGTTTTATGTCATCAGTTACACGGCCACCACTATTGGCTACGGTGAAGTACCTTACACCTTCAGCCAAGCACAACGCATCTGGACCACCTTTTCTATCTACTTTACGGTCATTCCTTGGTTTTATGGCATAGGTAAAATTATTGCTTTGCTGCAAGACACCAGCTTAAAACAAGCCATGTCTACCGATCAGTTTTCACGTGATGTAAAGCTACTAAGCGAACCATTTTATATTTTATGTAGTTATGGCGAATCGGCTAGTTTGTTGGCAAAAGCATTAGATGAAAAAGGCATACGTGTTGTTGTGATTGAATCGCAGCAAGCTCGTTTGGATGAACTAGAGCTCACCAATACCAAAAGTATTATTCCCTACATTTGCGCCGATGCAAAACTGCCAGAAAACTTGGTTCGCGCTGGGGTGCATCACCCATTGTGTAGCGGAGTGGTCACATTAACCGATAACGACGATGTGAATTTAGCCGTTGCAGTAGCCGTTAAATTAATGCGCCCAGCACTGCCAGTAATTGCCCGCGCAGAGCGTGAAGACATTGCGGCTAACATGGCTTCATTTGGTACCGATCATATTATTAATCCTTACACCTTGTTTGGTGAACAACTGGCCATGCGTGTGCATGCCTTAGGCACATACTTATTGCATCAATGGTTAACAGGTGTGCCTGGCGATACGCTACCACCGCCAGAAAATCCACCGCGGGGTCGCTGGATTGTGTGTGGCTATGGCCGATTTGGTAAATCGGTAGTTGAAAACTTAGAACGCGAGCACTTAAGCATTACTATTATTGAAGCCATGCCAGAGCTAACAGAGTGTGGAATTTGCGTTGTAGGTAGCGGCACCGAAGCAAAAACTTTATTAGAAGCCGATATTATGAACGCGGTTGCGATTGTGGCTGGCACGGATAACGACATTAACAATTTATCCATAGTCATGACAGCAAAAGAGCTAAATCCCGCTTTATTCTTAGTGGCACGTAAAAATAAGCGTCACAATAGTGCGCTATTTAAGCAATTTGATGCTGATATCACCATGCAACCAACTGACATTATTGCGCATGAATGTTTGGCGCATATGATTTCACCGCTACTTGCACAGTTTTTAGTGTTGGCCAGAAACCAAACGAATGGCTGGGCAAATGCGCTTATCAGTCAGTTAGTAAGCGTAATGGGTGAAACTGTGCCAGAAACTTGGGTGGTTAATATTGAAGCCAATTCAGCACCAGCTGTAGCTGATTTATTGAATCAAGATGTGAAAGTCTTACTGCAAAACTTAATGCTTGATCCAGCGAAAGCTGAAAAACAACTCGATTTAGTACCGTTATTATTGATAAGAAACGACCAACAAATATTAGTGCCGCACGCATTTACGCTACTTGAGCCAAACGACCGTATCTTGTTTTGCGGCACCCCTAATGCAAAATCAATTCAACCGCTGCTGCTCAACAATATTAAGGTGTTAACTTATGTAGTAGATGGCATTGAAGTACCAGAAAGCTTGGTGTGGCGTTATTTTAAGAAAAAATTCAGTTAAGTTAATTTCGCACAGCGGCTTGCATCATTTACCCCGCATAAACATCTTATCCAAATCGGACATACTCACCTGAAACCAAGTCGGGCGGCCGTGGTTGCACATGCCGCTGCGTTCAGTCGCTTCCATATCTCTTAATAATCCGTTCATTTCTGGGATTGTTAAAATGCGATTTGCGCGCACAGCGGCGTGGCAAGCCATGGTGCCTAGCAATTCATTCCGGCGTTCGGTTAATGCTCTGCTTGCGCCGAATTCGCGTAAATCCTTAAGCACATCGCGCGCCAATGTGACAGCATCGGCATCTTGCAGCATGGTTGGTACGGCACGCACGGCTAAGGTGTTGGGCGATAGAATGGCAAATTCAAAACCCAGCTGTTGTAGATTACCCTGCCCTGAACCCTGCTCTTCTTGCACGGTTGCTACTTCTAGTCTATCGGCATTAAAGCTAACTGGAATTAATAGCGGCTGCATAGGCACCGCTTTATCATCCAGCGCATTTTTAAGTCGCTCATACATAATGCGCTCGTGCGCGGCGTGCATATCCACCACCACCAAACCCAGCTTGTTTTGCGCCAATAAATATACGCCATGAATCTGCGCAACGGCAAAACCTAGCGGGAAATCGTCAATTTGTGAGGCTTGCGCTTCATTGTACTGAGTTTGAGCAGGGGGTGAGTGCTGTGAAAATACAGTATTTGAAGCCTGTTTTAAATCGCCAAATAAGGTTTCATAAAATGCCGATGGTTGATTGGCATTTAAATTGATTTGCGTTTGATGTTGCGGGTAATTAGGTGAATTTGCATAGGGCGAAGCAAAAGGATTGTGTTGGGCTTGGCTGGCAGTTGCCGCATTTGACATGCCTGTTGGCGTAGCTAAGTTTTTATTTAAGCTATGGTAAATAAAACGATGAATCGCCTGCCCGTCCCTAAAACGCACTTCGGTTTTGCTGGGGTGTACATTTACATCCACCAAGCTTGGGTCTAGCTCTAAAAATAACACGAATGCTGGATGCCTATCATGATGCAGCACATCTTGATACGCCTGTCGAATGGCATGCGCAATCAGCTTATCGCGCACAAATCGGCCGTTTACATACACATATTGCGTATCGCGGCTATTGCGGTTGAAGGTTGGCTTTGCCGCCACGCCCCATAAGCGTAAGCCTGCCGCTTCTTCATCCACCGCAATACTTTCCGCGGCAAATTCTGCGCCTAATACTTCATTGAATCTTTTGCTAGCCTGATTTATATTTGGTGATATGGCAGCAAAGCGGCTAAGCACCCTGCCGTTGTGCTGCAAGGTAAAGCTGACATCAGGACGCGATAAGGCCACGCGTGTGAACGCTTCTTCGCAGTGGCCGAATTCGGTAGCATCGGTTTTTAAAAATTTGCGCCGTGCAGGCGTATTAAAGTACAAATCGTTGACTTCGATTACCGTGCCAATGTCCAGCGCTGCTGGCTCGATTACGCTGATTTCACTGCCATCGCTGGCGATGCGCCAAGCGTGTTTGGTTTCAACTGCACGGCTTATAATTGTTGTGCGTGAAACCGATGCAATACTGGCTAAGGCCTCACCGCGAAAGCCCAAGCTGGCGACTGATTCTAAATCTTCCAGGCTAAAAATCTTGCTAGTGGCATGACGCGTTAAAGCCATTTTTAAATCATCTTGCGAAATGCCACTGCCATTATCGGCCACGCGCAATTGCTTGATTCCGCCTTGCATCAATGAAACTTGAATATCGCTGCTACCCGCATCCAGACTATTTTCCAGCAACTCTTTCAGCGCAGAAGCTGGCCGCTCTACTACCTCACCTGCGGCAATTTGGCTGATTAGCTGGTCTGGCAGTAATTTGATGGCGTTGGACTGATTGCTTAACATAAGTTGCGTGACATAATTGGCTACCGTTTATTTCGTGATATTTTACCTGTTTTAACGCACAATCTCGCACCATGAAATCCCCACATATCAATTTAGATGACTATAGTTTAGATAACTATGCACACAGCTTTGCAAAAGCGCGTGCTATTCAGCGTCATCATCATTTTTATGTAGGGCCGACTAATTCAGGTAAAACCTACCATGCCTTGAACACCTTAATTGCCGCCAAATCAGGTGTTTATTTAGCGCCGCTCAGATTGCTGGCAATGGAAGTACGCGACAAATTAATAGAAGCAGGCGTGCCTTGCAACCTGATTACAGGTGAAGAGCGCGTGATTATCGCAGGCGCGCAACATACCGCTTCTACCATTGAAATGATGAATCCCACCAAGCTGGTGGATGTGGCGATTATTGATGAGATTCAGATGTTGCAAGACCCAGACCGTGGCAGCGCCTGGACGGCCTCGCTGGTCGGCGTGCCAGCTAGGCAGGTTTTTATTTGCGGCTCAAACGCAGTCACCCAACCTTGCCTGCAAGTCATTGCCCATTTAAATGAAACGGCTGAAATCACAGAGCTGCAGCGCATGACACCGCTAATATTAGAAGATGATAGCTTATGCGGCGCACGTTACAGCAAGCCAAAACTAAAAGCAAAATTACAAAAAGGCGATGCCATTATTGCGTTTTCGCGTAAAGATGTGCTGACCTTTTCTGCCAGATTTCGCCAATGGGGTTACACCGTTGCCAGTATTTACGGCGCTTTATCGCCTGAAGTGCGCAGACATGAATCAGCCCGCTTTTGTAGTGGTGAAGCCGATATTTTAGTCGCTACGGATGCGATTGGTATGGGTTTGAATTTGCCGATTCGCCGGGTGATTTTTGCCAATATCTTTAAATTTGATGGCGTAGCATCGCGCTTATTAAATGCTACTGAAGTGCGCCAGATTGCTGGCCGCGCTGGTCGTTTCGGCATTTACGATACGGGTTATGTGAATATCATGGAAGACGATGAGCGTTTTCATATAGCGCATATGTTGGCAACTGACGATACGTCTGATTTGCAAAAGCTGCCAATAGCCGCGAATATCGGGCAGATAGAGGCAATTTCAAACCAATTGCATACCGCAAAAATCGCAGAATGTCTGGAATATTTTGCCAGCCGTCTGACCTTTAATCATGCCTTATTTGAATTAAGTAAAATTACCGCGCAGTTGAATCAGGCATTGCTAGTGGATGAATTTGCGCCCAAATTATCCTTAAAAGATAAATTTATTTTCACCTGCGCACCTATTGCGATTAATGTGAATATTGAAAGAGATTACTTTTTACTGTGTTTAAAAAGCGTGGTTGAGCATTCTATTCGCACATTGCCGGCTGTACCGCCATGGCTAGGTTCAAACAACCCTAAGCATTTAGAATCGGCGGAAATATTGAGTCAAAATATTAGCTTATACGCTTGGTTGAGCTATAAATTTCCGCAGATTTTTGTAGATACCGCTAGTATCCCGCAGTTAAGACATTCTGTAAGCCGCTATATAGAGCGGGCTTTGCTGACGCAAACGGGTTATGGCGATACACAACGTGAGAATGACTTGCTTAAGCATATCAGCCGTTAAATCATTGCCATTACCAGCCTGATAACACCAACTTTCCAATGGTGTTGCCAGATTCCAGTTGCGCATGCGCTTTGCGTAGGTTTGCGGCATTAATCGGCTTTAATACTTGATTCAGCGTTGTCGTGAGTGTGCCATCATCGATTAAGCCTGCAACGCGCTGCAAAATATGGTGTTGCGCAATCATGTCTTCAGTTTTGAACATAGATCGGGTAAACATAAATTCCCACACAAATGTCGCGCTTTTGCTTTTTAATAAATCCAAATTCACGGATTTAGCTGTCTCAACGATTGAGCAGATTTTTCCTTGCGGCTTAATAATTTCAGCCATCATTTCAAAATAGCCGTCCGTATCGTTATTGCACAGAATATAGTCTGGCTGGATATTTAGTCGCGTCATTTCTTGCTGTAGCTGATGATGGTTGATCACTTCATCAGAGCCCAGGTTTTTGACCCAGGCAATCGTTTCTGGGCGTGAAGCAGTGGCTATTACTTTTAAACCTGCCACTTTTTTAGCCAACTGAATGGCAATAGACCCGACACCACCCGCCCCGCCAATAATTAAAATACTTTTACCTTTATTGCTAGCTAAATCCTGTGCGATACCTAAACGGTCAAACAAGGCTTCCCAAGCGGTTATAGCGGTGAGTGGCAATGCAGCAGCGGCTTCAAAATTTAGGCTGTTTGGTTTATGCCCAACAATGCGCTCATCCATAATTTGATATTCTGCGTTGCAGCCACTGCGGGTAATGTCACCCGCGTAATACACAAGATCGCCCACTTTGAATAAAGTCACCGCATCGCCCACCGCAATCACTTCACCCGCTGCATCCCAACCCAGCACTTTGGGTGTGGTTTCGACTTTATCTTTTGGCTTTCGCACTTTGGTATCTACTGGGTTGACTGCAATAGCATGTACTTTTACCAAGACATCTCTGCTTAATGGTTTAGGTATTTCCAATTCTATATCCACCAAAGAGTCTGGGTTATCTATCGGCAGGTATCGGGTTAGTGCAACAGCTTTCATTATCTTTCCTTTAAATGACTAAAACCAAACTAGTTAAAGCTCGCTTCTAGTACTTTTTTGCTTAATGCCAAATTCACATCTTTATGCTCACCTAGCGCCACCATGCCATGCGCTTCAAGCTGTGTTAGTAGATTATCAATTGCTGATTTGCTAATTTGGTAATCAGATAATGAAGTTCTAACGCCTAAACTTTCAAAGAACGCGCGCGTGTTTTTAATGGCCGCGCTAATGCGTGCATCATCATCGCCTTCGTTAATATTCCACACTCTTGCCGCGTATTGCAGCAACTTAGCACGTTTAGACTCACGGCGAATTTCCAGCATATTCGGCAAAATAATCGCCAAAGTTTGTGCATGATCCAAACCATGCGCGGCGGTAATTTCATGGCCTAGCATATGCGTTGCCCAATCACCTGGCACACCAGAGCCAATCAAGCCATTCAGTGCTAATGTGGCTGTCCACATCAAATTGGCTTGCGCGTTGTAATCTTGCGGATTTGCTAATACTTTTGGGCCAACATCAATCAAGGTAGCCAGCAAGCCTTCTGCAAAGCGGTCTTGCACTTGTGCGTCCACAGGGTAGGTTAAATACTGTTCCATAATATGTGTGTACGCATCTACCACGCCGTTGGCTAGTTGGCGCGGTGGCAAGGTGTAGCTTTTGGTTGGATCAAGCACTGAAAACTGAGGGAATACCTCAGGATGCGTAAAAAATAATTTATCCAAACCGCGTGAAATCACTGCGCCATCGTTCATTTCTGAGCCTGTGGCTGGCAGCGTGAGTACAGTGCCATATGGCAAGGCTTTTGTGATATTGGCGCCATGTTTAAGCAGGATATTCCATGGATCTTCCTCTTGGTAAACTGCCGCCGCAATAAACTTGGTCGCATCAATCACAGAGCCACCACCTACTGCCAGCAAATAGTCAATTTTTTCAGCTTTAATCAATGCTACGGCGCGCATCAATGTATCGTATTGCGGATTAGGCTCTATACCTTCAAATTCTTTTACAGCGCGGCTACCTAACGCAGCAAGCACCTCAGCTAAAGTACCATTTTTACGTGCGCTGCTGCCGCCTAGCAAAATCAACACGCGTGCGTCTTTTGGTACTAATTTATCTAATTCTGCTACTTTGCCTTCACCAAAAGCGATATGCGTTGGGTTGTAAAAATCAAAATTTAACATCTTTGTTACTCCAAATTTAAAATAAAATACTGATAATGTCGTTAATATTAGACCAGTCGGCTATTAGCTAACCAAATAAAAAAACCTCTTACTTAAGCAATCAAATCTAACTTATTCTTTAGTGAGCTCATCGCTGCTTCTAAGGCATCGCGCGAACGGTTAACCTTAGTAAACAGGGTCGCACCAATCCACATATAATAAATTTCATGTGTTACAAATTTTGCATCTAAATGCGCTGGAAATTCACCATTATCAATGCCCTCTTGCACACAAATCGCTATACGATTAATGATGCGATCTGTGCCATGCTTAAGCGTAACGCGCATGGTTTCAGATAAATCGGTGACTTCTGCACTTAACTTAACCACTAAACATTTATCTTGGGTGGTATCTGCGGTTTGCGTATCAAGCCAGTTTTGAAAATAGGCCAACAAACGCTGCTTAACTGAGCCATTTTCTGGGCTTAATTTAGCATCTATATGGGCTAAGTAACCGTCTAAATAATCTTCAAGCAAGGCATCGCCAAACTGCTCTTTTGATTTGAAATAGTGGTAAAAAGAACCTTTAGGCACATTGGCCTGGGTTAAGATTTCGTTTAAACCAACGGCTGCGAAACCCTTGCCCAGCATGATGTTTTTAGCAGTATCAATAATCTGCTGACGTGTATCACTGAATTTTTGAATGGCTTGAGTCATAACGTATTATTGCATTTACTAGACCAGTCGTCTAGTAAAATTATTTATACACACAAAACCATACCAAATTTTATATTAATTGGGTTGAATTACTTCTACATACGGATTCATATAATTCATTACCACTGGCCCAAAAATAGTGCTGAATGCGGTGTCTGATGCATCACGTCCTGTGGCAATTCTTACCAATTGATTGACTGGCGACATCTTTGTAGCATCAAATAATATCCAGCGATAACCTAAATACACTTCAAATATGGCGTGAAAATCAGTGGGCGGTTCGTCAAAATAGGCGTAACCCGTCACAAATCTTGCAGGAATATTCAGCGCACGGCAAAAACTGATACCTAAGTGCGCGAAATCTCTACACACCCCAACGCCACCGTTTAACACTTCTATAGAAGTGGTCGTGGATTTGGTCACACCAACTTGATATTGAATATTGCTATAAATCCAATCGCAAATCGCTTGTACTCTGGAGTAGCCACGTGGCAAATTACCAAAAAGCTCATTAGCGAGTTTTGCGATTTCATCAGATTCACAATAACGGCTGGACCAAGTATAGGGAATAATTTCTAAAGGCAACTCACCAATGTTCATTTCTATTTCAATGCCTGTTGGTTCAGGATAATTGACATTCACTAAAGCCTGATAACGAATCCCAAACGAACCAGTCACATTGCTGACTCTCAATAATCGATTTTGCCCTGTGTGCCCTAGGCCAAATGTCGCCTCTAGCTCTGGGTTAAAAGTAATACGCTCTTCAAAAATATCCTGCCAAGCCATTTGAGCAGCTTGTATATTAAATACAAAATCCGCGTTATCAGAAGCCAGATATTGCAACTCACAATCCACTCGTACTTTTTTCATTACCCTATCCACTCGCCTATAGCGCTAATTTGTATATTTTCGCAAATATACAGTGACTTACACTAAACTAGCGTAAGACAAAGGCGGTATTTAAGATAAGACGAATCTGACGTGTTGAATGGGCGTTTAGGCCAAATCAAAATAGATTTCAGCAATGATAAATTCACTTAAAAAGTAAATTTTTGCTGAATTTAATTTCTAGCAAACGCAGGCTGGGTAGAAAAGTATTTTTTAATACCTACAAAAATAGAGTTCACCAACTTGTCTTGGTAGCCATCATCATTTAAGCGCCGCTCTTCTTCTGGGTTACTGATAAAGGCAGTTTCAACCAAAATAGAAGGGATATCAGGTGATTTTAATACCGCAAAACCCGCTTGCTCTACATGATTTTTATGTAGTTTATTGATATCACCAATTTGGCTTAATACCGCTTTACCTAATTTCAGGCTATCGTTGATCATCGCCGTTTGCGACAAATCCAGTAAGGTTCTGGCTAACACAGGATCTCTGCCACCCAAACTAACACCGCCAATTAAATCAGACTCATTTTCTTTTTTGGCTAAATAGCGTGCGCTGGCACTGGTTGCACCTTTTTCAGATAATGCAAATACGGATGAGCCACGTGCAGCAGGATTGGTAAACGCATCGGCATGAATCGACACGAATAAATCGGCTTTTAATTTACGCGCTTTAACCACGCGCATTCCCAGCGGCACAAAGTAATCGCCATCGCGCGTTAATACGCCGCGCATAGCTGGGTCGGCATCAATTTTGGCTTTTAATTTTTTGGCAATGGCCAGCGTAATCACTTTTTCGTGGCTACCGTTAGCACCGCGCGCGCCTGGGTCTTCACCACCATGGCCCGCATCTATCGCAATGGTAATCAGCCGCTCATTTTCTTTATTTGTAGGCACATCTGCATCTAATTCAGGCAAAGCAGGCTCAGCAACGGGAGGAATCGCTGGCAAATCCTGATTTGACTCTTCAATCGCAGACGGTGGTAGTGGTTCAACAATAGGTTTGGGCTGGGTACTAGCCGTGCTATCACTAGCCGCATCACTGGCTTCTGTACTTTTTTTACCCAACATTGCCATCAACTCATCTTGCAAGGGGTAAATGTCCAACACTAAACGATATTTATATTCGCCTGCTGGCGTTAAGGCAAAAATATTAGGCTTTACCTCGCCTTTTAAATCAATCGCTAGACGCACAACGTTGGCTTTAAATTTGGCAACGCGCACTTGTTTAATATAAGGGTCGCCCGACAAAATTTTGTCTGATAAGGTTTTAAGCGTGTTGTTTAACTCCACGTTTTCAATATCCAGCACCAAGCGATCGGGATTTTTTAAAATAATCAGTTGATACTTAATTGGCGCATCGGATTCAAACGCAATACGCGTGTAATCTTGTGCCGGCCAGACACGTGCAGCGCTGATACTGCTGGCTGCGTAGATATTCAAGCTAACTAAAGATAATGCAAACCATACTAAGAATGTCTTTATGGCGATGTTGAGTGTCATTTGATTACGCTGATTGGTTATTATCATTAGCGACCATATTCTGTTGAATCGATAGAGGTGCCAAACATTTCTCACCTAAAGCAGTATTAGCTAAAAATTGAATTTTTCGATGTAAGTTTTCATGCATGATATGCACATGAACATCCGGTTCTGGCAGCAAATAACCGGCTTTTTCTGGCCACTCAATCAAACAAATACTGTTGGCATTAAAGTACTCTCTAAAGCCCGCCGCTTCCCACTCTTCTTCATCGATAAATCGATACAAATCAAAATGGTAAACGGTTAAATCCTTCAATTCATAGGGCTCAACCAGCGTATAAGTTGGGCTTTTTACTTTGCCCATAAAACCTAGGCCTTGCAGAAATCCGCGTGTAAAGGTGGTTTTGCCTGCACCTAAATCGCCATGCAAAAAAACCACAAGCCCAGCAAGCGCACATTGCGAAAATTTTGCGCCTGCGGCCAAGGTTGCCGCTTCATCTTGCAGAAAAAAAGGTTCCAAAAAATCGCCGTCTAAGTTTAAATTGTTATCCATCACAGTATTATTTTGAGCAAGTGTAATATCATCCACCTATGCAATCAAATTTAACCAACGACTGGGTAAAGCTTTCCGCCGACATAAAAAGTTGGGGGTTGGCGCTGGGCTTTAATCAAATTGGCATTACTGATACCAATTTGCAAGCAGCCGAAAGCGAACACCAAGCGTGGGTTGCTAAAGGTTTTCATGGTGAGATGGATTATATGGCAAAACATGGAGTGAAGCGAACCCGCCCTGCCGAATTAGTGCCAAATACCATTCGCGTTATCTCTGCAAGGCTGGATTATTTACCGCCTAATGCAGCACATAGCGAAACCATTATGGATGACAGCGAAAAAGCTTTTATCTCACGTTACGCGCTTGGGCGCGATTATCACAAGGTGATGCGCAATAAACTGCAAAAGCTGAGTGAGAAGATTCAGCTGGAATTATCAAAGCGGCATTTTGAGGATTTTAGCTATCGCGTATTTACCGATAGCGCGCCTGTGTTAGAAGTGGCACTAGCCGAAAAAGCTGGTTTAGGCTGGCGCGGCAAACATACCTTGTTGCTGAATAAAAATCGCGGCTCTTGGTTCTTTTTAGGTGAAATCTATACCAACCTGCCCTTGATGACGGATGAACCCGCCACCAATCACTGCGGCACTTGCACCAGCTGTATCGATATCTGCCCTACTCAAGCCATTACCGCGCCTTACGAAGTGGACGCGCGACGCTGCATTTCTTATCTGACAATTGAGCTTAAATCCAGCATCCCTGTTGAATTCAGGCCATTAATCGGTAACCGCGTGTATGGCTGTGACGATTGCCAACTCACCTGCCCTTGGAACAAATTTGCAGAAATCACCCAAGAGCCTGATTTTTCGGTTAAAAATGGTTTAGATGATATTAGCTTAGTAGAATGCTTTGAGTGGACTGAAGATGTGTTTAAGCAAAAAATGGCCGGCAGCGCTATTTACCGAATTGGCTATGCGCAGTGGTTGCGCAATATTGCGGTAGGTTTGGGTAATGCCGCTAGCACACCAGCCATTATCCAAGCATTAAAGGCGCGTGAAAACGATGCGAGTGAAATCGTCCGCGAGCATGTGGCTTGGGCTTTACAGCAGCACAAAGTTAAATCAAAACTACATAATCTTAAACATGAACCAAAAACCACTACAAATTAGAATTAAACAGGGCAATACCATTGCAATGGGCCCTGGCAAAGCGGATTTACTAGATGCAATTGATGCATGTGGCTCTATTTCTGCCGCTGCCAAACAAATGCAAATGTCTTACAAAAGGGCTTGGGATTTGGTGGATGTTATTAATAAAAGTTTTAGTGAGCCTTTAGTCATCAGTGCCCCAGGCGGGCAACATGGCGGCGGCGCAAAGCTTACAGACTTTGGACGATTAATATTGTCAAGCTATAGAGAATTAGTTTCTAAAACTTATCTCAATACTCAACTTGAGCTTAATCAAATTCTTTCTAATCTAAAAAAATCTGAATAATCTTAAATGCTATAAATACTGATTATCAACAATATCGCTATATCCATTTGAATATAGCGATATTTATGATTTAATGCAGAAACAAAACTATTTTCAAAAATAAAATGCAAAGAAAATCCAAGCTGAAAAGACAGCAACCCACATTTCACCAGCCAACAATTTATAGACTTATTATTTCTGTCCTAATATTTGGCATAGACCATCAAATGGCGCATGCCGATGATGGGGTTAAAACTTCTTATTACATTGAACGTAAAAGTTATGGCACGAGTTTGCAAACTGCCCCCCCAAGATACGTAAAGCAACTAAATAAAACTTGGTTAAAAAATAACGAAGCATTTAATGACATTGACTGGCTTGATATTGGGCTGGATTACCGCATGCGCTATGAATTTAGGCACAACGATTTTAGACGTTCACAAGAGGCGATTGATGAGCCAATATTATTGAGGACGCGTGGCTATATTGCTGTAAAAGATATTCTTGACCCGCTACGTTTTACTTTAGAAGTAGAAGATGCGCGACGCAATCATAGCCAGTATTCAAGGGATTTTGACACGCGTGATGTCAATTATGCGGAGCCGATTCAAGCTTATTTAGAGTTATTTTTTAAAGAAACACTGCTTGGGCAAGATGATTTAGGCAATGAACGCCCTATCAGTATTAAAGCGGGTCGACATGCCTTTGAAAAAACCGACAAACGGCTAATCGCGCGTAATGAGTATCGCAATACCACCAATAACTTTCAAGGCGTGCGCACCATCATAGGCCAACAAAAAAATGATTGGCAATTAGAAATGTTTGCGTTGAATCCAGTACAACGTTTTGACCGACAACTTGATCAGCGTAACGATTCACAGCAGTTTTATGGTGCTATAGGTGATTGGCGCAAATGGTCAGAAATTGTTACCTTGCAGCCTTACTACTATCTGCTAAAGCAAGATGGCGACAAAGTGAAGTATGATTTAAATGGTAGAGATGAAACCATTAGTAGTCGAAAAATAGACCGTACCATTCATAGCGCAGGCTTGCGGGCTTATGGCGTATTGGGCAAAACAGGCTGGGATTATGATGCCAACTATGTACAACAATGGGGCGAGCAAGATACCAGCTTAAGCAATCGGACAAAAGTTGAGCATGAGGCATACGGCTACAACGCAGAGATTGGCTATACGTTTAATCATGCTTGGAAACCAAGATTAAGTGCATTTTATGGTTTAGCTACTGGTGACAAAAATCCAAATGACAACAAAAATCAGCGCTTTGAACGTTTATTTGGCTTTGCCAGACCTTGGTCAAATACCGATTATTTTGAAATGGCCAATATTCGCACACCAAAAATACGTCTTGAATTTGAACCCAAAGTAACACTGGTTAAAAATCTTAAAGTTGATATTGGTTATAGCAATTACAGCTTAGAAAGCGACACCGATAGCTGGGGACCTGCTGCATTAAGAGATAGAACTGGAAAAAGTGGTGACAAGATAGGCTCAGATATTGATATTAATGCGCGTTTTGCCATTAATTCCTACATTAACGCCAGCGTTGGTTACGCCCATTTTTGGGCAGGTGACTTTACCAAGCGCGCAGTGGGTATTGCCAGCAATGCAAACGACCCTACGCGCCGCGATGATTCTGATTATCTGTATGTAGAATTTCTAGTCAGTGCATTTTAGTTAATCTAATATTGGAATTAATAATGAAACTTAACCATCAATTTAACCGATTTTTTTTACTGATACTATTAAGCTTTACTGTTCATTTAAGCGCTGCTGAGCCAGATAAGAAAATAGTGGTTTTTGCCGCGGCTAGCTTAACGGATGCCATTACAGAAATTGCGGCTATCTATGAAAAAGAAAAAGGCGTTGAAATACAAACCTCTTTTGCCTCTTCATCTACATTAGCGAAACAAATTGAAAACGGCGCGCCAGCCGATATTTTTATATCCGCTGACACTAAATGGATGCAGTATTTAAAAGAGAAAAATGTACTTAAGAATGCAACCACCGCTAATTTACTGGGCAATCATCTGGTTTTAATCGCCCCCAAAGGCAAAGGCTTTAAAATCAATGCAGATAAAGGCTTTAATTTTGCCAATGCTTTTGAAGGAAAGCTTTGCACTGGCGAAACAGAATCGGTACCCGTAGGCATTTACGCAAAACAAGCATTAAAATCGCTTGGCTGGTGGGATGCAATTAAATCGAGGATCGTGGGTACGCAAGATGTGCGTGCGGCCTTGGTTAATGTGGAACGTGGCGAATGTGCGGCAGGCATTGTATACGCGACAGATGCCAAAGTTTCGGATAAAGTAGAAACCGTAATGGTGTTTGATAAAAACAGCCATGACGCGATTGTTTACCCAATAAGCTTAACCATAAATGCCAACTCAAACACTATGCCGTTTTACAACTATTTAAAATCAGAACCGGCAAAGGCTGTCTTTACCAAATATGGCTTTCAATTTTTAAAATAATATCGCATGCAAGCACTATTTAACTTTACACCAGAGGAGCTAGCGATTGTCTGGCTATCACTCAAAGTGGCACTTTTGTGCGTGCTCATCATCCTTATTCCCGGCATTGCCGTATCTTGGCTATTAGCCAGAAAATCCTTTTGGGGGAAATCGCTATTAGATAGCTTGGTGCATTTACCCTTGGTTTTGCCGCCAGTGGTGCCAGGCTTTTTGCTGTTGTTATTGTTGGGCAATCAAGGGCTAATTGGCAAGCATCTGCATACTTATTTTGGCTTTAGCCTTGCCTTTACTTGGATGGGCGCCGTTGTCGCATCTGCCGTCATGGCGTTTCCATTAATGGTACGCTCTACCCGTTTAGCCATCTCGCAAGTAGACCGTAACTTAGAAATTGCCGCGCAATCGCTTGGTGCACATCCGCTTAAAGTATTTTTTACCATCACTTTGCCGCTGGCCATGCCAGGCGTTATCACCGGCTTGATATTAGCGTTTAGTCGCAGCTTGGGCGAATTTGGCGCGACCATTACGTTTGTTGGTAATATTGAAAACGAAACGCGCACCCTGCCATTGGCCATTTATAGTTATACGCAGATCCCCAATGGCGATTGGCCGGCTATGCGCTTGGTTATTTTAAGCATGATATTAGCGCTAGGCGCATTAATGCTAAGCGACCGCTTAGAACGCAAGGCCAATCAAAAAATTGGACGCCAGCCGCATGATTGAAATTGAAGCCAAACTGCAACGCAAACACTTTAATTTAGATGTGTCGTTACAAATAAACAAGCGCGTAACGGCTATATTTGGCCCTTCTGGTTCTGGAAAAAGTACTTTATTAAGCATGATTGCAGGTATTGCTCAGCCTGATAGCGGCACCATTAGCATTGACGGCGAATGTGTATTTGATAGCAAATTAGGCGTTAACAAACCAATTCATCAACGCAGAGTGGGTTTGGTGTTTCAAGATGGTAGGCTTTTCCCACATATGACTGTGGAGCAGAATTTAACCTATGCTTATAAATTAAATGCCCATCAAAAGCAGCCTATTAAGCCTGTAGATATCATGCAATTGTTGGCCTTAGATGCATTAAAAAAACAGCAGCCGCATCAACTCTCTGGCGGCGAAAAACAACGCGTGGCGCTTGGTCGCGCATTATTGAGCTCACCCAAATTATTGATGCTAGATGAGCCACTGGCTTCATTAGATGACAAACTAAAGCAGCAGATTCTGCCTTATTTAAAATTGGTGGCAGAAAACATCAACATTCCAATGTTGTATGTTAGTCACAGCAAGGACGAAATTACGCAGTTAACCAGTGATATTGTTTATATTCAGAATGGCCATGTGTTAACTGAGGGCTAGATTCCAAGTGTTAACAGAGCGCTAAATTAAGGTGCGGATTTTTTGTTGCGCCAACATGGCCGCGCCAATAATACCCGCTTGATCACCCATGCTAGAAATGGCAATCGTTAACTTACCACGTAGTACAGGAATTAAATCTTGCGTCAGTTGCTGCTGAAAAGCGGCTTGCATTAAAGGCCAAGCCGCGCTCATACCGCCACCAATCACAATTTTTTTCACGTCAATCACTTTTAAGGTGTGCGCCAAGGCTTGCGCTAACGATTTTCCAGCAAGGGCATACGCATCTAGTGCCATTTGATTGCCTTGGTTGGCAAGCGCTGCAATTTCGTTGGCGTGCAGTTGCTGATTAGAGCCTTCAAAATAAGTTTTAGCAACGCCGCTGGCTGATGCGTATTGCTCCATGCAACCTGCATTACCGCAGCCACACGGCCTGCCATTGGCTTGTACGATGATATGCCCTACTTCCATGGCAACGCCGTGGTCACCCTGAAACGCTTGGCCGTTTAAAATAAGCCCACCACCAACACCTGTGCCTAAACCCAGATAAATTAAATTGGTTGGCTGCATAAAGTGTAGATTGGCATATTCACCATAAGCGGCAGCAAGCGCGTCATTTTCTACTACTACTGGCAACTGAATAATTTGGCTCAAATCGGCACTTAAATCCACCTCTTTTAAGCCTGGCAAATTGGGTGATTGCGCTATTTTTTGTGTATGCGGGTCAATAAACCCAGGAAACCCAATGCCTACAGCGCTGATATCGGCGTATTGCTGACGCACTTTTTGAATTGCTTCGGCAGTGGTATTTAAAATGGTTTGCCAAGCTATTTCTGGCGAATGCCCTTTGCACATCTGTGAAAAATCGGCCCTAAAGCGCATTTCTTCTACCAATTGCAATGCGCCAACGCTAGATTTAACCACGCCTAAACGTAAGTTAGTGCCACCAACATCAATGCCTATCAGTAAGCTCATCGCTAGTTGGCATGCCGCCCAGAGTGTTGCACTGCATCGGCAAAATGTTGTTGCTGTTCAGGGCTTAACTCCTGCCAATCAAAACGCCAAACCCAATTACCACCTAAAGTACCCGGCGTATTCATGCGATTGGTACTATCTAGCGCCAAAATATCTTGCATGGGGATAATGGCCAAATCGGCTTTTGTTGCCAAAGCCATATCAATCAAGGCATTTGGCATATCAGGCTCTTCGGTATTAAGCACACTGTGCAAATGTTTTTTTGCATTTTCTTCAAGCTGTTGGTACCAGCCTAGTGTGGTGTCATTGTCATGCGTACCAGTGTAAACCACGCTATTGGCTTCAATATTTTGCGGCAAATATAAATTATCGTCACCGCCACCAAAGGCAAATTGCAAAATTTTCATGCCCGGCATTTTATATTCATGCCTCAACGCATTCACTTCATCGGTAATAATGCCCAAGTCTTCTGCCACTAAACACATTTTTTTGAAACGTTTTTTGATTGAAGCTAGTAATAAGTTACCAGGCGCGACCTGCCATTTGCCATTGATAGCCGTATCTTCAGTAGCAGGGATTTCCCAAGCTGCTTCCAAGCCTCTAAAGTGGTCAATACGCACCATATCGAACATACTATTTTGCGTGCGCATACGCGCCAGCCACCATTTAAAGCCTTCTTTTTTCATGGCGCGCCAATTGTAGTGCGGGTTGCCCCAGCGCTGACCAGTGCTTGAAAAGTAATCAGGCGGCACACCTGCCACAACCGTCATATTGCAATGTTTATCCAGCTTAAATAAATCAGGGTTGGCCCACACATCGGCACTATCGAACGCTACAAAAATGGGGATATCGCCAAACATGGCAATATGATGTTGATTTGCATACGCTTTTAAAGCGCACCACTGCTTAAAGAAAATAAACTGCGTAAATTTAATCACAGCAATATCATGTGCATGCTGCTTTTTAGCAAGCTTTAATGTGTCTAAATCGCGCTTTTTAAAAGCAACTGGCCAAGCATTCCAACTGGATTGATTAAATTGCTGACGTAATACTAAAAATAAGGCGAAATCATTGAGCCAGTGACTGTGTTTTCTGCAAAACTTTTTATAAGCGATGTAATCAGCAGAGTCTTTATGTTGAGATGCAACACAAAATACTTTTTCAAATAATTTTTGATGCTGCGCTAATGTAGGCTCAGCGTTGTATCCCTGCAAATCTAGCGCATTGATGTAACCAGCTTCAATTAATTGCTGCAAATCGATAAACGCAGGATTACCAGCGTGCGCGCTTAAACACTGATAAGGAGAACCATCATTGTGCGGCATATTCAGCGGTAAAGTCTGCCACACACTTGCGCCTGTAGCACTTAAAAAATCAACGAACCGCTGTGCCTGCAAGCCCATCGTGCCCTCTGGCAAAGAACTAATGTGTAATAAAACACCTGCTTTACGTTGCTGCGATTTTTTCATCTTATTTCTATTTTCATCTTTGTTATTTTTTTATAGTTGTTTGGTGCAGCAAAAGAGTTGATGAATGCCTATTTGTAACTTAATCTTTTTATGCTGTTAATTCGATTATTCCTGCCCTCTACGCATGGTTCCGCTATTTGAATCATTGGCGGCTTGGCTATCACCCATGCTAATTGACGCATTTAAATGCTCTGGAATCGGCAATTTAAGCAAGCGATACAAGTTCATTAAATTGCGGCGATACAATTGATCAAAGCTACTCACACTCATGGCAGCGTTGTAATCCCCCAGCCACCAAAACCAATCAGACCCTTCACAAACCGATAGCTGATGTTCGCACAGGTGTTTTTCTGCTGCTGTTAATTTGCTCGATTTCATGCCTTTATCGTAGGCTTTTTTAGCTTCACACAACAAATCCCAGCCATAATTTTTGTCTACGCTGCCAATCCAAGTACTAAAGCTGCCATATACCCAGCTACCTGCTGAAATTTCTGGCAATACGCCACAGTTGATTTTATAAGGGCTTTTTTCAGGCGCTTTAATCGCTTGCAGCACTTCAGATTGCGTCACCATCTCAATATTAGGATGATTGGCCAAAGCGGCATACAGCTCCGTTAAGAAGTAATGACCGTTATATGGATAATATTCCCACGCATTTTCGCCATCTAAAATCACGCTCACCACAGGGTTTTCTTGGCGCTGATAAGTGTTGTAGATGTGCTCTAGGGTTTGAATAAAATCGTTTACCGCTTCACTGCTGTGCAATTTAGAGTATTCAAAACCAATCTTGTCTGAAAGCCTGTCATCTCTAAAGAAACAGGTAATAGAGTCGTCACCTTTGCTAACTTTATATGGCTTATACAAATAATCGTGGCGTGATAGTAAGGCTTTTTTAGGACTGGATTTACGTAAGCTATTGGCCAGCACACCTTCACCAGAAGCGGCCCATTGCACGCCCTGATTAGCCATTAACAACAGGCTTTCTTTAGAAACCGCGCCTTCAGATGGCCACATGCCTTTTGGCGCCATACCAAATCGACGTGTGTGCGATGTTGTTGCATCTTTTAAATGATCAATCGCACGCTCAACACCACCTGGGTATTTTGGCGTTTTCGGCAAAATAGCATTGCTCATGGCGTCATGCGTGGTTTCAAAATCGACCAGCAAGGGCAAAATAGGATGGTAATGCGGCGTGCTTGATATTTCAATTTGGCCTGTTTCTGCCAATTTTTTGTAGCGCGGAATTAAATTAGCAATTAACTCACCCACTAAATCAAACAAAGCCAAACGGTCTTCATTGGTAAATTGCTTACCTTTGCTCATCAGCTTTTGCACTAGTGCATTGTTTTGGCGCACACTCTCGCCCATCCAAGCCAAGTGGTACCACACTAATAAATCGGACAAATACTGGCCAGATAAATAGATTAAATCGTCGCGACCATCTTCTGTTAAAAACTCAAACATCTTATGCAGCCGGTCGTAATCGGGGAACGGCTTAAGCATTTTTTCGTGATAGCTTTTGAAGCAACTGTCTTTAATTAATCGGCGCTCTTCAAGTGTTATCACCCATAAATCATTGGTGCTCAATAACTTAAGAATCGGGTCTTTTACGCGATTAGATTTAAATTGATGGGTGTAATCTTCTAATTGGTCCAATAAAATTGGCACAAAGTTAAAGCTGACTTTAGCTTTTGGATTCATCTCCAAGTGGTAAGCCATATCAGAATAATCTTTAATGGCATGCAAATAAGTCCACGGCAATACATACTCACCAGAGATTGAATCGCGGTAATCTGGCTGGTGCATATGCCAGTAAAGCGAAATTAATAATTTAGGTTGATTCATATCTCAATATTTCAATTTAATAATTTAAACTTTTTCGTTAAAGTTTAAGCAGCATTGGCTTAGTCACCAACACGGTTCCTTTTTCGGATACATAAAAGCGTTTTTTGTCGGCTTTTAAATCAAAGCCAATTTCAATACCTTCTGGAATTTCTACGCCTTTATCTACCACTACATTTTTCAATTTAGCATGACGGTTTACCACCACATTTGGCAACAGCACGGCGCCTTCAATATCGCAATAACTGTGCACACGCACGTTAGAAAACAAAACCGAGCTAGTAACGCATGAACCGCTGATTAAGCAACCGCCTGATACAATGGAATCAGTTGCTTTACCTGTTCGGCCTTCGTCGTTAAACACAAACTTGGCGGGTGGCACTTGTTCTTGATAAGTCCAAATCGGCCAGATATTGTCATACATATTAAGCTCAGGCGTCACACGCGTTAATTCCATGTTCGCTTCCCAATATGCATCAACCGTGCCAACATCGCGCCAATAGTAAAAACCATTTTTGGCGCCTACGCAGCTTTCGGTAAATCGGTGCGCATAAACTCTAGCGCGCGTAATTAAATAAGGAATAATATCGCCACCAAAATCTTTAGTAGATTTTGGGTCGGCCGCATCTCTGGCTAATTGCTCATACAAAAATTGCGCATTAAAAATATAAATACCCATACTGGCTAAGGCTTGCGTCTTATCGCCGGGCATGTGTTTAGGCTTGTCTGGCTTTTCTGCAAACTCAATAATACGGTCTTCATCATCAACTGCCATTACACCAAAGCCTTTGGCTTCTTCTAATGGCACGTTCAAGCAAGCAATGGTCATATCGGCATTATTTTTGGCGTGGGTAGCCAACATCTGGCCGTAATCCATTTTGTAAATATGATCGCCCGCTAAAATAACCACGTACTGCGCATCACTCGATTTCAAAATATCCACATTTTGGTGCACGGCATCGGCCGTACCTTTGTACCATTCTTCATTATTATTTTGTTGCGATGCCGGTAGCAGCTCAATGTACTCGTTAAACTCGCCGTTTAAAAAGCTCCAGCCACGCTGGATATGGCGGATTAAGCTATGCGATTTATATTGTGTAATGACACCAACTCGGCGGATACCTGAGTTAATGCAGTTGGATAATGGGAAATCGATAATGCGGAATTTTCCGCCAAATGGAACCGCAGGTTTTGCGCGTCTGTCGGTTAAGTCTTTCAATCGGCTACCACGCCCACCAGCTAAAATTAGCGCAACCGTATTTTTAGTCATTGTGCTAATAAACCGTGAACTATTCGCATCTTGTGCCATGCTTGCCCTCCTTGAACTTAGTCAATAAGAATAAACATTATTGTCTTGTAGGCCATAAAAAAAGCCATATTGGGCAAATAACATTAATTTAATAATTATTTAATATACCAAAATGATACAAAATAATTACAATTTAATTATAGGCTTAGATAAGGGTTATAATCCAGTCTAATTCAACTGATTTTAAAGAAATTATATCGTGGCCAGCACAACTCAAAACCAACTTCAATTGATACTCGACGCGAAACATCACGACGCGTTTGCTTATTTAGGATTACATAAAGAAGGCGCTGAGTTTGTGTTCCGCACTTTTCTGCCGTACGCCGAAAAAGTGAGCCTACAAGTCAAAACAAAATGGATTGAGTGTGAGCGTGTACATGCCGCTGGTTTATACGAGTGGCGCGGCAAAACAGCGCCTGCATCACCTTGCGTAATTCAAGTTGAGGCGAATGGGCAAGTGCAAGCAACCATTGATGCCTATAGTTTTAATCCAATTTTAACCGATAACGAATTGTATTTATTTGGTGAAGGCTCACTAAATCAAGCATACAAAACTTTTGGTGCTCATATGGTTGAGCATCAAGGCGTGCAAGGTGTGCGCTTTGCGGTGTGGGCACCAAATGCTGAGCGTGTCAGCGTGATTGGCAATTTTAACCAATGGGATGGTCGGATTAACCCTATGCGTGTGCGTGGTAGCACTGGCGTTTGGGAGTTGTTTATTCCAAATCTAGCCGCAGAAACCTTATATAAATTTGAAATCCGCAATCGTCAGACGCATGCCCTACTCACCAAAACAGATCCTTTTGCGCGTGAGTTTGAAGCGCGCCCAGGCACAGCCGCTAAAATATCGGCCAACAGCAACTACAAATGGCAAGACAGCGCCTGGTTAAATCAGCGCGCCAAAAACGATTGGCTGCACGCACCTTTTAACTGCTATGAGGTGCATGTTGGCTCATGGCGCCGTAAAAATGGCAACTTGCCATTAACCTATCGCGAACTGGCCGCTGAGTTAGTGCCCTATGTATCCGATATGGGTTACACGCACATCGAATTACTACCCATTACAGAGCACCCTTTAAACGAATCTTGGGGATACCAAACCACTGGCTATTTTGGTGTGACTAATCGCTTTGGCACCCCCGACGATTTGAAATTTTTAATCGATGCCTGTCACCAAGCCAATATTGGTGTGATTTTAGATTGGGTACCTGGTCATTTTCCTAAAGATGACTGGGCACTGGCGCGCTTTGATGGCACAGCACTATATGAACATGAAGACCCACGCATTGGTGAGCACCAAGACTGGGGCACATTAATATTCAACTACGGACGCAATGAAGTACGCAATTTCTTAATTGCCAGCGCCTACTTTTGGTTAAAAGAGTTTCACATTGATGGCTTACGTGTGGATGCCGTGGCATCTATGCTTTATTTGGATTATTCACGCAAAGCGGGTGAATGGGTGCCCAATAAATTTGGCGGACGCGAAAACCTAGAGGCCATTGATTTTCTAAAACAACTCAATATGGTGGTGCATCAAGATTTCCCTGGCGCATTAACCATTGCAGAAGAATCCACCGCATGGCCTGCCGTTTCGCGCCCTATTTACTTGGGTGGCTTGGGTTTTAGCATGAAGTGGAATATGGGCTGGATGAATGACACGCTAAGCTATATTGAAAACGAGCCTGTGCACCGTAAATACCACCACAGCATGCTCACGTTTGGTCAACTGTACGCTTATAGCGAAAATTTTGTTTTACCGTTTTCACATGATGAAGTGGTGCATGGCAAAGGCTCTTTAATTGGCAAAATGCCGGGCGATTCATGGCAAAAATTTGCCAATTTGCGCCTATTAATGACGCTGCAAATGACCAGTCCAGGCAAAAAACTCAACTTTATGGGCAACGAAATCGCACAAGGTATTGAATGGAATGTGAATGCAAGTTTAGATTGGCATTTGCTAGAGCATGAAGCGCACGTTGGTATTCAGCGAACCGCACGCGATTTGAATATGCACTATCTGCATCTCGAATGTTTGCATAATCTAGATTTTGAAGTACAAGGTTTTGATTGGATTGATTGCCACGATTCAGATCAATCAATTATTAGCTTCGTCAGACGCGGCCTAGATAATTCTTTTGCTATAATAGTGATGAATTTTACGCCTGTGTTACGTGAAAATTATCGCATTGGCGTGCCAAAAGCAGGTCAATATGCTGAGATATTTAATAGTGATGCGGCCTATTATGGCGGCAGCAACCAAGGTAATGGTGCTGGTTTGCAAACAGAAAATATTTCTTGGATGAACCATGCGCAATCATTATTAATTACCTTGCCGCCGTTGGCAGGGTTAATCATCACGCATAAATCATAATACTGAAATATTTTAAAATTAAACTTATAAATAACATTAAATATAACTAATAAACGACTGTTTTAAATAATAAATGACAACTCTTACTCAATTCCCTACTTGGCAAAAATTGTGTGCGCATCAAAAAGAAATTGCGCCATTGCACATGCGCGATTTCTTCGCGGCAGACCCAAAACGCTTTGAAAAATACAGCTTACATTTTGGCGATATCTTGTTTGATTATTCAAAACATCGCATTACAGATGAAACTTTACCGTTGTTATTTCAAATGGCGCGTGAAGCGAAAATTGAGCAATGGCGTGATGCCATGTTTAATGGTGAGAAAATCAATATCACCGAAAATCGCGCTGTATTGCATACCGCCCTACGCAATCGCAGCAATACGCCAGTAATGGTAGACGGCAAAGACGTGATGCCAGACATTAACGCCGTGTTAGCGCAGATGCGTGAGTTTTCAGAAAAAGTACGCAACGGCACTTGGTTAGGCTTTACTGGTAAACGTATTACCGATATTGTGAATATTGGTATTGGCGGCTCTGATTTAGGTCCTGTGATGGTGTGCGATGCCTTAAAGCCATACGCCAGCCCAGCACTTAATATTCATTTTGTATCAAATATTGATGGCGCACATTTGATGCGTGCATTGGAAAAATGCAAACCTGAAACCACTTTGTTTATTGTGGCTTCTAAAACATTTACCACGCAAGAAACCATGACTAACGCCATGAGCGCGCGTACATGGTTTTTAGAGTCAGCAAAAGATAGCAATCATGTAGCGAAGCACTTTGTGGCTTTATCCACCAATGCAAAAGCCGTAACCGATTTCGGTATTGATACGGCTAATATGTTTGCGTTTTGGGATTGGGTAGGCGGTCGTTACTCATTATGGTCTGCCATCGGCTTAAGCATTGCCTTGTACGTTGGCATGGATAATTTTGAGGCCTTACTAGAAGGTGCGCATGAAATGGATAACCATTTCAAAACAGCGCCTTTAGAACAAAACATGCCAGTGATTTTGGCCTTGATTGGCGTTTGGTATAACAACTTTTTCCATGTCGATACCAATGCTATTCTGCCGTACGACCAAGGTTTAGCGCGCTTCCCCGCCTATATGCAACAAGCGGATATGGAAAGTAATGGCAAATTTATCTGCCGCGATGGCAGCCGTGTGCAATACAAAACCGGCCCAGTTATTTGGGGCGAAGCTGGCACCAACGGCCAACATGCGTTTTACCAATTAATCCATCAAGGCACACAAATCGTTCCTGCTGACTTTTTAATGCCTGTACATAGCCATTATGCAATCGGCAAACACGGCTATGCGCATCATAAAATCTTGCTAGCTAACTTTTTAGCGCAAACGCAATCGTTAATGTTAGGCAAAACCAAAGAGGAAGCGCGTGTTGAGCTTGAAAAACAAGGCTTAAAAGGTGATGAATTAGAAAAATTATTGCCACATAAAGTGTTTGAAGGCAACCGCCCTACTAGCTCTATTTTATTCGACAAACTAACGCCGAATACACTAGGTAAATTAATAGCGCTGTATGAGCACAAAATATTTGTGCAAGGCATTATGTGGGATATTAATAGCTACGATCAATGGGGCGTTGAATACGGTAAACAAATCGCACAGCAAATTTTGCCACAGCTAACAAGCGAAGGCAAAGTGACTAATTACGATAGCTCAACCAATGGGCTGATTAATCACACCAAACAATTACGCTAATAGATAGAGATTAGTTGTAGCAATAAAAAAACCGCTTAAAAGCGGTTTTTTTATTGCTACTGGTCCACTTATCTTAGCTGAACACCTTTTAGCATCGCATCAATACCCACAGATTTCGCCATACTTGCGCCCAAGCGTTTAGCAAAGCGGTCTACCACGCTATCTTGGTAGGAATAATCCACTATTTCTTCTTGCTTAATCACTTCACGTGCAACATAGTCGGCACTACCAAGCGCATCAGCCAAACCAATTTTAATGCTTTGCTCGCCGCTCCAAAACAAACCACTAAAGGTTTCATTATCTTCTACCAAGCGATTACCACGACCTTGACGCACCACTGTTTTAAATTGCTCATGAATTTGATTTAACATGGCTTGCGCAAGTTGTTGATGTTTTGGGTTCACAGGAGAAAATGGATCTAGCATGGCTTTGTTATCGCCTGCTGTTAGTAGGCGACGCTCAACACCCACTTTTTGCATCACTTCGGTAAAGCCGTAGCCATCCATCAATACGCCAATTGAGCCCACAATACTGGCTTTATCCACGTAAATTTTGTCCGCTGCCGCCGCAATATAATAGCCGCCAGATGCGCAAATATCTTCTACCACCGCGTAAACAGGAATGCTTGGGTGTAGTTTTCTTTGGCGTTTAATTTCATCAAAAATGATGCCTGATTGCACTGGGCTACCACCTGGGCTATTAATGCGCAGAATAATGCCTTTGGTGCCTTTACTTTCGTAAGCATCGCTTAAGCTGGTGATGACAGAATCAGCGTTCACATCGCCACCCGCCTCAATCACGCCAGCAATTTCAATTAGCGCCGTATGCTCGCCCGTGCCGGCTTTTGTGCCGCCCAGCCAACCTAGCGCCAAAAACAGCACCACGAATAAATATATAAACATCAGTACTTTAAAAAAGATACTCCAGCGCCTTGCCGATTTTTGCTCTTGCAAGCCCGACAAAGCGAGTTTTTCAATAGTTTGTTGTTGCCAATTGTTGTCTTCTGACATGCTGATTGCTCTCTTAAAAGTAAACTTACCAATATTTTTTAATTTGTTCTAAATGAATCGTAATTTGATTATTTTGTTCTGTAACAGGTAAAGCTTGCAAGCTTTTTCCTTTGCAGGGACCCATCACACAATAACCTGTATCGGGTGCATAATGCGCGCCATGTGTGGCGCAAATCAAGTAATCTTTATTGACTGTAAAAAATTCGCCTTGGTTCCAATCTAGCTCAATAGGCACATGTGCGCACTTGTTCACATAAGCATGCGCTTTGCCGTGATAGCGCACTACAAAACCAGTTGCCAGCTCACCCAATTGCGGCAACGCAAAACGCAGCCCAAGTGATTTCTCTACTAAATCATGGCTATTTAAAACAATGGTGTGTTTTTGCATGGTTTATTATATGGCTTGGTTGTATGGTTTGATTGGATAGTTTTTAAGCGTCTAGCAGCCAAGTACTTAAGTCACTAAATTGATTAAATATTTTGATAGGATTATAACGCACTAATTTGTCTTGCGTCTGTGCGCCAAACGTCACACCAACAGACGCCACCCCAGCATTTTGCGCCATTTGCAAATCATAACTGGTGTCGCCAATCATTAATGTGCGCTCTGGTGTCACAACCAGTGTATCCATTAATTCATCCAACATTTGTGGATGTGGCTTAGAAAAACACTCATCTACGGTGCGTGTTGCATGAAAATAATTAGTTAAGCCGCAATGCTGCAAAGCTAAATTTAGTCCACGCCTACCCTTGCCTGTTGCCACCGCCAATTTAAATCCGCGGCGATTCAATTCTAAAATTGTTTCTTTTACACCGACAAAAAGCGGGATTTCGCTTTCGCCTGCATAATAATTGGCGGTATATTGTGCCGCCAACGCTTGCGCTTTTTCAGAGGGAATATCGCCATAAAGCGCATAAATAGACTCTTTTAAGCCCAAACCAATAATATTGCTTGCGGCAATTGGGTCTAGTGTTGGCAAGCCAACCTGCTCAGCCGCTTTCACAATGGCATTGGTAATCATGCCTGTTGAGTTGGCTATGGTGCCATCCCAATCCCAAACGATTAAATCAAAATTTCTAACGTTAACGCCACTAATCTCTGACATTTTTATTCTTAACTCTCTAACTTATTCAAACTATTCATAAATTTTTGTAACTCTTGCGGCAATGGCGCCACCAGTTTTAACTTTTCGGCAGAAATAGGATGGCGCAAATTTGTTTCAGCAGAATGTAAAAACATGCGTTTTAAGCCTTTTTTCTGCAAAGCTTTATTGTTTGCAAAATCTCCGTATTTGTCATCACCCACAATAGGAAAGCCCAAATGCGCCAACTGCACGCGCAACTGATGCGTGCGGCCAGTAATCAATTGAGCTTCTAGCAAGCTAAAGCCAGCAAAGGCTTGTTTTAAATAAAAGATGGTTTCAGAGTGCTGCGCTTGATCGTATTTATCTTTTGATTTATCTGTCACCACATTTACACGGCGCTCACCATTTGGCAGTACATATTTCTGTAAATCCAGCGCCACACGTTTTTTCTTTTCAGTCCACTCGCCTGCAACCAGCATCAAATAACGCTTATCGGTTTGATTGTTGCGAATCATTTCATGCAAAGCCACCAAGGCCACACGTTTTTTTGCCAGCATTAATACACCAGATGTTTCTCTATCCAGTCTATGCACCAACTCTAAAAACTTGGCTTTAGGTCGTTCCATACGCAATTGCTCAATCACGCCGCGGCTTACCCCGCTACCACCATGCACCGCAAAGCCAGCAGGCTTGTCAATAATCAGTAGCGCATCGTCCTCAAAAATAATCGTACTTTCTAATACCGATGTGGCTGGCTGACTAAGCTTTTGATTATCAAACTTTTCTTTATCATTGGCTGCCACACGAATCGGCGGCACACGCACAATGTCACCAATGAGCAACTTGTAAGAGGCATCGATTCGGCCTTTATTCACCCGCACTTCACCGCTGCGCAAAATGCGATACACATGGCTTTTGGGCACGCCTTTGAGAATTTTAGTTAAAAAATTATCAATGCGCTGGCCTTCTGATGCTTCATCAACGGTGACATTGGCCGCCGCATGTGCGCCAATTTGGTTTTCGGATTGTTTATCCATTTGATTATCAAGTGGATTATTTTGCTCTATTTGCATGTTTAATTTTTGCTTAAAAAAGGGATTACGCCTATACTACTGATGTTGTTGAATTTAATAGGCTTATTTAGCTTTTTATACAACAAACGACCATATAGTATATCGATTAAAAAATATTTATTTTTAACTTATAGTATATGAACAATATTTTGGCTAATACCGCTCGCCATATTTGTAAGTAGCGATAAAACAATTGCGCTCTAGCCGCCGCAGACAAATAATATAAACGCGACTAAAGTTACTGAAGACCGAATTTTAACGGATTTATGTCAAACCAAACACAAAAGGTTTGGCATCAATATAAAGATACTAAGTTTTAAGATGCAAGTGCATTCAGCATTAATCCATTCATTGCAGAAAAATTATTTCTTAACAGAAACATAAGCAATGAAAAAACGCGATCAGCGTTAGGTTAATAACCGCAGCCAGACGCTGCGAAAATGCCCACACATGCTTAATTTAGCGCACAACTATATAGACTTGTCTATATAAGTATATGATGCGCATTACATCTACATCCCTTTTAATTCAATACTTTAGCTAATTTTATCCAAGTAAACACTGTCTGCATTGCTCTGAGCGCGGGAGCAATCAATGAAACGCATGTTATTTAATGCAACGCAATCCGAAGAATTACGCGTTGCGATCGTAGACGGGCAAAAACTTGTCGATTTAGATATAGAACACGCTGGTAAAGAGCAACGCAAAAGTAATATTTACAAAGGCGTTATTACCCGTGTAGAACCATCCTTAGAAGCCGCTTTTGTCGATTACGGCATGGAGCGTCACGGCTTTTTACCATTTAAAGAAATTTCACGTAGCTACTATTCAGAGAAATCTGAAGGTGGCAAAACACGTATTCAAGACGTGATTAAAGAAGGTCAAGAACTAATCGTTCAAGTGGATAAAGATGAGCGTGGTAACAAAGGCGCTGCTTTAACTACTTATATCTCACTGGCTGGCCGTTACCTAGTATTGATGCCAAACAATCCACGTGGCGGCGGTGTTTCACGCCGTATTGAAGGCGAAGATCGCAACGAACTACGTGATGTAATGGCGCAATTAGAAGTGCCAAACGGCATGAGTATTATTGCGCGTACTGCTGGTATTGGCCGTAATGCTGAAGAATTGCAGTGGGATTTAAACTACTTAACGCAATTATGGACAGCAGTTGAAGAAGCATCGCACATTCAACCTGGCGCTTTTTTAATCTACCAAGAAGGCAGTTTGGTGATTCGCGCGATTCGCGATTACTTTAGTGCCGATATTGGTGAGATTTTAATCGATACGCCAGATGTGCATGAGCAAGCCGTACAGTTTATGAACCACGTGATGCCAGGCAATGTGGCCCGCGTTAAGTTGTATCAAGACGAAATTCCACTGTTCTCACGTTTTCAAATTGAGCATCAAATTGAATCGGCGTTTTCACGTGAAGTACGCCTGCCCTCTGGTGGCGCGATTGTGATTGACCATACTGAAGCATTAGTTTCAGTAGACGTTAACTCTGGTCGTTCAATTAAGGGCGCCGATATTGAACAAACCGCATTTAATACAAACCTAGAAGCAGCCGAAGAAGTAGCGCGCCAATTGCGCTTGCGCGACCTTGGCGGTTTGGTGGTAATTGACTTTATTGACATGGAAAGCCAACGCAACCAACGCGAAGTAGAAAACACGTTACGTGATGCGCTGCATGCTGATCGTGCACGCGTACAAACTGGCAAAATTTCACGCTTTGGTTTGTTAGAGCTTTCACGCCAACGTTTACGCCCAAGCTTAGGTGAAACCAATCATGCCGCTTGCCCACGTTGTAGCGGCACAGGCCATATTCGTGGTATCGAATCAACCGCCCTACACATCTTGCGTATTACGCAAGAAGAAGCGATGAAAGACAATAGCGCTATTATTCAAGTGCAATTGCCAGTTGAAGCGGCGACATTCTTATTAAACGAAAAACGTGCGGATATTCACAAAATTGAGCAACGCATGGGTGTTGAAGTGGTGTTGATTCCTAACGTGCATATGGAAACACCTAATTACAGCATCACGCGTATCAAGCAAGATGACGTGACTGAAGAAACATCGCAAGCCAGCTACAAAATGGTTGAAATGCCAGCCGAAACAGCCTACGAGCGCGGTTTAAATGAAGATGCAAAACCTAAAGCGCCAGAAGCCCTAGTTAAAGGCATTAAAACAGCCACATCTGCGCCTTTGGTAGAGCAGAAAGCAGAAGTGGCTGCGCCAACACCAGTAGCTAAAATATCGCTACTAGGCCGCATTAAAAAATGGTTTGGTGGCAAAACGGAAGCTGAAGTTGTAGAAAAATCAGCCGATACCGCTACGCGTGAAAATGGTCGCAACAATAACGACCGCAATCGCAACAATAATCGCGACCGTGATCGTAACCGTAATCGTGACCGTAATGCCAATAATCGTGATCGCAATAATGTTGCTAGCAACGTGGCTAATAATGATAAAGCGCAGCAGCAGCAAGCAAAACCACAACAACCTAGACCAGAGCGTCAAGAGCGTCCACAACGTCAAGATCGAACCGACAATAGAAATATTGAGGTTAAGACTGAAGCGCGTGCAGAGGTGATTGAAAAAGTTGAATCTACAGCGGTAGCCGTTGGTTTGCCAAATGAAGGGGCTGGCGATACTAATCAGACACCACGTCCAGAGCGCACTGGTCGCCGTAGTCGCGGTGGTCGCAATCGCAATAAAAATCGTGATGCCAACCGTGAAGAAGGCCGCGAACCACGTGACCCAAATGCAGTAGTGCCAGCATTTGTGCCCAATGATGCGGTTACAGATACAACGCCGATTGTAGTGAAAGTAGAAGCAGTTGCGCCAAGCGTATCAAACGAAGTTAAAGAAACGCCTGCAAAAGAAACTAAAGTAATGGAAACGCCAGTAAAAGCAGAAAAAGCGCAAAGACCAGCTAAACCAAAAGCGCAAAAACCCATTGCAGTAGATGCTAATATTGAAATGGTTAGCACTAAAAAAGTGGTTGCTGATGAAACTGCTGTGCAAGCTGAAGCTGAAAAACCAGCCAAACCAAAAGCAGCCAAAAAACCAGCGCGCAAACCTGCTAAAGCGGCTGATTTAGGTGCCGATTTAAGCCAAGGCGGTTTGCAATTGGTCGAAACTAAAGGTGATGCAAAAGTAGCAGCGCCTGCAGATGAACCAGCAAAACCAAAAGCACCGCGTAAAGCACCAAACTGGAAAAAAACAGCTGAATCACAATCAGATGAAGCGCCTTTAGTAATGGTGGAAACACAAAAGTAATTAGCATTTAGTAGCAATAGACGTTAAAAAGCCCAGCTAAATGCTGGGCTTTTTAACGTCTAAATTAATTAATGTTTAAAATACTGCACTAACATAAAACCGATGGCAGTCATTAACAAGCTACCAATCACATGGCTGGCAATATGACCAAAGGCCCAAGCATATTGTTGTTTATGCAGAAAATTAAACGCCTCTGCTGAAAAGGCTGAAAAAGTGGTTAAGCCACCCAAAAATCCTGTCATCACAAATAAGCGCAATTCATTTTGATGCGGCGTTGTCACAAAATAAGCCAATGCTACGCCCATTAGCAAACCACCACCTAAATTGGCGATTAAGGTGCCCAGAGGCAACATACTGGCGTTGAGCGCAACACCTAAGCCCCAACGTACCCAAGCCCCTAAAGCCGCGCCGCCGCCTACCGCTAGCCATTGTATTGCTACGAACTTTCCTGCCGCCATATTTCGCTTTCAGTTTAAAAATAATGTACTTAACCACTATAATAGGCAATATATCCATTTATTTGAAGAGAATATTTTGCGCGTTTTATTTGCCACCTCTGAAGCCTTCCCTCTGATTAAAACTGGCGGCCTTGCTGATGTTAGCGGTGCATTACCCAAAGCGATTAGCCAGTTAAGCACGTTTGAAGGTGATATTAAGCTAGTGATGCCTGGCTACAGCGCGGTTTTAGCTAAACTAAAAAATATAGAAACCATTGCCAATATTGATGTGCTTGGCGAAACATGCAGTATTTTGATTGGTAAGATGCCTGATACCGATTTAGATGTAATTGCGATTAAAAACGCAGCGTTGTATGAACGCGCGGGCGGCCCCTACTCGGATGAAAATGGCAAAGACTGGCTAGATAATGCCTTGCGTTTTGGTGTGCTATCACGCGTGGCAAGCTTGCTTTGCAGCGCAAACAGCCCGTTACCTGATTGGCAGCCTGATTTGATTCAGTGTAATGACTGGCAAACAGGCTTAGCACCTGCTTATATGAAACTCTTGGACAACTCTTCAACCAAGTCTATTTTCAGCATTCACAATTTAGCGTTTCAAGGTAACTTTCATGCCAATTGGCTCACTAGGCTTGAGCTACCTGCTGCCCATTTTCAAATCAATGGTTTTGAGTATTTTGAACAAATTTCATTTTTAAAGGCTGGGCTCTTTTATGCCGATCAACTAAGTACTGTTAGCCCGACTTACGCCGAAGAAATTCAAACCGAAACCTTTGGCTTTGGCTTGCAAGGCCTGCTACAAACGCGCAGCAACGATTTAACGGGTATTTTAAATGGGATTGACACGCAAGAATGGAATCCAGAGCTTGATGCGCATCTCCCTAAAAATTACAGCAGTCAGCGCATTACAGGTAAAACCACTGTTAAAAAAATGTTACAACAGCAACTAGGGCTTCAAATTGATGCAAACGCCCCTTTATTGGGCATCGTCAGTCGGCTCACCCATCAAAAAGGCCTAGATTTATTGCCATCCATCATGCCGCAACTTATTACTCAGGGTTGTCAGTTTGTTATTTTAGGCAGCGGCGATAAAACACTAGAAGCAAGTTTTACCGATTTAGCAGAGCGATTTCCTGACCAAGTCAGCATGAATATCGGTTATCACGAACATCTGTCGCACAACATTATGGCAGGGGCAGATGCCTTCATTATGCCATCGCGTTTTGAGCCCTGCGGTTTAAATCAATTATATGGGCTAGCCTATGGAACACCGCCAATTGTAACGGCTACAGGCGGATTGGCGGACTCAGTAACGGATACCAATGATGCAACATTTAAGAATAATACGGCGACTGGATTTGTGTTGAAATCTGTCACATCAGCATCACTTTTGGTCACAATTCAACGCGCATTAGAAATTTGGAAGAGCAAAACAGACTGGCGTAAAATTCAGAAAAACGGCATGAGCCGCGAAGTCAGTTGGGCTTTTAGCGCACAGTTTTATTTAGATTTGTATGAAAAAACACTATCAACGCAATAGGGTAAAAAGTTGGCACAGCTGATGCTTATATGTAATTAAGCTTCTCCAAAGCTAACTTCTCCTCCCTAGGGGTATAACCTAATCGTTATGCCCCCTTTTTTTGCCTAGCGTTTTTTCAATAATTTAGAACTACTTACTTAACAATAAAATGTTCACGATAATATTTAAGCTCATCAATTGATTCGTAAATATCAGCTAAGGCTTCATGCTTGCTGGCTTTTTTAAAGCCTGAATAAATGGTTGGTTTCCAGCGACGCGCTAACTCTTTAAATACGCTAACATCTAAATTACGGTAATGAAAAAAGCTTTCTAAATCTGGCATATAGCGCGCCATAAAGCGCCTATCTTGGCAAATTGAATTACCGCACATGGGCGATTTCCCTGCTGGCACATATTGTTTTAAAAAAGCGATCATCTGCTCAGTTGCCGCTTGCTCATCTAAAGTAGACGCTTTAACTTTTTCAATCAAGCCACTGCGGCCATGTGTACCTTTATTCCAAGCATCCATGCCGTCTAGTACGCTATCGGCTTGATGGATAACCAACACTGGCGACTCACCTAATACATTTAAATCGGCATCGGTTACCACCGCGGCAAGTTCCAAAATACGGTCACTGTCAGGTAGCAATCCGCTCATTTCCATGTCTAACCAAATTAAGTTGTCGTTTGATTTTAAATTGTCTGTATTGTTGCTTAAAGCGGTCATCATGATTTCCATTAAATACGATTAAAATGTTTGAATTGTTGCACTATTTTTGCACTTAAGTTGAACGTATAGCGCTCAAATGCTTCACAATATCATTATATTTAACTTTTCAGGTTTTTAGCGATTAAGTCTCTTGCTAATCAACGCATATATGGCATCTACACTAACTTTTGTTTTCATTTTTTTGCTTATCTCAACAACGGCCATTCGCATTTGGCTAGGTTCGCGTCATATTAATCATGTGCAAGCACATCGTGGTGCAGTGCCAGTGGCATTTGCAGGCAACATAAGTTTAGAAGCACACCAAAAAGCGGCAGATTATTCTGCCGCCAAAACTAAATTAGCACTAATTGAAGCAGGTGCCCAAGCATTATTGTTGGCTATACTCACTATTGGCGGTGGCTTGCAGTTGATTGATAACACTTGGTTTAATTTATTGCCTGCTAACGAAATTATTCGCGGTGCGTTGGTGATTTGTACAGCCATGCTGGTCAGCAGCTTAATTGATATCCCGTTTGATTATTACAAAACCTTTACTATTGATGAGCAATTTGGCTTTAATAAGATGACACCTGCCATGTTTTTTAGCGATATGCTTAAACACAGCTTGGTTGGTTTAGCGCTTGGTGCACCCATTTTGTTTGCCGCTTTGTGGTTAATGCAAGGTGCAGGCGAATATTGGTGGTTTTACTTATGGGTAATTTGGAGCGTATTTAACATCGTTATGCTAGCGGTGTACCCTACTTTTATTGCACCACTATTTAACAAATTTACCCCATTGGCTGATGAGACATTAAAAACACGCATAGAAGCACTACTTACAAAATGCGGTTTTAAATCGCAAGGCTTGTTTGTAATGGACGGTTCTACCCGTTCAGGTCATGGCAACGCCTACTTTACTGGTTTCGGTAGTAGCAAACGTGTGGTGTTTTTTGATACCTTATTAAGCCGCTTGAATACAGAAGAAATTGAAGCCGTTCTTGCACATGAGCTTGGTCATTTTAAACACCATCACGTGATTAAACGTATCGCCATGTTGTTTTTTATGAGCTTTATTGGCTTAGCATTGCTAGGCTGGTTAATGAACCAAACTTGGTTTTACAATGGCTTAGGCGTTACAGAAATGAGCAATCATATGGCTTTGTTATTATTTTTATTGGTATCGCCTATATTTTTATTCCTGTTGCGTCCATTAATGGCCAGCTACTCACGCAAAAATGAGTTTGAGGCGGATGATTATGCCGCCAAGCATGCAGATGCCAAACATTTGGTTGAAGCCTTAGTTAAGTTGTACCGTGATAATGCATCCACTTTGACGCCAGACCCACTGCATTCTGCTTTTTATGATTCACATCCGCCGGCTAGCATTCGTATTTCAAAATTAGCGGCGTATACTAGTTAGCAACTGATTACGTTACGCGGAGGAATATTGAATATGTTTAAAAATTGGATATTCTTTGCACTTTTACTCTGCTGTTTCAATACACAGGCAAATGAGTTTTTTGCGAAAGCCGATGTTAATGCTGGCAAAGCCTTAGTTGAGAAACATTGCATTAGCTGTCACGCTAGCAGTTTTGGCGGCGATGGCTCTGCTATTTACACCCGCGAAAATACACTGGTTAAGTCTTCAAAAGGCTTGCTGGCGCAAGTGCGTAATTGCAACACCATGCTTGGCTTAAAATGGTTTGACGATGAAGAATTAAATGCTGCAGGCTATCTAAATCAGAATTACTATAAATTTGAACGTTAACCCCTTTTTGAAAATCACCCATTAATGCCGCAAGGTCTAGTTGTATCCTCTTACGGCAAGCGTTACGAAGTTGAGCTTGCTGATAAAACACGCATTAGTTGCGTTACGCGTGGCAAAAAAAATGATTTAGCGTGCGGTGATCAAGTTATTATCAAGCTCACGGCAACTGCCGAAGGCGTAGTAGAGTCTAGCCTGCCACGCAACAGCCTGCTTTACCGCAGCAACGCCATCAAAAGCAAAATACTCGCCTCTAATGTTACGCAAATTGTGATTGTATTAGCCACCCAACCCAGCTTTTATGAAGCCTTATTAAATCGTTGTTTAATTGCGGCAGAAGCAGCCAATATTGCGCCATTAATTGTTTTAAATAAATGTGATTTGCCTGATATTGATAACGCAAAATCAAAGCTTCAACTATATACAGACCTAGGTTATCAAGTTGTGCATTTATCTGCCAAACAAGATATTCATATCATCAGACAATATTTAGCTAATCACCAAAGTGTGTTAGTCGGCCAATCTGGAATGGGAAAGTCTACTATAATCAATGCATTATTGCCTGATATGAATGTAAGAACTCAAGAGATTAGCACCGTGCTTGATAGCGGCAAACACACTACAACCGCCACACATTTATACCATCTAGACGAAACCAGCAGCTTAATCGACTCACCAGGCTTGCAAGAGTTTGGTTTAAATCATTTATCAAATGAGCAAATCGAACTGGCTTTTAAAGAATTTAGACCTTATTTAGGCAAATGCCGCTTTAACAATTGTAGCCACTCACATGAGCCAGATTGTGCGGTGCTTAACGCCGTTAAAGCCGATAAAATATCAACAACTCGACTGGGATTTTATCAACAACTTTCACTTGAGTTATCTTTAAACTAAAGCTTGAGCCATAAAACCAATTTAAACGCGACACTGTTCAATTTATTAGGTTTCAGCTAAATTGTAAACAAATGTTGTAAGGCCCAAACTAGCTATTCACTTGTGTTTCGTTATCATTTATTATCGCTTCGTGTAATATGTCTAAGGCAGATTACAACACTTAACAATTTAATCGATTGTGTGACTACATGTTATTTAATAGCTTGATACGATGGATTTAAAAAGAGAAAAAGTAGAAGTAGATCGGCTTGTTATCGGCATGTATATTGCCGAACTAGACAGGCCTTGGATTGGTACGCCTTTTATGTTGCAAGGCTTTTTGCTGGAAGATAAAGCCGATATTGATACCTTGATGGCAACTTGCGCCTTTGTCTATGTTGATCGCACAAAGTCAACCGGGAATCAATATGTATCGCCAGCAAAACAAAGCGTGGCAATTAAACGCGAAGGCTCTGTAGTTAAACTCAAAGAGCCTAGCGCAGTAAAGACTGATAACAAATCTAGCAATTCAAAAGTGGCTGATAAAGCCAACACATCAAACAAAGTTTCTTTTTTTGATGTATTAACTGATCTTAAAACCCAATCTCAAAAAAATACAGAATCAGCTAACAATGCAGGCACGATTTACAAGCTACGCTATGGCGCTAGCACTGCTGTACAAGAAGCACTACCCTTTGAATCCAATGACTCTGAACAAAGCTCTGGTGTTAAACAATTAGCAAAAGATTTTGGCGGATTTATTGGCGGCTTATTTAAGCGCGATAAATTTAAAAACACTGCTGAAGCTATCGCTACAAATAAAAAAAATGAAGATGAGCAAGATGCCGATTACCAAATTACAATTTTTGAAGAAGAGCTACCAGTAGAAATAGAAATAGCTGCGATTGTGCAAGTGTATGAGCAGTCTCAAATCGCGACGCGAGATATTTTTGAAACAGTTGCCAATGAACAGCATTTAGATTTAACTGCTGTTAGCGAAGTTTTAGATAGTATGGTGGAAAGTATTGGGCGAACACCAGATGCGCTGTTATGGCTGGCCAAGCTTAAAAAAACCGATGATTATGCCTACAATCATGCGCTTAATGTATCAATTACTTTAATGGCGTTCGGTAACTTTTTAGCGCTATCAAAAAAACAGATTAAAGAACTAGGCTTAGCTGGCTTATTGCAAGACGTCGGTAAAGTCAAAATATCGTCTGATATTTTACTAAAGGAAAGCAAACTTACACATGAAGAGTTTGAGCACGCAAAAAAACATGTGGATGAAAGCCTTAAAATTTTAGAAACCACGCCCAATATTCCCAATAGCGTGATTTTTTTGGTGGCACAACATCATGAGCGCATTGACGGTAGCGGCTACCCCTACCAGCTTAAAAAAAATCAAATTGGTTTAATGTCTCAAGCAGCGGGTTTAATTGACACCTATTGCGCCCTTACCAGCCATAAAAGCTATGCAAAAGGTGTATTTCACCAGCAAGCGCTTGATGAAATTCATCATTTAAGTGGCAAGCAATTTAGCAGAGAGCTGATTGATCAGCTAGTACAGTTTATGGGGATGTATCCAGTCAGCTCTTTAGTCGAGCTAAATACAGGCGAAGTAGCCGTGGTTATCCAGCAAAATCAAGTTAGAAGATTGTTACCGCGTTTAATGCTGCTGTTAGATCCAGACAAAGTCCGCTATGAGGTGCCAATCATTCTTAACTTACTAAATAATCCAAACACACCATCTGGCGAACCTTATAAAATTACACACAGCCTAGCACCAGATAGTTACGGATTAAGTCCAGATGATTTTTATTTATAAATTCATTGTTTATAGTAATAACTCAAAACAATTATAACTATCAATGAATATACCTACACACCCGACATTAGCTGAACATGAAACGCCAGCTTTTGAAGTTGAAATCAGCTATAGCGAGCAGGAAATTGCCGAGAAACTTGCATATTATGGCTTGAATCAAAACCTACTATTCAATCAACTTAAAGTCGATGTTGAAAAGCTAAATAGCGTTGTTAGTAAACATCAAACTGAGAGCAATCCATTTTTAGTATCAGTCAAAAGTGCTTTATTGGCTTGTCCAAATAAGCAGAATTTAA
>JAZKDM010000007.1:18410-32855 GCA_040387535.1 Pseudomonadota bacterium | reverse complement strand
TTTTTAGTATCAGTCAAAAGTGCTTTATTGGCTTGTCCAAATAAGCAGAATTTAAGTGAATTTACTGTTTATATTAATCAGCTGATTTTTTTATGGCTAAGCGCCATGCAAAACAGCAGTAATATAGAAATTATTCTGCGTTTAATCAGTTGCTTACAATCGAAGTCCCTGTTGAGCAATGCCAATACGCCTAAATTACATTTATTTTTATTTCAGTTAATAGCAGAAACAAGCTATCAACTTCAACAACAGCAACTTGATTTCGCACTGAACTTTGATAGTAATACCCAACTGCCTAATGTCAGTCAAATATTCCACTACTTAGAAAACAATATAAAAAAATCATCTAAAAATCAAACTGTTGCCATTTTTTCCATGCAATTTATGATTGCAAAAAATAGTCCTGTTTTCTCTCATATTGTGACTGCCCGACTAAGTCAAAGAATCACGACGATATTAAAGCAAAATATTTCACCTCAGCATGTTTTATTTCATAGTGGAAATCTACAATTTGATTTGTTAATTCCACATATCGATAGCGCGCTGCAACTTAATTTATTAACGGCTAAATTAGGACGCGCTTTCGAAGAAATTTTAATACTAAAAGATGTTTCTGTATTGGTAACGCCATTTTGCGGTGGCGCATCGATGAGTGTGACGGATACCAATTTTATTGATGTTTATGCGAATGCCAAATCAGCACTAGAAAGCGCAATCACAAAGCAGCAATATTTTGTAATGTACTCTGATGATATCAAACAAGAACTTCAACATCAAAATGACATAGAAAACAAAGTGTTAGAGGCTTTTGCAACCGACAGCCTAACCTTGTTTTTTCAACCGATCGTCAATATTGAACACGCCACATGTGCAGGCGCAGAACTACTTTTACGTTGGTCTGATGGCGTGAGTCACAACATTTACCCCAGCGTCACTATTGAAATTTTAAATAAAGTAGGCAAAGGTAAGTTATTTACGCGCTGGCTAATTAATTCCGCCTGCCGCTATGCAAGCGAGCTAATTAACGAGCACAAGCTAACAATATACTTAACAATTAATCTACGAGCAGAAGATTTGTACGATATTGAACTGCCACATTTGCTACTGCAATCAATGGCATTATGGAAAATTAAACCACAAGATATCGTGCTAGAGATCACGGAGAATGGTATTTTAGAATACAACGAAACCTCTACTTCTGTTATCAAAACCTTATCTGAGAGCGGATTCAGACTAGCGCTTGATGACTTTGGTACTGGATTTTCATCGCTGTCACGGTTACGAACTATGCCAATTGATTTAATTAAAATTGATCAATCTTTTGTGCGCGATATCAAACACTCTGTTGAAGACTTTGAAATTGTCAGGTCAATCGCCATGCTTGCCAACAGTTTAGGCAAAGAAGTGTTGGCCGAAGGTGTTGAAGACAAAGATTGCTTGGATTTAATCAAGCAAATGAAAATTCATAAGTGCCAAGGCTATTACTTTGCAAAACCCATGCCTTTTGAACAGTTTGTGATTTGGGCAAAACAGCACTAATCTTCCTGATGCTATAATGGCGGCATGCATATCACCACTCGTTTAGAATTCGATGCAGGCCATCGTATCCCTTGCCACAAAAGCCAATGCCGTAACTTGCATGGCCATCGTTACGCATTAGAAATCACCTTATCTGGCGATATTATTACGCAAGATAACCTATCTGAAAGCGGCATGGTGATGGATTTCTCTGATGTAAAACGTATTGCACGCGAAAGCGTAGTAGATGTTTGGGATCACGCTTTTTTAGTGTTTAAAGACGATTTAGAAGTACTGAATTTTTTAAACACTATGCAAAATCACAAAACAGTGGTGTTTCCTACCGTTCCAACAGCAGAAAATATGGCCGCTGAGGCTTTTAAAATTTTGCGCCATCAATATAAAGATACCTACGGCAACCATCTTAAATTAGAGCGCGTTAGACTGTATGAAACTCCTAATAGCTGGGCAGATGCATTAGGCTAAATACAGCCTAATTGCTGTCAAGCGACTTTATTACTTGCTGTAAGCCCTGCTCCCAACTTGGTAGCGCCACATTAAACACCTGTTTAAGCTTTTGATTATTTAACGTTGAATTAGCTGGACGCGCTGCTGGCGTTGGATAATCAGCTGTTGTAATCGCCTCAATATTTTCCACAGACGCTTTAAGCAATGGTTGGTTGGAATTTGCAGCTAAACGATTGTATTCGCGCACAATTTCACAACTAAAACCGTGCCAAGAGGTTTTACCTTGATTGGTGAAATGGTAAATACCCGTTTGATTTTCCTGCTCCGGTTGCCAAGCACTTAATAGCTCAATCACAGCATCGGCGATACATTCACTACTGGTCGGCGCGCCAAATTGGTCCGCCACAATGCGCAAGCTATCGCGCTCACCAGCTAGCCGAATAATAGTTTTTAAAAAGTTTTTACCATACGCACCATAGACCCAGCTAGTACGTAAAATCAAATGTGGCAGTCCAACCTCGCCAATCGCCTGCTCACCCGCCAGTTTGCTTTTACCATAAATACTTAATGGATTCACAGCATCTGTTTCTAAATAATCGGCTATTTTTGAGCCATCATAGACATAATCCGTTGAAAAATGAATGATTGTAGCGTTCAGTTTAGCCGCTTCCTCAGCAAACGTTTGAGGTGCGATAGCATTGATGGCGTATGCCAAATCGGGTTCTGATTCAGCTTTGTCCACGGCGGTATACGCCGCTGGATTAATAATTAAATCAGGCTGAATAGTTTGTACAACGCGCCGAATAGAGTCCTTATCGCTTAAATCTAACTGTTCGCGATTTAAAGCAAACACTTGATGATTAAGGAGTTTTTTTTGCAGTGCATGACCAACTTGGCCATTAACACCGGTTAATAGAATTTTTTTCAATTGAATATTCGCGCTAAATTGAGATTGTTATGCAAACTTTTTGGCGTCTTGCAAACTTAAACCGATACTATCTTTAGCAGACAGTAACGGATTGGCATTTGTTGGCCATTGAATCGCCACTGTTGGGTCATCCCATTTTAGGCAACATTCATGCTGCGGCGCATAAAAGTCGGTTGTTTTATATAAAAACTCGGCTGTATCAGATAACACCAAAAAGCCATGCGCAAAGCCTGGCGGAATCCACATTTGACGTTTATTTTCAGCCGATAAAATCGTCGATTCCCACTTGCCAAATGTAGGTGAAGAAACACGCAAGTCCACCGCCACATCAAATACTTCACCTTGTGTAACACGCACCAATTTACCCTGCGCTTGCTCAATTTGATAATGCAACCCGCGCAATACATTTTTAGCCGATTTAGAGTGATTATCTTGTACAAACTGCGGGTTTAAGCCAGTTGCTTGTTCAAATACTTTGGCATTAAAGCTTTCATAGAAAAAACCTCTATCATCGCCAAATACTTTTGGCTCAAAAATAATCACGTCTGGAATACTGGTTTTAACTGCCTGCATTAAAATACTCGTTCTGTAAGTACTTGTTTAAGGTATTGGCCGTAACCGTTTTTGGCATACTTATTAGCCATCACTTCTAACTGCGCTGCATCTATAAAGCCCATGCGATAGGCAATTTCTTCTGGGCAGGCGATTTTTAAGCCTTGGCGTTTCTCAATGGTTTGTATAAATGATCCCGCTTCAATTAAAGAATCATGCGTACCCGTATCCAGCCATGCCATGCCACGTCCCATCACCTCTACTTGTAAATCATCCCACTCTAAATATTGGCGATTCACATCAGTGATTTCTAATTCTCCGCGCGCCGATGGTTTCATGTTTTTGGCGATTTCTACCACACGATTATCGTAAAAGTACAAGCCTGTTACCGCATAGCGAGATTTAGGCTGTGTCGGTTTTTCTTCTAAACTAATAGCTTTACCATCTGCATTAAATTCAACCACGCCGTAACGTTCGGGATCATGTACTGGATAAGCAAACACCGTCGCACCTTTGCTACGTTTGGCCGCATTTTGCGCCATTAATGCCAGCTCATGACCGTAAAAAATATTGTCGCCAAGTACTAAAGCACAGGGGTCGTTGCCAATAAATTCTTCACCAATAATAAAGGCTTGAGCCAAGCCGTCGGGTGAAGGCTGCACCGCATATTGAATATCCATGCCCCATTGCGTGCCATCGCCTAACAATTCTTTAAAGCGCGGTGTATCTTGCGGCGTAGAGATAATTAAAACTTCGCGAATACCTGCCAGCATCAATGCAGATAGTGGATAGTAAATCATCGGCTTGTCATAAACAGGTAAAAGCTGCTTAGAAACCACCTGTGTGACTGGATACAGGCGCGTGCCTGAACCACCTGCTAAAACAATACCTTTCATGGTGTTATTTTTGGTTACCATTATGCTAACTCCTCACCACGTTCTTTATAATTTTGACTGACCCAGTTTTTATATTCGCCACTAGTCACGTTATCCACCCATTCTGGATTGCTTAAGTACCATGTAACGGTTTTTTTAATGCCAGTTTCAAACGTTTCAGCTGGCTTCCAGCCCAGCTCACGCTCAATTTTAGTGGCATCAATCGCGTAACGTTGATCATGCCCAGGCCTATCGGTAACATAAGTGATTTGATCACGATAACTACCAGATTGTTTTGGTTTTTGTTGATCTAAAATATCGCACAAAGTGTGTACTACTTCCAAATTAGTTTTTTCATTCCAGCCACCAACATTATAGGTTTCACCTACTTTACCGGCTTCTAATACGCGGCGGATGGCGCTACAGTGATCTTCTACATACAACCAATCGCGCACATTGCTACCATTGCCGTAAATCGGTAGTGGCTTGCCATTTAAGGCATGATGAATTACTAAAGGAATCAATTTTTCAGGAAAATGATACGGGCCATAATTGTTAGAGCAGTTAGTGGTCAGCATTGGCATGCCGTAAGTATGATGATACGCGCGCACCAAGTGGTCAGAAGCGGCTTTTGAAGCTGAATATGGGCTGTTTGGCTCATATGGATTGGTTTCTTTAAACGCAGGGTCTGTGGCGCTTAATGAGCCGTACACTTCGTCAGTTGATACATGCAAAAATCTAAAATTCGCTTTATCAGTTTCATGCAAATCGTTCCAATACGCACGCGCCGCCTCAAGCAAATTAAAAGTACCTACAATATTGGTTTGAATAAACTCACCAGGCGCATGAATAGAGCGATCTACATGGCTTTCAGCCGCAAAGTTTACAATCGCACGTGGCTGGTATTGTTTAAGCAAAGCGTCAACAATTGTTCTATCGCCAATATCACCCTGCACAAATACATGCTCTGCATGTTCTTGAATATCGGCTAAATTGGCTAGATTACCTGCATAAGTGAGCTTATCTAAAGTAACGCACTCACCAAAGCCGCCTTTTACCCAATTTAAAACGAAATTACTGCCAATAAAACCTGCGCCGCCTGTAACAATGATGCAATTTTTCATGTGATTAAAACCTATATTAAATGACTGCTAATTATTATTAACTACAATATCTATTTGTCAGTGCTACCACTGCTTTGCGCCCGATTTAACAAGACTGCTTAAATACTCTTGATGCGCGGACAGTTCAAACTCATCTGCTTTTAACACCCTAATATTTGCCTGCTGAGCTTGAGGCGTATGCATTGGCTTCAGCGGCTGAGATTGCCCTAAATCCATCATCAAACTATCTTGCCCACGTGTCATGGCCATGTACACATCGGCCAGCAACTCGGCATCCAGTAAGGCGCCATGCAAAGTGCGCCTAGAGTTATCAATGCCAAAGTGACGACATAAAGCATCTAAATTATTACGTTGCCCAGGGCGAGAATCTTTCGCCATCTTAAGCGTATCGGTTATTTTATCGCAAAAACTTTCTATTGGCTGTAGCCCTATTTGGCCAAGCTCGCTGTTTAAAAAGCCAATATCAAATGGCGCATTATGGATAATCAATTCCGCACCGCTTATAAAAGCGATTAAATCCTGCGCAACTGCCTTAAATAAAGGCTTATCTTGCAAAAATTCCAGCGAAATGCCGTGCACTTCTTGTGCGGCTGGGTCAATTTCGCGCTGTGGATTTAAGTAAACATGAAAGTGATTATTGCTGGGGCGACGATTAATCATCTCAACCGCCGCAATCTCGATGATGCGATGGCCTTGGGCGTGGTAAAGCCCTGTGGTTTCAGTATCTAAAAATATTTGGCGCATAATTAAATGTTTCTAAAGTTATAAAAATGCTGCAACACCTTCGTTAGCAAGCGCATCAGCGCGCTCATTTCCCACATTGCCCGCATGCCCTTTCACCCAAATCCATTCAATTTGATGTTGATTTGCTAAGTTATCTAAGATTTTCCACAAATCTTCGTTTTTGACAGGCTTTTTATCGGCAGTGCGCCAGTTGCGGGCTTTCCAGCCAATAATCCATTCTGAGATGCCTTTTTGCACATAAGAAGAGTCAGTGTAAATTTTTACGGTACTGGGCTTTTTTAACGCCTCTAGTGCACGAATCACCGCGGTCATCTCCATACGGTTGTTGGTGGTTAGCGGCTCACCACCACTTAAAGTTTTTTCTTTGCCTTCGCATGTTAACCAAGCGCCCCAACCACCTGGTCCAGGATTGCCTTTACAAGCACCATCTGCATATATTTCGACTAAATTTGACATGAGTTTTGAGTATTTCTTATCTATTTTTGTTGTTTAATTTTTTGTTGCTGATGTGGCTTGGTTCTTTGTGGGCTTGTTACCACCAAGCGCGATTTTAACGAACTTTTCTTCCAATTAGGCTTAAGCAGATGCATATTCACTACCCGTTTTTTAGCCACAATAAAGTAAACACCGCCCATCATTGGCCACCAACGGCTACCAAACTTATCCATCAAAGCAAATCGATTGAGCCATTGTGGATTATTAATTGGCGGCTCATAACATTGCATTTGCCCACTGACATACTCCAAGCCCAATAATGCCAGCCAATCTTTAATGCGCGAAATCGTAAAAAAATGCCCGTGCCATGGGTAACTTTTATCTTGACTAAGCACCTGTTTAACGCCCCAAGCGCTGATTGGATTGAAGCCAGTTAAAATTAAATGCCCTTCTGGCACTAAAATACGCTCCGCCTCGCGCAAAGTTTGATGCGGGTTTTCGCTAAATTCCAACACATGTGGCAAACAAATTAAATCGATACAACTTTCGCTAAAAGGCAAATAGTCGCTTTCGCACAACACCTCACCCGCATTATTCCCCACATGTAAAATATGCGGCATGCGCGAATTTCGCAAGGCGTCCAATTGCGGCAAACCTAATTGCATCGCATTGAAACCAAAAATATCACCCACCGTCGCGTCAAACATTTGCTGCTCACGCTTCAACAAATACTGTCCCAATGTGGTATTTAGCCAAATATTTTGTTGCGCTAATTGCATACTAATATTGTTACACTAATTCTGTGACAGAATCGTGTGTTGACAAAATAGATTGTTACTCCAAGTATGAAGACTCAATTTTAATGGCATCATTACACCAATGAGCATGCTAAAAATCATTCCTATCCCTGCGTTCGAAGATAATTATATATGGCTTTTGCATAATAAAAGCCATGCAATCGTGATTGATCCTGGGGATGCATTACCTGTTATTGATTTTTTACAAAAAAACAGTTTAACACTTAGTGCCATATTAATCACACATCACCATGCTGACCATATTGGCGGCGTGCATCAGCTACTTCAACATAGCGATGTGCCAGTTTATGCACCACAATACGAAACTTTTACGTTTAAGCATATCGCCGTTGCTGAGAATGCTGTAGTTAATCTGCCAGAAGTCGCATTACGGCTGCGCGTAATGTGGTTACCAGGGCACACGCTAGGCCATATTGCATATTTTAACGAAGACTATTTATTTTGTGGCGATACCTTATTTAGCGCGGGTTGCGGTCGATTATTTGAAGGCACACCAGCTCAAATGCTGCACTCACTTAATCGTCTAAAGCAATTAAATCCTGTTACAAAAGTATTTTGCACGCATGAATATACGGCCAAAAATGTGGCTTTTGCACTTACCCTAGAGCCAAGTAATGTAGCATTGATTAATCGTAAAAACGAGGTACAGCAATTACGTCAGCAACAATTGCCTACATTACCTTCCACAATTCAACTAGAGTTAGCTACAAATCCATTTTTGCGTTGTAACCAAACCGAAATCTGGCAAAATTCGCAGGCAGAAAGCCATCAGGAGTTATCCGTTTTTACGGCGATTAGAGCACTAAGAAATCATTATTAATCATCAACATATGCATTATTAGTCATGTAAAACTTTTACTTGACTAATGTTTTAGCGATGGCTACCATACAGAACGCTTTATTGCATTGCCAAATGCAGTAAACACCTAATCAAATACAAGGATATCCACTATCAATGCAAGCTAGCGCAACACAATCTTCTCAATTTAGTAAACTGCTTCATTTATTTGCCATCAGCGTTGGTTTGATTCTTTCAACACCGCTATTGGCTGACACCAATGTATCAGGCGTTGAAATTGAAGTGATTACCGATACTGTTGATAGTGATTTGGTTGGCGACCCAGTACAAGATTTTTTAAGTGACGTAGAAACAGATAACGCCGAGCAACTGAGCTATCAAGATGATGGGAATGGCGCTTCAGGTGATGATTTATGGTCACGTATCAAAAGCGGTTACGCTATTCCCAATACTAAATCGCAATATACGACCAATCACGAAACATGGTACGCCTCACGCCCTGATTACGTTAAACGCATGCTGGACCGCAGTCAAAAATACTTATTTCATATTGTAGAAGAAGTTGAAAAACGTGGCATGCCAACTGAAATTGCGCTTTTACCAATGATTGAAAGTGCTTTTAACCCGCAAGCTTATTCGCGTAGCGCCGCGTCAGGCATTTGGCAATTTATCCCCTCAACTGGTAAAAGTTTTGGATTGCAGCAAAATTGGTGGGTGGATAACCGTCGCGATGTGACAGCCGCAACCAATGCTGCACTCACCTATTTGCAAAAACTGCATGGCATGTTTGGCACTTGGGATTTAGCGCTAGCGGCTTATAACGCAGGTGAAGGTACGGTACAACGTGCTATTAACAAAAACCGCAGCAAAGGCTTACCAACAGATTATGAAAGTCTAAGCTTACCGCCAGAAACTAGAAATTATGTACCAAAACTGCAGGCGATTAAGAATATCGTTACGCACCCTGAACGCTTTGGTTTAAAAATCAACTCTATTCCTAACCGTGCCTACTTTGCCCGCGTAACTACGCCAAAGCAAATCGACGCCAAATTAGCAGCGCAATTAGCTGAGATTTCTTATGAAGAATTTAGCTCACTAAATCCAAGCTATAACCGCCCAGTCATTACTGCCACTAACGACAAGCATCAACTGCTATTGCCAGTTTGGGCGGCTGAGCGCTTTGTAACTAATCTGGCAAATTACGACAAGCCGTTAACCAACTGGCAAACATACAACGCCAAACGCGGTGAACGTATGGATAATATTGCTGACAAATTTGGCATTAACGTGGCGCAATTGCGTAGCGTAAATGGATTGTCTTCAGCCAAAAAACTGCGCTCTGCTCAACCAATGCTAGTACCTGCCAATTTCAGTGACAAAAATGATAATGAAAATGGCAACTCTTTAATTCTTAGTGAATCCATTGATGTTGCGGAGTTAGAACAAAATAGCATTGATGACGATTCGGATCAAAAAAGTGAACCTAAATTATCAACACCCCTCATACACAAAGTTAAACGTGGTGACACACTGCATGCGCTGGCGAACAAATACGATGTAGATAGCAAAATATTGATGAAAATTAATGGCTTAAAAAGCAGCAAATTAAAATTAGGCCAAACTATTAAACTAAGTAATTCAAAAGTGGCTGTTAGCAAAACCAAGCACTCAAGTGCAAGAAAAATGACTGTTAAGCATCGTGTCAAAAGCAAAAAAACTAAATCCAGAAATATCAAAGCGCGTTCTAACATAAGATTCAGATAAATAAATTGCTATGCAAGCTACTATTGGCATAGCATGCATCTATATCGTGATTTTTGAATTGTGAAATTTAATCGTCTGTAAAACGGATTGTTAGTAAAACTTTATAGAATAATGAATAAATTGAATGCTTTTTTACTAAAATCTTCATTAAGTGTTTTCTGTGCTGTTTTTATTGTCTCTTGCGGAAAACCAAATCTTGATACCACTGATTACAACAAGGTTTATACCGCGCAAACTGGAGGCACCTTAATTGATGCCACTATTGGTGAGCCTTCTGGCCTGATTTACATGGTGGCAGGTGAATCTGCCGCCGCAGCCATCTCTGGCAATATCTTTAATAAGCTACTTAAATACGATAAAAACCTTGATTTAGAAGGCGAATTAGCCGAAAGCTGGATTATTTCAGCCGATCAAAAAACCATCACTTTTAAGCTTAAGCCAAACTTAAAATGGGCAGATGGCAAACCATTAACCAGTGAAGATGTACTATTTACTTGGAAATTGGTGATTGATGAAAAAACTCGCAGCCCCTACGCCTCTGATTACCAGCTAGTCAAAAACGCTGTAGCACCTGATGCGCAAACCTTTAGTGTGACTTATGACAAAGCCTATGCGCCCGCTTTAGATTCGTGGTCTGGTTTACAAATACTGCCAAAACATTTACTAGAAAAACAAGATATTCATACCACTGCTTTTGCGCGTAACCCTGTTGGCAGCCACTATTACAAGCTAGATAGCTGGACGCATGGCGAAAACTTGAAACTGTCGCGCAATCTAACATCAGTATTAGGCCCAGCCAATATAGATAAATTGGTCACACGCATCATTCCAGATAACTCTGCCCAATTTTTAGAGCTGATGGCAGACAATATTGATAGCATGGGCTTAGACCCTATTAAATATTCGCGCATTATTCCGGCGCGGCCAGAGTTACAGAAAAAACTGGCTTTATATAAAGAGCTGGGTAATAGCTATACCTACATGGGGTTTAATCTAAAACACAAGCCATTTGATGATGTCCGTGTGCGCAAAGCCATTAATTATGCGATTGATAAGCAAGAAATTATTGATGGCGTGTATTTGGGCTTAGGCATCAATATCGCCTCCCCTTATAAACCAGGTACGCGCTGGAGCAATCCAGAATTAAAGCCCTACCCTTACGATGTAAAAAAAGCAAAAGCTTTACTGAAAGAAGCAGGCTTTTCAGATTCAGACGGTGACGGTATCGTAGAGCGTGACGGCAAACCGTTTGCCTTTGAAATCATCACCAATCAGAATAAAGAGCGCGAAAAATCAGCCGTGCTCATCCAGCGCAGGCTAAAAGACGTCGGCATCGATGTGCAAATTCGTGCGATTGAGTGGGCAAGCTTTATTAGCCGCTTTATCAAGACAGGTGATTTTGATGTAGTGGTGCTTGGCTGGGGTTTGGGTTTAGATCCCGATCAATTCAATATTTGGCACTCAACTCAAAACCAGCCCGGCCAATTCAATTTTATCAATTATAACAACCCTCAAATTGATGCTTTATTAGAGCAAGGCCGCTTAGAGCTTAACCCTGATAAGCGCATGAAAATTTACCATGAGTTTGCAAAAGTATTATTAGAAGATAGCCCAATTGTGTACTTGTCAGCGGGCTATGGTCTTACCGCCATTCACAAGCGCGTTAAAGGTATTGATTCGCCAGCACCACCAGCAGGCATCGGTTACAATTCTCACGAATGGTATATTCCAGAACAATTAAGACGCATCGAAACTGGGCGCAATGAAATCGCTGAAAAGTAATTTATGCTGAAATATTTAGTTAAACGCGTGTTGTGGATGATACCTTTGCTAATCGGTATCAGCCTTATATCGTTCTTTATTATGCACTTAGCGCCTGGTGATATCACTAATAATGAGGCTGCATTTAACCCCAAAGCGTCTGAAGAGTCGCGCCAAAAACTACGTGAACTATACAATTTAGACAAGCCAGTGATTGTGCAATATGGCTTGTGGCTTAAGCGCATGGGCACTTTAGATTTCGGCAATTCATTTGCCTCGCATCAAAAACCTGTGTTTTGGCAAACCACCGATAAAGATGGCAACGTCACAAAAGGCATGATTCAAGAAGCGTTGCCAATCACGCTCATGATTAATATTTTAGGGCTTATTATTACGCTATCTTTAGCGATTCCACTGGGTATTCTAGCGGCACGCAAGTACACCTTGTGGCAAGATAAATCCATTACCCTATTCAATTTTATTGGCTTTTCTATCCCAGGCTTTTGGCTATCATTGTTGCTTATGTACTGGTTGGGCGTGATGAATAACTGGCTACCAATCTCTGGCCTGCACAGTATCAATTACGAATCGTTAGACACTTGGTCAAAAATAAAAGATAGCATTAGCCACCTTATTTTGCCTGTCATTATTCCTTCAGTAACTGGCTTGGCGGGCATCACGCTTTTTGTTAAAAACGGCATGCTGGACGTTTTCCATCAAGACTACATCACCACAGCGCGCGCTAAAGGCTTAAGTGAGCACAAAGTGGTCTACACCCATGCCTTACGCAATGCATTACTGCCACTTATCACCATTATCGGCTTATCTATTCCTGGCTTGATTGGCGGCTCTGTTATTGCAGAAACCATTTTCGCCATTCCTGGCATGGGTAAGCTGTTCTTTGACAGCGTATTGATGCGCGATTTTCCAGTGATTATGGGCATACTCACCATTGGCTCTGCGCTTACGCTGATTGGTAATCTATTAGCAGACTTAGCCTACGCTTGGGCAGATCCGCGCGTAAGGCGCGGTGTGGTAAGAAATTAAGCATATGAATAAAGCGCTATTTAAAAAAGCACTATCTAACCCATTGGCAATGGTGGGCTTTATCATCATCGTTAGCGTCTTTATCTTGGCCATGCTAGCACCGCTAATTTCGCCTTATGACCCTAATGATATTGATGTGAAAGCCATTCTATTAGCGCCTTCATGGCAGCATTGGATGGGTACAGACGGTCTTGGTCGTGATGTGCTTAGCCGGATGTTACATGGCGGCCGTATCTCACTACTGGTCGGTTTGGTGGCAGTCGGTATCGCCACAGCTATTGGTATTGTTTTAGGCGCCATTTCAGGCTACTACCGTGGCTGGGTAGATACCTTAATCATGCGCTTAGTAGATGTAATGCTATCTATCCCCAGCTTCTTTTTGATATTAGCCGTTATCGCTTTTTTAACCCCTTCCATTTGGAATATCATGATTGTGATTGGGTTAACCTCTTGGATGGGTGTCACACGTTTGGTACGTGCTGAATTTTTAAGCCTGAGTGGCCGCGAATTTGTGATGGCATCGCGTACATTAGGCGCAAAAGACGCGCGATTGATTTTTAAGCATTTATTACCCAATAGCTTAACACCAATCATTGTGAGCGCTGTTTTGGGTGTGGCAGGGGCCGTACTAATGGAGTCTGGCTTAAGCTTTCTAGGCCTAGGCGTGCAAGCACCACAAGCATCCTGGGGTAACATTCTTACCGATGGTAAAGAATATATTCAATTTGCATGGTGGCTATCACTGTTTCCTGGCTTGGCTATTTTAATTACTGTGTTGGGGTATAATTTGCTGGGGGAAGGTCTGCGCGATGCGCTAGACCCTAGATCGAATAATAAATAATACTAAAATTGCTTAATCATTATTAGAGCAATATCATCAATTTACAGGATTCGTTATGGGATTTTTAGCCGGAAAAAAAATATTAATTGCAGGTTTACTCAGTAATCGTTCAATCGCCTACGGCATTGCTGCCGCCATGAAGCGCGAAGGTGCAGAGCTTGCCTTTACCTATCAAATGGAAAAACATGCCGATCGCGTAGCGGGTTTAGCTGCCGATTTTGATTCTAAAATTGTGTTGCCATGTGATGTGGCCGAAGATGCACAAATTGACGCCCTCTTTCCAGCGCTTGCCAAACATTGGGATGGATTAGACGGTCTTGTACATTCACTGGCTTTTGTGCCAAAAGTGGCTTTAGATGGCGACTATTTAGATGCCGTTAATCGCGAATATTTCCGCATCGCACATGACATTAGCTCATACAGCTTTTCTGCTCTTGCCAAGGCCGCTTATCCGATGATGCAAGGCCGTAACGGCAGCTTGCTAACATTAAGTTATTTGGGTGCAGAGCGCACAATGCCTAACTACAACGTCATGGGCGTTGCTAAAGCCAGCTTAGAAGCCAACGTACGCTATTTAGCACAAAGCCTAGGCCCACGTGGCATCCGTGTCAACGCCGTGTCTGCAGGCCCTATCAAAACGCTGGCTGCCTCTGGTATTGCTGATTTCGATAAAATGATTGGCTTTAATGAGCGCCATGCCGCATTACGCCGCAATGTCACCATCGAAGAAGTAGGCAACACGGCGGCATTTTTGTGTAGTGATCTAGCATC
>JAZKDM010000007.1:0-18310 GCA_040387535.1 Pseudomonadota bacterium | reverse complement strand
TCACCATCGAAGAAGTAGGCAACACGGCGGCATTTTTGTGTAGTGATCTAGCATCGGGCATTACAGGTGAAATTACCTATGTAGATGGCGGTATGAATATTACTGCAGCAGGTCAAATTGATTAAGCCACTTATTTAAGATTAATCTGCTGGATTAAAAAGCACCAAAACAAAAAAAGCCGATATTTTCATATCGGCTTTTTTTATCAACAATAAATCCTAGAAACAAACAAATCTTATTAATTATCTAAATTAGTTTCCAACAATTTACGATTCACCACTACATCGCCTTTTGCTTTTAGCGATTTACCATAAGCACTCATGTACTCGGCTGCCACGGCTGTTTGGAACTCATCGTTAGCGGTTTGCTTTTCATCAGCGTTAATCGCACTATCAACACGGCTTATTTGCACAATTGTGTAAGCCTTGTTGCCATCCATATAACCAGCATAAGCGGGTAATTTACTAGTATCAATTTTAAACGCTTGCTTCATTACCAACTCTGTTAAACCTTGTGCGTTTTTACGGTCAACAGTCACTGGTGGAATCCAATCTAAATCATCCGCTGCACTGCCCGATTTAAGTTTGGCAAGTGTAGCCAAACCCTTTTCAGCCGTCATTTTAGAAGCTTGTTCCAGTTTCAATAATGCTTCAATACCACCTTTAACTTCATCAAAACTACGTGGTGCAGCAGGTTTGTATTCCAATACACGCGCTGAAACCAAATTATTAGGTGATACTTCCACTGCTTCCGAATTACGCTTTTCTTTCAACACATCGTCCGAAAACACCAAACTCATCAATTTATCATTTTTGAAAAACTTAGCACCCTCTTCACGACTCATCCATGGGCCTGTTTGCACTTGCAAGCCAAATTTTTCGGCCGCCGGTTTTAAGCTGCCAGATTGTTCATATACAGTATTGCTAAAATCATCCGCCAGTTCTGCATATTTAGCTTGCGCTTTTTGAAACAGCAATTCGCCTTTAATTTGTGGTTTCATGCTCTCAAAAGAAGACGATTGGCCTGTAATGCCATTTAATTTAATAATGTGATAGCCAAACTCAGATTCAACCAAATCACTAATTTGATCAACCTTCATCGCAAACACAGTATCTTCAAACGGCTTTACCATTGCACCGCGACCAAAACTACCTAAATCGCCACCTTTAGTAGCCGATCCAGGGTCTTGCGAGTTCTTAATGGCCAGCTCTTCAAAGCGTGAAGGCTCTTTTTTTAGTTGCATCAAAATGTCAGCTGCTTTGTCTTTTGCAGCCGCTTTTTCTTCTGGTGTTGCAGTCACACCAAAACCAATCAAAATATGGCTAGCTTGACGTTGCTCATCCCCTTGAAACTTGGCCGCATTTTCATCGTAGAATTGCTTTACTTCTGCATCGTTTACTTGCATTTGTGCAACCAAACCCGCTGCTGATAATAATGCAAACTCTAATTTAACTTGCTCTGGCACCTTAAATTTGTCTTTATGCTGATCGTAGTACGCTTTTACTTGTGCAGGCGTAACATTGGTTTGTGATACAAATTGTGCAGTTTTGATTTCTGCAAAACTCACATCACGTTGTTGGTAGGCAAATTTTAATGCATGTTCGGCTACGCCTTTGGGTACAGAAACCAATAAGCCTAAACCTTCACGCGCTTGCTGTGTTAGCAATTCGTTTCGCCTATCGTTTTCAAACTTGCTTGCCGTTAATTTGTTTTGTGCCAATGTTTTTTGGTATAAATCTTCCGAAAACTTACCATCTTGTTGAAACTCTGGCATACCCAAAATATAAGTACTTAACTGCTCATCACTAATTTTAAATTTAGACTTTTGAATCTCTTCGTTAACCAAACGGCGCGTAATCAAACCATCCAGTACAGATTGCTTTAACTCTGCACTTTCTAACAATGCAGCATCTACTTTCTGCCCTTCTGATTGCAATCGATTACGCACATTGTCGATAGCATTACCGTATTCCTGAATAGAAATTTTTTCACCATTTACTTTAGCGATAGCGACATTGCTGCCAGCGTCGTTAAAGTATGAATCAATACCAAATAATGCAAATGGAATAGTGATTAAAGCCAAAATAGCCTTTGCCAACCAACCTTGCGTGTGATTACGAATCGCATCTAACATAACTTAACTTTCTAAAATCTTAAGCAGAATTTAATGGGTGAGAATTAACCTAAATGGCAATTAACCTAGCGGCAACTATTATATAACAATTGCGCACTTAAACATGCCGGTCCGGTATGAGCGGCCCTAGTTTATTGATTATGGCAAAGATAGATAAGTTTCTGAATCAAGAACAATTTAAATTAAAGATTAAGCTTAAGTTTAAATTGAATCGTTTGTTTGAAACTTCTAATTTGAAAACAAAAAAGCGAGCTATTAAGCTCGCTTTTTATATGTTGGCGGAGTGGACGGGACTCGAACCCGCGACCCCCGGCGTGACAGGCCGGTATTCTAACCAACTGAACTACCACTCCAGTTTTCTTGCTGCTTAATTTGCATGGTTTAAATCATGCAAAACTTAAATCCCTCAAAATTAAAGAGCGCTAAAAGAATCTAGCACTCTTAAGTAATCATGAGGCAATATATGTTAGTGATTGGTGGGTGCTAACGGGGTCGAACCGCTGACATTCGCCTTGTAAGGGCGACGCTCTACCAACTGAGCTAAGCACCCTGTGCCACTTTACAACTTAAGACCTCATTTAACTTAATACGCTATCGCTTTAAATTAACCAAAGCCTTAAAACTAACTGTGTTTAGTGGTTAATTGCTTAATCACTAAAAGAACGCTAGTTTACAGCATCTTTAAGCGCTTTACCAGCCCTAAACTTAGGAGAATTTGCAGCTTTTATACTAATTGTTGCGCCTGTACGTGGATTACGGCCATTTCTAGCCTCACGCTTACCAACGTAAAATGAACCAAAACCAATTAAAGTTACTAAATCACCTTTTTTTAGTGCTTTAGTGATAGCAGCGGTAGTAGCGTCTAAAGCGCGACCAGCAGCTGCCTTTGAAATGCCAGCTGATTTTGCAATATCATCAATCAATTCTGATTTGTTCACGAGTAATCCCCTCTAATGTTGTTAATTAAATAACAGGCACATCCTGTTATGACTTTATATCAAGCTACAAAAGCCTGTGTCAAGGCTTTGCAGGCTATTTTGCTAGATAATCCGTAAATTAATGCAAATAAACTTAATTAGCTCTTTAAAACTAGTGTGTAACAGGCACATTGGCGTCAGGCGCGACTTCGGCAACAACTGCAGCGATTTCTACTGTTTTTTCTGCCAATGGTTTTGGCGCACTCTCCAAAGCCAACTCCAGCACTTGATCAATCCACTTTACTGGATGAATCTGTAACTGACTTTTAATGTTATCTGGAATATCCACTAAATCTTTTACGTTTGATTCTGGTATTAATACGGTTTTAATACCGCCACGATGCGCGGCCAACAGCTTCTCTTTCAAACCACCAATTGCCAGCACTTCACCGCGTAAAGTAATTTCGCCTGTCATGGCCACATCAGCTCGCGCGGGAATACCTGTTAATACTGAAACTAACGCCGTTGTTAGCCCAATACCAGCACTTGGGCCATCTTTAGGTGTAGCGCCTTCTGGCAAGTGAATATGAATGTCTTTTTTCTCATAAAAATCTTCTGCAATGCCCAAGCGCGCTGCACGACTACGCACCACACTCATTGCGGCTTGCACCGACTCTTGCATTACATCACCTAATTTACCTGTGGTGATGGTTTTACCTTTACCAGGAAGTAGCACCGCTTCAATTGTTAGTAACTCACCACCAACCGATGTCCACGCTAAGCCTGTAACTTGCCCAACCTGGTTATCTTTAGCAGCAATGCCGTAGTCATAACGGTATACACCCAGATATTTCTCTAAATTTTTAGAGGTAATACTAATTTTCTTGGCTGCACTAATTACTACTTCTTTGCTATCAGCATCCGCTACACGACGCGATTTTTTTGCATTTGTTAGATTGAGTAATAATTCTTTCACAACCTTGCGGCAGATTTTAGCAATTTCTTGCTCTAGGCGACGTACACCTGCTTCGCGTGTGTAATAACGCACGATATCGCGAACTACAGACTCAGAAATATTAACCTCTGCTGGTTTTAAACCGTGAGTTTTGAGCTCTTTAGGCAATAAATATTTCATTGCAATATTGATTTTTTCGTCTTCGGTATAACCAGCCAAACGGATGATTTCCATGCGATCCAACAAAGGTGCAGGAATATTCATGGTATTAGCAGTCGCCACAAACATTACATCCGATAAATCATATTCCACTTCAATATAGTGATCGGCAAAGGTGTGATTTTGCTCAGGATCAAGCACTTCTAGCAGCGCCGATGAAGGGTCGCCGCGCATATCCTGACCCATTTTATCCACTTCATCTAAGAGGAATAGTGGATTTTTAACGGCAACTTTGGTCATGCTTTGCATGACTTTACCTGGCATTGAGCCAATATAAGTGCGTCTATGACCGCGAATTTCCGCTTCATCACGTACACCACCCAGTGCCATACGGATAAATTTACGGTTGACGGCTTTAGCAATACTTTGACCAAGTGAAGTTTTACCTACGCCTGGAGGACCAACCAAGCACAATATTGGCGCTTTGAGCTTGCCAACACGCTGTTGTACTGCCAAATACTCAACAATACGTTCTTTTACTTTTTCAAGTCCGTAATGATCAGCATCTAAAATATCCATCGCCGCTTGCAAATCTTTGCTGATCTTAGTTTTCTTTTTCCACGGCAAGTTAACCAAGGTATCAATATAGTTACGCACAACCGATGCTTCAGCCGACATTGGTGACATCATTTTCAGTTTTTTAAGCTCAGCATTGACTTTTGCATGCGCTTCTTTAGACATACCAGATTCTTTGATACGCTTTTCTAAGTCGTCTAATTCGGCATTTTCGTCTTGCTCACCCAGCTCTTTTTGAATGGCTTTTACTTGCTCATTTAAATAGTATTCGCGCTGACTTTTTTCCATTTGGCGTTTTACACGGCCGCGGATACGCTTCTCAACTTGCAAGATATCAATTTCAGATTCCATCAAATGCAGCAAATGCTCTAAACGCTCTGTTACGCTTAACATTTCTAGGATTTTTTGTTTTTCTTCTAGTTTTAGGGTCAAGTGCGCAGAAATAGTGTCCGCTAAGCGCCCTGCCTCACTGATTGTAGCCAGTGAAGTTAGAATTTCGGGTGGAATTTTTTTGTTTAATTTAACGTATTGATCAAACTGCGTAAAAACAGTGCGCATCAGCGCTTCTGTTTCGCTATCGTTTTCAATTGGATCTGCTATTTTTTCGGCTTTCGCTAAAAAGCACTCTTCTGTTTCAACAAATTCTGACACACGTACACGATGCAGGCCTTCTACCAGCACTTTTACTGTGCCATCTGGTAGTTTTAGCATTTGCAATACGGTGGCTAGTGTACCGATTTCGTATAAGTCTTCGGCATCAGGTTCATCTTTGTTGGCAGACTTTTGCGCCACCAACAAGATTTGTTTATTGGTATCAGATGCAATTTCTAATGCCTTAACCGATTTTGCACGCCCTACAAAAAGTGGAATTACTAGATGGGGATAAACCACCACGTCGCGCAAAGGCAATAATGGCATTAAGCCATCTGGCTCGTTGGCTTTTGATAAATCATCTGAAAAAGTTTGTTCTGTCATAAAATACTTTCAAGGTCGCATAGACACATAATCAAGCAGGCAAGCTGCCTATGCTATTAGGTTGGGAACATACTTTGATAGTTCAAGGGCGATGATGAAATAAATCGTTTATATCCAATTAATATTGATGTATTAATGACTATAAACGACTTATTTTTATTTGCAATAGCCCTGTGGCGAGCACAAGGTAAATTAACGATAGCGGCAACTAATTAATTAGCTGGCTGATTCTGCTTTTTTAGGGGTATCTTGAAAAATCATCAATGGCTGCGATTCGCCCTTGATGGTGCCTTCATCAATCACCACTTTACTTAAGTTTTCAATCGATGGCAGATCGTACATCACTTCAAGCAATGAATGCTCTAAAATTGAACGTAAGCCGCGCGCGCCTGTTTTGCGCTCTAAGGCTTTTTTAGCAATCAATAGCAAGGCTGACTCTCTAAACTCAAGGTCTACGCCTTCCATTTTAAACAGCTTCATATACTGCTTGGTTAATGCATTTTTTGGCTCAACCAAAATAGTCATCAATGCTGCTTCATCTAATGACTCTAGTGTTGCAACCACTGGTAAACGGCCAATAAACTCTGGAATCAAGCCAAATTTGATTAAATCTTCTGGCTCTACATCGCGCAATACAGCACCGACTTCACGCATATCGTCTTTACTTTTTACTTCGGCGCCAAAGCCAATGCCGCCTTTTTCAGAGCGTCTACGGATGACTTTATCTAAACCATCAAATGCGCCACCGCAAATAAATAGAATATTGGTGGTGTCTAATTGCACAAACTCTTGATTTGGATGTTTACGGCCACCTTGTGGCGGTACAGAAGCAATCGTACCTTCGATTAGTTTAAGCAATGCTTGCTGTACGCCTTCACCAGATACGTCACGAGTGATGGATGGGTTATCCGATTTACGTGAAATTTTATCCACTTCATCGATATACACAATGCCACGCTGCGCTTTTTCAACGTCGTAATCACATTTTTGCAATAATTTTTGCATAATGTTTTCAACGTCTTCGCCTACATAGCCTGCTTCGGTTAGTGTGGTTGCGTCCGCCATTACAAACGGCACATCCAACATGCGCGCTAATGTTTGCGCCAATAAAGTCTTGCCTGAACCTGTTGGCCCAATCAGTAAGATATTACTTTTCTGAATTTCAACATCGTCTTTCACTGTGTTTTGTGAAATATGATTGTGACCAAGGCGCTTGTAATGGTTATATACCGCAACTGAAAGATTTTTCTTCGCTTGGGTTTGGCCAATAACGTACTGATCTAGAATCGCACAAATTTCTTGCGGCGTAGGCAATGATTTATCAGTCGATTTAATATCGCTTAAACTTTGCACTTCCTCTTTGATAATGTCGTTACATAAATCAACGCATTCATCGCAGATAAATACAGACGGGCCTGCAATCAGCTTTTTAACTTCGTGCTGGCTTTTGCCACAAAAAGAGCAATACAGTAATTTTTCACCTTCGGCTTTAGTCGCCATTCAACATCCTTAACCCAACTAACTGACTACTTTTTAAATAATTCTAATGATAATACTTTAAACAACAAGCACTTTAAACAGCTGGTGCGCGCGTTTCAATCACTTTATCAATCATGCCATATTCAACAGATTGCTCTGCACTCATGAAATTATCACGCTCGGTATCACGGTCAATCTCTTCCGTTGTTCTGCCCGTGTGGTGCGCCAAAATACCATTCAACTTACCGCGCAAATACATGATTTCTTTAGCATGAATTTGAATATCGGTAGATTGGCCTTGAAAACCACCTGATGGCTGATGAATCATCACGCGTGAATTAGGTAAACTAAAGCGCTTACCTTTTGCACCAGAAGCGAGTAAAAATGCACCCATACTCGCTGCTTGACCAATACATAAGGTACTAACGTCAGGCTTAATAAACTGCATAGTGTCATAAATCGACATACCTGCTGTTACCGAACCGCCCGGTGAGTTGATGTATAACGAAATATCTTTATCAGGATTTTCCGCTTCTAGGAATAGCAATTGAGCCACCACTAAATTGGCTGTCATATCGTTCACTGGACCCACCAAAAAAATGACGCGTTCTTTTAATAAGCGCGAATAAATATCGTACGAACGTTCACCACGGCCGCTTTGCTCTACTACCATTGGGATTAAACCCAAACCTTGCGGCTCCATATTGTTGCTTGTATTCACATTAAAATCACTTATATTATTGAACATGCTGTTTGCTAATCCTAATTTATACGCTGTTACCAGTTTTACGCTGATATAAGATTGACCTATTGACCAGCCATTAATTCATCAAACTTGATTTTTTTGGCAGTCACTTTTGCCTTATCTAGCACCCAATTCACTACATTTTCTTCTGTAGCTAAAGCGGCTGGCTCATCTAGGCGTTTTACATCAGCATAGTACCAGCTCACTAATTCGCTTGGTTTTTCAAAACTTTGTGCAAAGGTATCCACCATTGCGCGCACTTGATCAGCACTTGCTTGTAAGTTATTAGTATTGACCATCTCGCTTAAAATCAAACGTAATGCTGTACTGCGTTTAGCTTGCTCTTCAAACATCGCTGGCTCAAGTTGAATCGCTTTAGGATCCATACCGCGCTGTTGTAAGTTTTGCGCTGTTTGTTGCATCATGCGATTAATTTCAGCATTTACCAACGCTTTTGGCGTTTCAATATTTGAATCAGCCACTAAAGCTTGGAATACTTGCTCTTTAACACGCGCTTTTAAACGCTTTTCAACTTCCTGTTCTAAGCTCGCTTTGATTTCAGCCTGCATTTTTTTAACATCGCCGTCATCAATGCCTAAACTTTTTGCAAAGTCTGCATCAATTTCTGGCAATACTGGCTGTGAAACTTGATTGTAAGTAACCGCATAACTCACCGTTTTACCTGCTAATTGCGCTGGGTTATGATCTGCTGGGTAGCTAATTTCAAACACTTTAGTTGCGCCTGTTTTGCCACCAGCTAAATTGTCATCAAATTCGGCAATACGGCCTGGTTCGCCTAGCACTAAGTCAATACCTGTTTCGCCAGTGCTTTCTACTTGCTCACCATCAATGCTAGCTACTAACACCACATTAATTTGATCACCTTTTTTAGCTGCGCGCTTAACAGGCTCAAAAGTCACACGCTGTTTAACCAGCACTTCCAAGGTTTTTTCAACATCGGCTTCAGATACTTCTAATGTAGGTTTTTCAATTTTAAGCTTGCTTAAATCATTTACTTTTACTTCAGGGAACACTTCAAATGTAGCGGTGTACTCAAAGTCTGTTGCCGCTTCAGCGAATGGTTTATGCTCAATATTCGGAAAACCAGCCACACGCAATTTATTTTCTTCTACAGCGCTACCAAAACTTGTTTCAACCGCTTGCGAGTAGACTTCATCACGCACTTGATCACCATAATGTTGATTAACCAAGCCAATTGGCGCTTTTCCTGGTCTAAAACCAGCAAATTTAGCGGTGCGAGAAATTTGAGTCAGCCTTTGTTTAATCTGGCCTTCAAGCGGTGCCAACGGTACTTTAACTGTTATGCGACGTTCTAAGTTGCTGATTGTTTCGAGCGATGCTGCCATGTTGCAATTCCTGTAAAAGTGTCACCTAAATGAGTTAAGCAACGATTAATAGTTAAAAAGGTAATAAAACTTCGACTTAAAAACATAAATTCAGTTTTAACAAAACTTTATTTAAATTGAAGCTTAATTATTTAATTAAATCTTACTTTTAGGCAAGTTTTAATGTTTTTGTGATATAAAAATAGCCTTGAAATATATCACATACTAGGTTCGAAATAAACGAATTTAAATCATGCACGTGAATATACACGCCATTATCATCTACTTTAAACTGCTTAGTTAAAGACATCCATTTAAAAACGTAAATCCGCTTTTAAATCGTCTACATGCTCTAAACCAACTGCAATTCTAACTAAATTATCGCTAATACCTGCCTCTAATCTGGCCTCAGCGGTAATGCGGCTGTGCGTTGTGGTGGCAGGATGCGTGATGGTGCTTTTTGCGTCACCCAAGTTGGCCGTAATCGAAATCAGCTCAGTTGAGTCAATTAGCGCCCATGCTGCCTCTTGCTTGGTTTGGCCTGCTTTGGGTGTTACTTCAAAACTCACAATGCCGCCACCACTTAGCTGCTGCTTCATCGCTAAGGCATGCTGTGGGTGTGAAGCCAAGCCAGGATAATAAACGCGCGCTACTTGTGGTTGCGCTTCTAACCAAGTGGCTAATGCTAAGGCTTTGCGCGCATGCGCTTCCATGCGGATATGCAGCGTTTCTAAACCCTTTAAAAATACCCAAGCATTAAATGCACTCATGGTAACGCCCGCTGTGCGCAAAAATGCATATACCGGCTCCATTAGCGTTTTGCTACCAAGCACGGCGCCACCCAAGCATCTACCCTGCCCATCAATATATTTAGTGGCAGAGTGAATAATGATATCAGCGCCTAAATCTAAAGGCTTTTGAATGGCGGGTGTGCAAAAGCAATTATCCACCACCAAATAGGCGTTTGCCTGATGGGCAATATCCGCTAAAACTTGAATATCACATACTTCAGTCAAGGGGTTAGATGGCGTTTCAACAAAAAATAATTTGGTTTTAGGCGTTATAGCCGCCTGCCACTCAGCTGGATTAGTCAAAGACACAAAAGTGACTTCCAAACCCCAGCGCTTGAGTATATTGCCAAACAATTGCACGCTTGTGCCAAACACACTGCGTGATGCCACAACGTGATCGCCAGCGTTGCACAAACCCATTACGCACGCCAGAATAGCTGACATGCCGCTAGATGTAGCCACGCACTGCTCTGCGCCTTCTAGCGCAGCCAATTTATTTTGGAACATGGTGACAGTTGGGTTGGTAAAGCGTGAGTAAATATTACCTGGCTCTGTACCGCCAAAACGTGCCGCTGCTTGAGCTGAGTTTTTAAATTTAAAACTGGAATTCAAAAATAATGCCTCAGAATTTTCACCGAATTCTGTTGTTTCTGTGCCAGCTCGCAAGCTTATAGTCTCAGGATGATACGTTTTATTAGTCGTCATAATGTCAAATCACTTTTATATGTAGGCAAATATTATGGGCGTTAAAAAACCCGTGTTAGCTAAAGAATAAGCTAAAACGGGTTTTGGCTCTCGCTTTAGCAGAATTTATTATGCGCTCGCAAGCTGAGTAAGGCTTTGTTTAAAGTTGGCCACTCAAATCAGCGCAATTACATTTAACGCCTTTTAAAAAAGCCTGTCAACAGCTTTAAGTAGACTATTTGCATCAATCAAGTTAAACCCCCATCACCTTCAGCACTGCATTTTGCTGCTCGCCTAAACCTACCCATAGCGGCAACCGCAACAAACACTCAGAAAGATTCTCTGTATGCGTTAGAACACCATGCGTACGCGCAAATTGCTTACCAGCTGGCGCGCTATGTAGCGGAATATAATGAAAAACAGGATGAATGTCTTGCTTTTTAAACTGTTGAATTAATTGAGTCCTTTGCGCTAGCGAGTCTAGCAAAATATAGTACATATGTGCATTATGCTCACATTCTGCTGGAATAATAGGTCGCCTTAAAACACCTTTTTGCTCTAATACTTCAAAGGCATCGTGATACTTTTGCCAAATAGCCAAACGCTTATTAGTTATATCTTGCGCGTGCTCTAGTTGAGCAAACAAGAACGCCGCCGTATCTTCACCTGGCAAGTAAGAAGAGCCTATATCTTGCCATGTATATTTATCCACTTGCCCGCGGTAAAACTGGCTACGATTAGTGCCTTTTTCACGAATGATCTCGGCGCGAGCTGAAAATTGCTCATCATTAATGAGTATGGCGCCGCCCTCACCTGAAATAATATTTTTTGTTTCGTGAAAAGAATAAGCGCCAATATGGCCAATTGAGCCTAATGCGCGGCCTTTGTAAGTTGCCATCACACCTTGCGCCGCATCCTCAATGACCAGCAAATTGTGCTTTTTGGCAATTTGCATAATGGTGTCCATCTCGCAACCCACGCCTGCGTAATGCACTGGTGCAATCGCCTTGGTGCGTGGCGTAATTGCGGCCTCAATCAATGCTTCATCAATATTAAGAGTATCTGCACGAATATCCACAAATACAGGCACACCACCACGCAAAGCAAAAGCGTTTGCGGTAGAAACAAACGTGTAGGAAGGCATAATAACTTCATCACCAGGCTGAATATCAGCTAGCAACGCTGCCATTTCAAGTGCGGCTGTGCAGGAATGTGTGATGAGGACTTTGTGCGCTTTTGTTTGCGCTTCTAGCCATTGGCTTGCTTTGTGCGTAAAGACACCATCACCAGAAAGATTGCCAGTATCATGCGATTGGCGAATATATTCAATCTCGTTACCAGTAAGGTATATCTTATTAAACGGAATCATTGATGCTCTTAATCTATATATTAAGTCGAAATCGATTTTAAGACTCGAACTCTAAGATTCGAATTCTAAGGCAATTTCACTTTATATATATGGCCCGTTTGGGTTACCCTTGATTTGTTATAAAGCCTGAGTAACAGCTATGGCTTGCTTAAGAAACCTGCTCTACCGCTTCATCTTCCTCTGCATCAATTAAATTCAAATCAAGCTGCGTACTAGAGTTACTAGGCTTTTGCTTTTTGTTAAAATCGCCACGCGCTGATTCTATTCGATTTAAATAAGCCGCATCCACATCACCTGTGACGTATTTTCCATCAAAACAGCTGCAGTCAAATACACGCATTTTGGGGTTCGATTGAGCAATCACCTCTACCAAGGCATCTAAATCCTGATAAATAAGCGCATCGGCACCAATCTCTTGGCAGATTTGCTCATCGGTACGGCCGGTTGCCAACAATTCATCGCGGCTTGGCATATCAATACCATATACGTTTGGAAAGCGCACTGGTGGCGCTGCAGAAGCAAAATACACTTTATTAGCTCCAGCATCGCGCGCCATTTGTACAATTTGTTGCGAGGTAGTGCCGCGCACAATTGAATCATCTACCAGCAGAACATTTTTGCCTTTAAACTCAATGCCGATTGGGTTTAGTTTTTGGCGCACCGATTTTTTACGCAAAGCTTGGCCAGGCATAATAAAGGTACGGCCAATATAGCGATTTTTAATAAAGCCTTCGCGGTAATCTAAGCCTAACGAAATGCCGACTTGTAGCGCGCTGGGGCGACTGGTATCAGGAATCGGAATCACCACATCTATTTTTAAATGACTCCATTCACGTTTAATTTTTGCGGCCAGCGTGGTACCCATATCTAAACGGGTTTGGTATACCGATACGCCATCAATCACTGAATCTGGGCGCGCTAAATACACATATTCAAAAATGCAGGGCGTTAAAGTTGGCGCTTCAGCACATTGGCGGCTGAATAAATTACCATCCATATCAATAAATACCGCCTCACCTGGCTCTACATCGCGCATCAATTGAAAACCTAATACGTCCAAGGCCACGCTTTCAGAAGCCACAATATATTCAGTGCCTTTATCGGTATCTAATTTACCGATAACCAGTGGGCGAATACCATTTGGATCGCGAAACGCCAGCAAACCAAAGTTAGCAATCATGGCCACTACGGCATAAGCGCCTTTGCAGCGTTTGTGTACGCCAGAAACAGCATCAAAAGCCATATCAGTATTTAATACCGCATTACGCGAGGTTTTTTCAATTTCGTGTGCTAATACATTTAAAAGTACTTCGGAGTCTGAGTTGGTATTGATATGGCGTAAATCTTGGCGAAACATTTCTGATTTTAATTGCTCAGAATTGGTTAAATTACCGTTATGCCCAAGCACGATGCCAAAAGGTGAATTCACATAAAACGGTTGTGCTTCTGCCGCACTTGAAGAGCCTGCTGTTGGATAGCGCACATGCGCAATACCAGCATTGCCTACAAGACTACGCATATGACGCGTTTGAAAAACATCTTTCACCAAGCCATTATTTTTGTGCATAAAGAACGTATTGCCATCACAGGTAACGATACCTGCTGCATCTTGCCCGCGATGTTGCAACACCAAGAGGCCATCATATAACAACTGATTGACTGGGTTTTTGCCGACAATGCCTATAATTCCGCACATATATGAATTTCCTTAAACAAACCGGTTTTAACTACAACAATAAACTTCTTAACGTGTACTACTTTTAAATGCGTACTATTTGAATGAAAAATCTTAAGTCAATATTTTGCCAACCAATTAGCTTAATACCAACTTCATTTAGTCGTACTTAACGTACTGGGCTACTTTTTGCGGCATAAAAGGCAGTGCCGCTTTCACTAAGGCTTCTAATGGAGAGCTAAACATCGCATTTGTCCAACGCGCATCTTTAGGAATACTGGTTAAACCGGCCAAAAAAACCAAAACAAATACAATCAATAGGCCTTTTGCGAACCCAAATAATGCGCCAAAAAAGCGATTTAGCCAACTTAAACCAATTTTCTCCAAAATGCTAGAGAGTGCTATTGATAGCAGGCTTACTACTAGTAATACGCCTAAGAACAAAATTAAAAATGCGGCTAATACACGCAATGAATCGGTGGGGATATCTTGCGGCAACAAAGGCACTAATTGAGTAGAATACGTTTTAGCCACATAAAATGCAGCTAACCAACCAATAATCGACAGCATTTCACGCACCGCGCCGCGCATCATACTAATAATGATGCAAGCACCGATAATGATAAAAACCGTGTAATCAAAGCTGGTCATCACGCAGTAAATACCAATTATTGGCTAACTACCATGCCAGTTAGGCCTGCATCTTTTATGTTTTGCAGTGCAATGGCGGCTTCGTTACGCTCACCTAACAAATGGGTACGCAGGCGAATTTTTTTACCTTTTGCTGTATCAATCTTTTCGGTTTGTGAGGGGTAGCCCAAATCGCTTAGTTTTGCTTGTAATTGTTTAACATTAGCCTCATCTGAAAACACGCCAATTTGCACATAAAATTTAGGGCTATTCGCAATTTTCTTGTCTGCTGCTTTTGGCGCTTCTGTTTTAGGTTGAACCAATGCTACTTTGGGCTCACTATCAGGTGCGGCTTTTAATTCAGCATCTGGCGCTTCTGGCACCTGCTCGGCTTGGCTTACAGGCTCATCAACTACTGAATCACTATTAAGCGGAACCTCTTCTGCTGGCACGATATTAGAATTGAAATCAGATGGCGCCGCTTCAGTAGGTGTATTTTGATTGGATAAAGTAATAGTGACTTCTTCAGTAGGCGCGGTAACGGACCTATCTTTTAAAATCATTGGTAGCACAATAATCATCAATAATACCAGTGCAATGGCGCCTACTAAACGGCGACGTGCACGTTTTTTTAAGGTTAGCTCTTGATCATTAGGTGCGTCTTTTTGCATATTTAACTTTCAGCCCTACGCTAGTGAATAATTATAATGGGGTTGAAGTTGCCGATTTAAACAAATATTCAATAAATAGATTATTCAATCTCTTTACTGGAAATATGTGCAATCGCATCAGCAACAGTGTAAAACGAACCAAACACAATAATTCTATCATTTTTAGCCGCAATTTTACAGGCTGCATCCAGCGCTGATGCGACATCTACAAACAATTCGATTGCTGCATTTGGATTGTGCTGAATCAACTTATTATGCAAATCTTGAGCTTTTGCACCGCGAACGCTATGGTTATCCGCAATAAACCATTGACTGATGTGCGGCGAAACAGCTTGAATCACGCCATTAATATCTTTATCTGCCAGCATGGCAAACACCGCTAAAGTCTTACCTGCGCAAACAGTGGCTTGCAAGTTGTGGGCTAGCGACAAAGCGGCATGTGGATTATGTGCCACATCAACAATAATATTTGGATTTGACTGAATCAGGTAGAAGCGCCCTATCAAAGTAACGGCTTGCAGGGCATTGCAGATTTGATTGTATTTAACAGGTAGTACCGCCTGCATATGTTGTACGGCACAAACGACACAAGCGGCATTATTGAGCTGAAACTCACCTTGTAAGCCTAAATCAGGCAGCAACAAATCTTCTTTGTTCTCACTGTATTGCCAACCATTGACTACTTTTTTTACAGCGAAATCACGATTGATTAATTTTAATGGTGCCTTAATTTGCTTGGCATAATCTACTAAACTGTTTGGCGGATTTTCGTCACCACAGATTGCTAGTACATTTTGGCGAAAGATACCCGCTTTCTCAAAGCCAATTTTCTCTCGAGTATCACCCAAATATTCCATGTGATCCAAATCAATGGTGGTCACAATGCAGCATGCTGGCTCAAATATATTCACCGCATCTAACCTGCCACCCAAGCCCACTTCCATCACGACCACATCAACTTTTGATTGGCAAAAATGCCACATGGCGGCTAACGTGCCCATTTCAAAATAGGTTAATGCAATACTCCCACGCGCCTTTTCAACGGCCTCAAAAGCCGTGCATAAATCACTATCGGCTATATCTTGCTGATTGATACGCACACGTTCGTTATAACGCAGCAAATGGGGCGATGTATAGCAACCCACTACATAGCCAGCCTCTGTGTAAACTTGGCTTAGCATGGCGCAAGTAGAACCCTTACCATTAGTGCCAGCAACCGTGATAATAGGGAAGCTTGGTTTAATGTGTAAGTTTTTGGCGACAGCGCTAACGCGCTCTAAACCCATGGCAATAGATTTAGGATGCAAAGCTTCGATATAAGCCAGCCACTGCTGTGCAGTCGCTGGCTTAAGTGTAGAGTTAGTCACGGATGATTAAAATGCAGAATTAAAACTCGTTGATAATAAGACTAAGCCGCTTTAGGGATCTTCATTAAGTTGGACAACATGCCGGCTAATCGTTGGCGCATCTCACGGCGATCGATAATCAAATCAACAGCACCGTGTTCGACTAAAAACTCAGCACGCTGAAAGCCTTCTGGCAAGGTTTCACGTACGGTTTGTTCAATGACGCGCGGCCCTGCAAAGCCAATTAAGGCGTTGGGTTCCGCAATAATAATATCGCCCAACATAGCAAAACTCGCCGATACGCCACCCATGGTTGGGTCGGTTAACACCGAAATATAAGGCAAGCCTGCTTGAGATAATTTGGTCAATGCGGCGCTGGTTTTGGCCATTTGCATCAATGATAGCAAGCCTTCTTGCATACGCGCGCCGCCGCTGGCCGAAATGCAAATAAATGCCGATTTGCTTTTAATCGCCGCATCAATGCCGCGCACAAAACGCTCACCCACCACAGAGCCCATAGAGCCGCCCATAAACTTAAACTCAAAAGCGGCAACCACAACATTAACACCAAGAATTTTGCCTTGCATCACAATCAAAGCATCTTTCTCGCCCACTTCTTTTTGGGCCGCTTTCATACGCTCTGCGTAGCTTTTGCTGTCTTTAAATTTTAAGGGGTCAATCGGCTCAATATTGGCGCCAATTTCAGTGCGTAATTCTGTTTTTGTATTCGGGTCAAGTAACTGATTCAACCTTGCGCGGGCGCCAATACGATTATGATGCGCACATTTTGGGCACACTTCGGCATTGGATTCTAAATCGGTTTTATACAAAACCGATTGGCAAGAGTCACATTTACTCCAAAGGCCTTCTGGCACGTTTTTCTTTTGTACAGCACCAACAACTCGTTGAATTTTCTGCGGAATTTTATCTAACCAACTCATTTTTTTACTCCTTAAGCATCAATTTCTAAGCGTCAATTGCAGTGCGCAATTCCATCATTAACTGGCTAACATTTTCTACTAAATTGTCGTCATTTGAATTTTCGATAGCCTGTACCATGCGGCTACCAACCACAACAGCATCCGCAAACGCCGCTACATTTTTAGCGGTGATTGAATCCTTTACACCAAAACCAACGCCAATTGGCAAATTAGTTTTGTGGCGAATTTCTGCCACACGCGATTTCACCTCTTCAATATCTAGATTAGCAGAGCCTGTTACGCCCTTAAGCGAAACGTAGTACAAGAAGCCACTGGCTTGATTCACGATTAACTCCACACGAGCGGCGTCAGATGTTGGTGATAATAAAAAGATACTGTCCATGCCGTTGGCTTGCAGCTGACTAATAAAATCTTTACATTCTTCGGGCGGATAATCTACCGTGATTACACCATCGATACCTGCCGTTTTTGCTAGCTGCGTAAACTTACCAATGCCCATCGCCTCAATTGGATTTGCGTAACCCATTAATATAATGGGCGTTTTGTCATCCTTCTGGCGAAATTCGGCAACCATCTGCAGCACTTTAGATAGGCCGACTTTATGCACCAAGGCGCGCTCACTTGCGCGCTGAATCACAGGGCCATCTGCCATTGGGTCAGAAAAAGGCACGCCCAACTCAATCATATCAGCACCTGTTTTTACCAAAGTATGCATTAAGTTAACCGTATGATTAGGATGCGGGTCGCCTGCTGTGATGTAAGGTATTAAGGCTTTTTTGTTATTTGATTTAAGTGTTGAAAAGACGGTTTGTATACGTGACATATATTTAATTTTTATAATGTTATATTTGCTAACTTGGCGACAGTGTTAATATCTTTGTCACCACGACCCGATAAATTCACCAAAATGATTTCAT
>JAZKDM010000006.1:0-7023 GCA_040387535.1 Pseudomonadota bacterium | reverse complement strand
AAGAAGAAACGGTGGCGGCAGAAATAGAAATAAAGCGGAAGATTTGAATACTGGCAAAATCTATATTTTAAGAGATGGAAAACCAACAATGGTAAGGGTGCAAGTTGGCATTACAGATGGCCGCTCTACTGCTATTACTGCACGCGATTTAGTGGTTGGTGACAAAGTGATTGTGAGTGAACTGCAAACTGGCACACAAATGCCTGCTGGTGGCAGTACACAACGCGCGCCAAGAATGTTCTAAGCTAAATTTATGCAAAAAAATAATATTGAAGCCAAAGCCGTTATTGAAGTGAGTAATCTATTTAAAGATTACCAAACGGCTGCTGGGCCTTTTCCTGTGCTTAAAGATGTGAACCTGCGTATTGAAAACGGGGATTATGTGGCGATTATGGGCCCTTCTGGCTCTGGAAAATCCACTTTTATGAATATTTTGGGCTGCTTAGATAAGCCAACCAAAGGTAAATATGTGCTGGATGGCCATGCGGTTGCCACGATGGAAGAAAATGCAGTCGCTGGCGTGCGCAATAAAACCATCGGCTTTGTGTTTCAGGGTTTTAATCTGTTGGCGCGCTCTAGCCTATTAGATAATGTTGCCTTGCCCTTGGTGTATTCAGGCATTGAAAAACCAGAACGGCATGCCCGTGCCAAAGTGCTATTAGAAAAAGTGGGCTTAGGCAATCACATTAACTCACGCCCCAATCAAATTTCGGGCGGCCAGCAACAGCGCGTGGCGATTGCACGTGCGCTGGTTAACAACCCCAGACTAATCCTTGCCGATGAGCCAACGGGCAATTTAGATAGTGTGACCAGCGAAGAGATTATGACGCTGTTTGGCGAACTGAATAAAGAAGGTATCACCATTGTGCTGGTGACTCACGAAACAGATATTGCCGAACACGCCAAACGCCAAGTACGCTTTTTAGATGGCAAAATTGTGCAAGACACACTCACAAATAGCCAGCTAATGGAGGTAGTTTAAATGTTCACAGCTATGTTGGGTGAAGCATGGCACGCCATGGGCGCCAACCGTTTACGTACCTTTTTAACCATGCTGGGCATGGTGATTGGCGTTGGTGCGGTGGTGTTGATGATGGCGATTGGGCAAGGCGCTGAGGCCTCTGTTAAGCGCTCCATTAGCGCCATGGGCAGCAATTTGTTTGTTGTATTATCTGGCCCGCCCAGAGTCGCTGGCGCTAGATCGGCCACTGGCAATGCGCCTTCATTAAATGTGAATGATGCTAACGCCATTGCTGAGCTTGAGGGCATTGCAGGCGTGGCGCCCATTACCATGGGCAAAGCGCAAATTGTGTATGGCAGCAACAACTGGAATACCGACATATTAGGCACAACGCCCAGCTATTTAGATGTGCGTTCATGGTATTTAACATCCGGCTATTCATTTGCCGATTCTGATATTCGCTCTGCGACACGCGTAGCATTAATTGGTAAAACGGTTGCGCAAAATATTTTTGATGATGATGTAGACCCAGTAGGCAAAACCATCCGCATTAAGCAAAGCCCATTTGTGATATTGGGTGTATTAGATAGCAAAGGCCAATCGCTAGATGGCCGCGACCAAGATGATACGATTATCGTGCCGCTAACAACGGCGCAACGTAAATTATTTGGTAATCAACTACCCGGCAGCGTGCGCCAGATTATCGTACAAGCAGAATCCGATAAAGTGATGCCCATGGCCGAACAAGACATAAACGGCTTATTAAATCAGCGCCATAACATTCGCGATGGCGCCGATAGCGACTTTTCTGTGCGCAACCTAACAGCGATTGCTAATTCTGCCGCCGAAACCACGCGCACCATGTCTCTACTTTTGGGCGCAATCGCATCCGTTTCTTTACTGGTGGGCGGTATTGGCATTATGAATATCATGCTGGTATCCGTCACCGAGCGTACCCGTGAAATCGGCATCCGCATGGCCATCGGCGCACGTCAGCGCGATATTCTGATGCAATTTTTATTAGAAGCCATTGTGATTTCAATCGTTGGTTGCTTAATAGGCATTGGCATTGGCGTGGGTGGCGCCGTATTGGTGAGCATATTCACACAAGCAGAAGTGATTGTATCCACCAATTCAGTATTAATTGCCTTCAGCGTAGCCGCCAGCATTGGCGTTTTCTTTGGCTTCTACCCTGCCCGCAAAGCGGCAAGGCTTAACCCGATTGAAGCGTTGAGGTATCAATAAATCTAAATCGTCATGTGCACAATAGCATTAGGGTAAATAAGCTTTTTATGAATGTGCTGAATTTAAAAAAGTAATTTTATGCAAGTAATATTAATAATTTAACAAAAATTGTGAATCCAAATGAAAGTTATGCGCGTACAACAAATGCAGGGCATTTGAAACATAACTTAAAAAAGGAATCACAAATATGAAAAATATTCGAGATATATCTAATAAACGCAACAAAGCATTTACTCGAACATTGATTGGTGTCGCCATTGCATTATCTGCTGGCTCTTCACAGGCGGAAACGAATTGGAGTGGTGGGTTTGCAGGTGTAGATTTTGGTGTGGGATTTGATTTGGGTGATACGGGCGAGCTTGAATTTAGACGCGCGGATGGAACAAACAATACAGCAGCTATTAATACTGCATTCGGCCAAAACTTTGATGGAAAATTCGAAGCAGGTGAGACTTTTGGTTTGCGCGCTGGCTATAATTTCCAGCGCAATAATCTTGTATATGGCGTCATTGGAGATATCTCTTACGCCAACATATCAGAAGAACAAAGCGCGTTTTCAGCTACGCCAGCGACTTACATCGAACGCCGTGAATTGAAGACTTTAGCGTCATTGCGTGGTCGTTTGGGTTATGCAAATGAATCACCAATATTGCCATTTGTGACAGCAGGTCTTGCGTATGGTGATGTTAAATACAGTTGGGAAGGAAATTCAGGCGCATTCCGTGGCGACAATGGTAAGGATGGTAGCGGTATTGGTTATGTATTAGGTTTGGGTGCAGACTATTTAGTAAACGATAAAATGACTGTAGGTATTGAGTTCTTGCATTACAATTTAGGCGACTCTGGTTACAAAGCACGCTTTAGTGGTCAAGCTGGAGGAGCACTTGCGGCATTTGGTAACGCAGCATCGGGCGGCACTATTCAACAAGGAAGTGAAGAAGACTTTGCTTTTCAAACTCTCAAAGTAAGTGTCAATTGGAAGTTTTAATTTTTAATCTAATTTAAAATTAATAAGAGCTAAGCATTAGGACTAGAAATATTCTTAATGCTGATGCTCTTAAGTTTACGTTTGCAAAAATTATTTTCACCCTCCTTATATTCAGACTAGGTTAATTCAAGTGGTGAAAATTCTGACAGAGGTTTTTAGTCAGAGGCTTAGTTTTTAATCAAAATCATTTTTCTATATTTTTACATGAACCTTGTAACCATCTAGCAAAGCAAATATTTTTAAACATATTGCGCAATAAACATCTCAATTTCATCATTCAATGCATCATGCGCCGTTAAGCCGTTAATCCAGCGCCTAGGAATTGCTTCAACGCCCAAAGCTGCACCCAGTATTGCGCCTAGCACGGCGCCTCTATGGCAATTATCGCCACCAACATTGGTGTTTGCAATCAATGCGCTTTCAAAATCATCATGGTAGCGGGCGGCTAGATATAGTACGGATGGAAACGATTGATCGATGTAGCAGGCTGGGCTGAGTGTGCCGCCAATAATTTCTAGATCTGAGCTTTTGTTGCGGCGTACTTTCTCAATAACTTGAGCAGCTGGAAAACCAAGCTTGCCTGCGGCTGTGCAAGCAAGCTGCTCAGTATCTGGGTTGGGATTCTGAAAAATATGAAACAGTAACTGACTTAATTCAAGCGTGTGTTGCTCCAGCAGAGATGAGCGGTGCGTAAGACGTTGCTGTTTGAGAGCAGCCGCATTGGTAGTGGCTAAATCACCATCACCTAAAGTAGCCATAATCACTAAAGGTAAGCTAACCAATCCACCTATTGAGGCGGTGTCATGGCCCTCTGCCCCTGCGCAGTTTTCGGGCGTAACGCCGCTTGCGTAATTAGCAAAAAAGTCGCGATGGTAAGATTCTGCGTAAGTGTCGTTGTGCTGGTCTGGCTCTGTCATAAAACGGATATATTCACGCAAAAAAACGGTTGAATCGTAATGACCGTTGGTATTTAAAGAGCGCAATAAGACGCGTGCGCACAACAAATTAAGAGTGTTATCGCCTGCTTGCATGCCTTGATGGTAATGGCGATTAGCTTGACCCCAATGCTTTTTTTTACCTTTTAAAATGACATTACCCACAATATCGCCCTCTTGCGAACCACGCCCCGCTTTACCTGTGTTTGCAAGCGCCATAATAGAATTAGGATGATGCGCCTTTGGTGCTTGATAATCACGAATTTGACCGAATTCTTGCCATAGTGCGGCAATGTTGTAGTACCAATGTACAGGCATCGCCAAAGCGTCACCAATAAACATACCCCACAGTGCGCCTCGCATGCGATCAGCTTTACTGAGTTGATTACTACTCATGATGTATCCTTATTGATTCAATATATTTGTGAAGTAAAGCCCTTTTTAAGGCCACTATTGGGTAATGAAGTTCATTTGGTAGCTTTTTTTACGAAACGATTTCAAGCCTAAAAACTCACAACCTCGTCATCCTCGCGAAAGCGGGGATCCATCTAAGTGATTGATTAAAATGGATTCCCGCTTTCGCGGGAATGACGAAATTTTGTATTTTTGTTATAAATTAAGTTATATTTCGGCTGGCGCAAAGGTCTAAGGTAATATGCGCACTGACGTGATTATTTGTAATTAATGAAGTCAATCAACAGAACTAGTTTTTGAATGCCGCATCACATATGTGTTGTTAACAACTTTAACTTTTTGGATACTTAAATGCTTACTTGGCAAGATATAGAAAAATTTGTGACTCAAGGCAACCCAACTGCTGAACAACGCATTGTTAAAACGGGTATGCAATGGCGCAGCTTATTGCCAGATGATGTGTATGAAGTGACGCGCAATTCGGGAACAGAGCGCCCTTTTAGCTCGCCCATGTGTACACACTTTGAAGCAGGCGTTTATGCCTGTGCTTGTTGCGATACCTTGTTATTTGATTCAACAGAAAAATTTGATTCTGGCACAGGCTGGCCATCATTTACTCAGCCTATTAATCCAAACAATGTTGCTTACTATAGCGATGAAAGCCTAAGTCGCATGCGTGTAGAAATTACCTGCAATACTTGTGATGCGCATTTAGGCCATGTGTTTCCTGATGGCCCCGCGCCTAGCAGGCTTCGCTATTGCGTCAATGCGCTGTCATTAAAACGCAAAGCCTAATCAAGGTTAGTTTTATAGCAGCATATTAATCCATGGCTATTTTGCATAGCCATTTAATACAAAGCTATTTATTGCAGAATTGGGGATGACTGGCCTTGAGATTGCTGCACTCGCCACATCTCCGCATAGCGTTGACCCAGCATTAACAATGATTCATGCGTACCCCGCTCAATAATTTGCCCTGCTGACATAACTAAAATTTGATGGGCATGCGTAATAGTTGAAAGCCTGTGCGCAATAATTAAAGTGGTGTGGTTTTTGGCAAGCTCATTCAATTCTTTTTGAATGGTGCGTTCTGTTTCAGAATCTAGTGCAGATGTGGCTTCATCAAATACCAATAGTGCAGGATTTTTTAGTAAGGTTCTTGCAATCGCTGCGCGCTGTTTTTCGCCACCAGATAGTTTTAAGCCTCGCTCTCCCACATCGGTGCTGTAGCCTTTTGGTAGGCTCATAATAAAGTCATGTATTTGTGCAGATTTTGCAGCCGCTTCGATTTCGGCTTGGCTGGCGTCAGGTTTACCGTAGGCAATATTAAACCCAATTGTGTCGTTAAATAGCACCGTATCTTGCGGAACAATGCCAACAGCCTGCCTTAAGCTTGCTTGTTTAACTGCTTTAATATTTTGACCATCTAAATAAATCGCCCCCGATTGCACATCGTAAAAGCGAAACAATAAGCGAGATAAGGTACTTTTACCTGCGCCACTGTGACCCACAACCGCTGTTGTTTGGCCTGGCAGTATTTCAAAAGACACATGATTTAATATGCCACGGTTTTGTTCGTAATAAAAACAAACGTCTTTAAAACAAACGTGTGGGCCTAATTCGGGTGATTTAATTACTAACGCAAGCGCATTTGGCTCATCTGCAATTTCTTGATCCGTTTCAAGCAAATTAAACATTTTGTCTATATCTGTCAGCGATTGCTTCATTTCACGATAAAGAACACCTAAAAAATTGAGCGGAATATACAATTGAATCATCAACACGTTCACCAATACCAAATCGCCAATGGTCATTTTGCCACTTGCAACGCCTTGACTAGCCAAGGCTAAAATAAAAACCAAGCCAATCACAATAATGGTTTGCTGACCAAAGTTTAAAAACGCTAATGACTTTTGCGATTTAACGGCAGCTTGTGCATATTTTTTTAAATTGACATCATAGCGAGCGGATTCATACTGCTCATTGCCAAAATACTTCACTGTTTCAAAGTTAATCAATGAATCAACCGCACTTTGGTTCGCCTTAGAATCCAGACTATTCATTTCACGTCTAAAATGGGTACGCCACTCGGTTACCACCACGGTAAAAACCACATAACAAAAAAGCGCCGTAAAAGTCACCACCACAAACCAAATATCATAGGCATAAAAGAAATAGCCCAGCACCATGGCAAGCTCTATTAGCGTTGGAATAATGCTGTAAAGTGAAAATGAAATCAGCGATTGAATGCCACGTGTACCGCGCTCAATATCGCGTGTTAAGCCACCGGTTTGGCGCGTGAGATGAAAGCGTAATGACAAGGCATGCAAATGGTTAAATACTTGCAAACCCACTTGCCTCACCGCATTTTCAGTCACTTTAGAAAAAATCAACTCGCGCATCTCTGCAAATAAGGATGCTGATAGCCGCAATAAGCCATAGGCCACAATCAAGCTAATTGGCACTACCAGCAAGGCTTC
>JAZKDM010000005.1:11349-15248 GCA_040387535.1 Pseudomonadota bacterium | reverse complement strand
TATTTTCTAAACTACGCACAGTCATGCTGGGGTTATCACTTAAAACGGTGCCAATTCCCGTTAATATGGCACACGATTGCGCGCGCCATTTTTGCACATCTAACCGTGCATGTTCGCTGGTAATCCATTGGCTTTGATGATTATTAAGCGCGGTTTTGCCATCTAAACTGCTGGCGATTTTGCAACGTACATAAGGCAATTTTCGCGTCATGCGTGAGATAAAACCAGGATTGAGTGCTTGCGCTTGTGCTTGCATTAACCCACTAGCCACTTCAATCTGATTCGCCTGCAAATAAGCTAAACCATTGCCAGCCACTAAAGGATTAGGATCTTGCATGGCGGCGATGACTTTACTCACACCAGCTTTAACCAAGGCATCAGCGCAAGGCGGTGTGCGGCCTGTATGGCTGCAGGGCTCTAGCGTTACATAGGCGGTCGCGCCTCTTGCTTGCTCACCAGCCTGACGCAGCGCAAGTACTTCAGCGTGCGGTTCACCGGCTTTTAAATGGGCGCCTTCGCCGATTATCTGGTCATTTTTTACAAGCACGCAACCCACACGGGGGTTGGGCATAGTGCTATATAAACCCTGCTCTGCTAGCAGCAGCGCACGTGTCATATAAACATGGTCGCTGGCACTAAACATAAACTAATGCGACGAAATACGGCTTTGCAATAGCTGATTATTTTGGTCAAAAAATATCAACAAGCCATGATACACGTGCATGCATTTGCCTAAGTCGTACTCAATCGCGTTCGATTTTTCATTGACTTCTTCAATACTTGGGCGACCTAATAAAGCCATCACTGCTTCTTTGCGCACGCCTTTAGTTAGAATGTTTTGTTGCAAATCATACGCCATATCACCACGTTTACACTCTTGCTCAATAGTCGCTACGTGCTGCATCCATTTGGTTTGATCAAACTTTTCGGCACCAAACACCACTTTGTCTTTAAATGCCCACCAAGTAAAAAACACAATGGTTAACAGCACGGTAAACACAGCCAAAGCGATAGAAGAAATATTGATAAATTTCATTTGTCTTTGATGCCTATTCTAATTAAATAATTTATAAATCACGGATAACATTATTAAAGTCATCCACATCTGAAAAACTGCGGTATACCGAAGCGAAACGAATATAAGCCACTTTATCCATTAGCTTTAGTTCTTGCATCACACTTTCACCTAAATCTCGTGCAGGCACCTCACGCTCACCCAAGCTCAACATTTTTTGCACAATATGATCCAGCGCGCGGTCTACATACTCTGTAGGTACAGGGCGTTTGTGCAAAGCGCGAGTAAAAGATAAGCGCAATTTTTCGCGATTAAACTCTTCGCGCGTGCCGTTTTGTTTTACCACTTGCGGCATATGCAACTCAGCCGTTTCATAAGTGGTAAAACGTTTATCGCAAGCCACACATTTGCGTCTGCGGCGAATAGAGTTACCCTCATCATTGACTCTAGAATCAATGACTTGGGTATCGGCATCACCGCAAAAAGGGCATTTCACTTTTGATTTCTCAGCTTAAGTTATGCGCCGTATACAGGAAACTTGGCAGTTAACGCATGCACTTTTTCTTTGGTGGCTGCAATCAAAGCTTCATCCGTTGGGTTATCCAATACGTCGGCAATCAGATTCGCAACGATTCTAGCCTCTTCTTCTTTAAAGCCACGTGTAGTAATGGCTGGCGCGCCAATACGGATACCAGAAGTCACAAATGGGCTTTCTGGGTCGTTTGGAATCGCATTTTTATTCACGGTAATATGTGCCAAACCAAGTGCAGCATCGGCGGCTTTACCGGTTAAACCTTTTGGACGCAGATCAACCATAAACATATGTGACTCTGTGCGGCCAGATACCACACGCAAGCCGCGCGCAATCAATGTTTCTGCCATCGCTTGTGCATTCTTGATCACTTGCGCTTGGTAGGTTTTAAATTCTGGCTGTGCTGCCTCTAAGAATGCAGTCGCTTTACCAGCAATCACATGCATCAAAGGGCCACCTTGTAAGCTTGGGAATACGTTTGAATTGATTGATTTTTCAAATTCTGCTTTAGCCAAAATAATGCCGCCGCGTGGACCACGTAAAGTTTTATGCGTGGTTGATGTGACGAAATCGGCATGCGGTACTGGGTTTGGGTAAACGCCGCCTGCAATCAAGCCAGAATAATGCGCCATATCTACCATAAAATAAGCGCCTACTTTTTTGGCAATTTCAGCCATACGCGCCCAATCAAAGCGCAGCGCATAAGCACTGGCACCGCCAATCAATAATTTTGGCTTGCACTCAACAGCAATGCGTTCCATCTCATCGTAATCGATTTCTTCTTTATCGTTTAAGCCATAAGGCACAATATTGAATAACTTACCTGACAAGTTGGCAGGTGAACCATGCGTTAAATGGCCGCCATGGCCCAAATTCATACCCATCACGGTATCGCCTGGCTTAAGAATAGAAAAATACACGGCTTGATTGGCTTGTGAGCCAGAATGCGGTTGCACGTTGGCGTATTCAGCGCCATATAACGCTTTTAAGCGATCAATCGCTAATTGCTCAACTTGGTCTACATATTCACAGCCGCCATAAAAACGTTTGCCTGGATAGCCTTCTGCATATTTATTGGTTAATTGTGAGCCTTGTGCTTCCATCACAGCTGGGCTGGTATAGTTTTCAGAGGCAATCAATTCGATATGTTGATGTTGACGCACAACTTCGGCATCAATCATGGTAGCAAGTGCTGGGTCGGCAATTGCAAGCTTATTGGAATGGCTAAACATGACAGTTAAGGCTTTCAATTAATTAAATAAATAGTATTAAACAAGTCGTATTAATAAGTACAGCGTGCAAAATAATGCATTATTTTATCATGCCATTGATACATCTTAAACTTTGCATAATCATCTTCGCACTCTCGTTTTTATTGCATACGGATAATTGGTTGTAAAAATTGGTTTATTACAACCAATTGTTGCTGAAAAAACGTGTTTACAATTTAGCTAAATTTCATAACTCACTGTTTTTAATTAAATAAATAACAGGCATGGCTATTGCTAATGTTACTGTGAGCTCTATCTCCAGAGTCGCTCCCCTTAAGCCCAGCCCTTACGTTGAATTAGGTGCTGGGCTTTTTTTAAGTGCGCTTCGTGCATGATTTGCCTATTGGTCTAAAAAGGCGCGTTATAATTCAATTTTATTGATTGAAAGTTTGCAATGAAATGGACAGATAGCCTTAGAATCGCTGAAGATTTAGCCGACAAATTCCCTGAAATTGACCCTAAAACCATTCGCTTTACCGATTTAATGCAATGGGTAATGGATTTAGATGGTTTTGAAGAAGGCCCTGAGCATTGTGGTGAAAAAATCTTAGAGGCTATTCAACTGGCTTGGATTGAAGAAGCCGAGTAATCGAAAAAATAGTCATTTTAGAATCACCCTCCTAAATTTTACAAATGTATTGAATCTAACCATGCAAAAAGCAAACAGTATCGACATTCCAAAAGAAATCTTCAAAGCCTACGATATACGCGGCATTGTGGGCAAAACATTAACGCCTGAAATCGTTGAGTTAATTGGCCATGCTTTAGGGTCGGAAGCGAAACACCGCGCACAAACTGAGATTTGTATTGGTTATGACGGCCGCTTATCTGGCCCTGAGTTGGCGCAAGCCTTATCCAGCGGCATTCGTAAAGCGGGCGTAAATGTAGTGAACTTAGGCACGGTGGCAACACCAATGGTGTATTTTGCCGCTTATCATCTCAACACCAATTGCGGCGTGATGGTAACAGGCAGTCATAATCCACCTGATTACAATGGCCTAAAAATGGTGCTGGATGGTGAAACCTTATCTAATGAATCTATACAGAGTTTGCGCCAGCGTATAGAACAAAAAAACTTTAC
>JAZKDM010000005.1:0-11249 GCA_040387535.1 Pseudomonadota bacterium | reverse complement strand
TATCTAATGAATCTATACAGAGTTTGCGCCAGCGTATAGAACAAAAAAACTTTACGTATGGTGAAGGCGTTGAGCGCAATTATGCGATTGCAGAGGATTACATTTCTACCATTCAAGCTGATATAAAGCTGACTCGCCCTATGCAAATTGCGGTGGATTGCGGTAATGGCGTGGCAGGTGCGTTTGCAAAAACACTCTATAACGCCATTGGCTGCCGTGTAGATGAACTATTTTGTGAGGTAGATGGCCACTTTCCAAACCATCACCCAGACCCTTCTGTGCCTGAAAATTTAGTGGATTTAGCCAGCTTATTGCAAACCAGTCGCGCCGAAATTGGCTTGGCGTTTGATGGCGATGGTGACAGGCTGGGCATTGTCACCAAAGATGGCCAAATTATTTATCCAGACAGACAGTTATTATTGTTTGCAGAGGACGTTTTAAGCCGCAACAAAGGCGCCACAATTATTTTTGACGTGAAATCAACGCGCAATTTAAGCCCATGGATACGCAAATATGGCGGCAACCCACTTATGTGGAAAACCGGCCATTCATTGGTAAAAGCAAAAATTAAAGAAACTAACGCGGCATTGGCGGGCGAAATGAGCGGCCATGTATTCTTTAATGATGCGGATATTAACGGTAAAAAACGTTGGTATGGCTTTGATGATGGCTTGTATGCGGGCGCGCGTATGCTGGAAATTTTAAGTCAGTTTGCCAATCCATCGGATATTTTAAATAGCTTACCTGATAGCGTCAGCACCCCAGAGCAGCATATTCAAATGAACGAAGGCGAACCGCATGCCCTAATTGCGTCTTTGCAACAATCAGCCAATTTTGAAGGCGCGGTTGAAGTGATCACCATTGATGGTTTACGTGTTGAGTACGCTGATGGCTTTGGTTTAATGCGTCCTTCTAACACCACGCCAGTGATTGTGTTGCGATTTGAAGCGGATTCTGAAGCCGCTTTGCAGCGTATTCAGGCGCAATTTAGAGAAGTCATCTGGGGCACCGCTCCGCATGTGGCCTTGCCGTTTTAATCACTTAAGGATTGCTCATTAAAGTGTCACGCAATGCCATCATTTACGCCATCGTTTGGTTAAGCCTAGCCGCTGGTATTTTTTACTTAATTGATAATATTCAAAACCCCAATAAAATGTGGCGGCTGGGTGATAACGCCAATGAAGTGGTTTTGCAACGCGGCTTAGATGGCCACTATCGCGCTGAAGCGTTGATTAACAATCAAAAAGTCAGCGTGTTGGTGGACACAGGTGCAACAGGAGTGGCTATATCGCAAGCAGTAGCCGATAAATTACAGCTTAAAAGTGTGGCCGCTGTGCGTACCAATACTGCCAATGGCGATAGCGTTGGCTATATGGTGCGGCTGGAATCTGTAAAAGTTGGTGGTGTAGAGGCAAACAATGTTTCAGCCATGATTGCGCCAGGTTTAGGTGGCGATGTGTTGCTGGGGATGAGTTATTTAGGCCGCATGGATGTGCGTTTGTTTAATAATCAAATGACGATCAAGCAAGTTGAGTAGTTACTAACCCACTGTTTTAAAAAATATAAATTAAATATCTCTAAAAAAATGTAAGTAATACCGAATCTTTGATGACTAAAGGTTGCGAGCTAGAAAAACCAGCGCTCACAAATTTTAATCAATATTAGGAGATTCAAAATGACTTTACAATTTACAAAATTAGCACTGACAACAAGCTTGTTGTTTGCTATTTCAGCAACCGCTTTTGCAGCGGACCCAATGGTAGGCACAGGCGGTTACGCACGCGAATACCAAAAAATGGAAATGATGAAAATGCTAGACGCCGATGGCAACCATATGGTGACAGCCGCCGAGGCCGATAGCTATTACAACAGCGTATTTGATGCCTTGAATAAAGATAAAGATGACTCACTTGATTCAAAAGAGTGGGCAGGACCAAGCAAAAATTCTAAGCTAGATTTAACCACGGGCGGTTATGCGCGCGAATTACGCTCTATGAAAATGATGAAAGTAATGGACGCGGATGGCAATCACGAAGTAACGCGTGATGAGTTTTTAACGCACCATAAAAATGTGTTTGGTATGCAAGACAAATCTGGCGATCAACAAATTGACGCGCAAGAATGGGTAGCTAAAATTGTGGGCGGCAAATAATTCTGCCGCTTTGTAGCGAGTTAGATTAACGTTTTAACAAACAAAAAAGCCAGCAATTTGCTGGCTTTTTTGTTAAGTAATGACCGTTGGCGCTTCGCGGCCAGAGCGTTGTTTTAATTGCGAAATACTTAATGCGATTTGAATCATCTCACCCAACGCCACTTGTGCATCCAAATGGTGATTGGCAATATCAGGGTCATACGCTTCTAAATAAATGCGCAAGGTCGCACCCTCTGTGCCAGTACCTGACAATCTAAACACGATACGCGAGCCACAATTAAACAAAATACGTACACCCTGCCCTGTGCTAATAGAGCCATCAATCGGGTCGGTATAGCTAAAATCATCACAAGTGTTGACTGTATAGCGACCAAAAGTTTGATTAGGCAACGTCAAAAACTGCGACTTAATATGCGCCATAATGCCGTTGGCATCCTCTGTTGGAATCGCCTCATAATCATGACGCGAATACACATTGCGGCCATATTCCGCCCAGTGTGCTTTCACAATCGTTTCCACACTCTGCAATTTTCCTCTGGCTGTAGTTTTGGCGGCGATAATATTCAGCCAACACAATACTGCCCACAAACCATCTTTTTCGCGCACATGATTGCTACCTGTACCAAAGCTTTCTTCGCCGCACAAAGTTACTTTGTCCGCATCCATCAAATTGCCAAAAAATTTCCAACCTGTTGGTGTTTCATAACAAGGAATATTTAATTTGGTTGCTACTCTATCCACCGCGCCACTAGTTGGCATAGAGCGCGCAACGCCCGCCAAACCTTGTTTATAAGCAGGAATCAATTGCGCATTAGCGGCAATAATCGCCAAACTATCTGATGGCGTGACAAAAAATGCCTTACCCAAAATCATATTGCGGTCGCCATCACCATCCGATGCCGCGCCAAAATCGGGTGCTGCCTGTGTTTTAGTATCAGGTGCATAAAGCACCTCCACCAATTCATGCGCATAAGTCAAATTAGGGTCAGGATGACCGCCGCCAAACGTTTCAGAAACGTCGCAATTCATCAAACTAGTGGCTGTTGCACCTAAGCGATTAACCAAAATCTCTTTGGCATAAGGGCCAGTCACCGCATGCATGGCATCAAACTTTAAGCTAAAACCAGATTGCAATAATGATTTAATGGCCGAAAAATCAAATAGTTGCGCCATCAAATCGGCATAATCGCTTACTGCATTGATCACCTGCACGCTAAAGCCATCTAATTGTGTTTCACCGATTGTATTTAAATCAATGTCAGCAATATCGGCTATTTTGTACTGCGTAATGGTTTTGCTCTTGGCAAAAATCCCTTCTGTAATTTTTTCTGGCGCTGGTCCGCCATTGGCCGTGTTGTATTTAATACCGAAATCTTCTGTAGGGCCCGCAGGGTTGTGGCTTGCGGATAAAATAATGCCACCAAAGGTTTTAAAATGCCGAATCACATGCGACGCAGCAGGCGTGGATAAAATACCATCTTGTCCAACCAACACCTTGGCAAAGCCATTGGCAGCAGCCATTTTAATAATGGTTTGAATCGCCGTTTTATTATAAAAACGCCCATCACCACCCACCGTTAAAGCAGCACCCGCCTCAATCTTCAACGTATCAAAAATACTTTGCACAAAATTTTCAAGGTAATAGGCTTGCTGAAACACTTTCACTTTTTTACGTAAGCCAGAAGTGCCTGGTTTTTGGTCTAAAAAAGCTTGGCTTGAAACAGTTTGAATATGCATGTTAAATCCTTATTGATTAATAAGAATTATAGATGAAAAAAAAGCACAATCACTTGTGCTTTTTTGAAGATTTTTGGTCGGGACAGCAAGATTCGAACTTGCGACCCCATGCCCCCCAGAAAAGTTTATCATCATCCAGCTTCATCCCTTAGTATCCAGATATTATATTTTTAATGTTTATAATCAGTAATTTACATAGTTGATTCATCCAAGATTGTCCGTTATAATTTATCAAAAGCTGGATTAAATGTTATCCCGAGTGTTATCCCGAACAAATTAAGGTTAGGTAATGAATGGCAAGTATAAACAAACTTACAGATTTATCTTTTCGCAATATTAAACCTAGCGAACTTGAACAAGTTCTTTCTGATGGTGGCGGGCTATATGTTCGTATTCGCCCAATTAATGACGGCGGCTCTATTTCTTTTAGACTTGCTTACCGTATTGAAGGTAAACAAAAATGGCTGACTGTTGGAACCTACCCAACGATGAAATTAAAAGAAGCTAGGGAGGCTAGAGATAAACATAAACAGAGTTTAAGTGATGGTGTAGACCCATCACTAGCTAAGCAATTAGAAAAAAAACGGCAACAAAATATTCAACTAGCGGAGCAAGCAGAAAACGCAAAACAATCGGCGCGTATGACTGTTAATAAGCTTTTTGAACGGTGGGTAAAACTAGACATATCCATTAGAAGGAAAGATCAAGGTAAAGACATTACACGTATATTCGAAAAAGATGTTTTGCCGTTGATAGGCGAAATGCATGTTGAAGAGGTTCGTAAAGGTCATATTGCAACGGTGCTCGATACCCTACTCGCTCGCAACGTCCCTCGTTTAGCCAAAATGGCTTTAACATTAATGCGTCAAATGTTTAGATTCGCACAAGATCGCGACATAATTGATAACGACCCCACTAGTAGCATCCGCAAGGCTCAAATAGGCGGTAAAGAAGTTGTAAGGGATAGACACCTAAGCGAAGCAGAAATAAAGTCTTTAAACGCACAACTACCAGATGCAAGGCTTATTAAAACTACTGAGTGCGCAATTTGGATAATCTTATCAACAGGCTGCCGAATAGGTGAACTTTGCAAAGCTAAATGGGAGCATCTAAATCTCGATACAGGTGTATGGAAAATCCCTAGCGAAAATAGTAAAAATGGTAAGCCTCACGCTATATATTTATCAGAATTTGCGAAGAAGCAATTCCAAACACTAATCATACAAAAAAAATCTGAGATATGGATCTATCCGAATACTGATAATACCAGTCATGTATGCGAGAAAAGCATTACTAAGCAGATTAGTGACCGGCAATTATCCGAAGGCAAAGATCGTTTAAGTGGTCGCTCTAAACAAGGAAAAGCACTCATACTAGAAGGTGGCAAGTGGACGCCTCACGATCTTCGCAGGACTGGTGCCACTACTATGGGCAATCTGGGTGTTAGGCCAGATGTTATCGAGTTGTGCCTTAACCACGTTGAACAAAATCAAATGAAACGAACATATCAACATCAAAAGCTTATAAGTGAGCGAATGGAGGCATGGAATTTATTAGGTGATAGGCTTGAATTGCTAACTAGTGTTATAGATGAAAACATTTTAATAGGCAATTTCTCGGTGGCTGCGTGAACCAAGATAAAGCACCAAATAAAAGGTTTCCACAAGAGCTGGATGCGTTGTTCACACTATTTCAAAGCAATGCCATAGATTACCCTAAAGAAATTAAACTTATTGCAGAAGCAAGCAGAAACGCTTTAATTAGTGACAACCCCAGAGTATCTTTAAACAAGAGGTTTGGAGGGTTAAAAAGTGCTCATCCTGATATTTTCCAAAATGTTTTAATTTGGCTTAAAACTGATTCGACTAAAATACTATTTGAGGAACACGGGCTTATATGGGCAATTAACAAACTAATAAATGGATTTGACCGCATAGTTCGTGGTGAGAAAACTCACGAAGCTTTTAATATGAATATTGGAGGGCGTCCCGTATTGTGGGGGTTTACAATTGCAGAAGATGCAGCCATTTACGCATTGCATTTGCACTTTAATGAAGGCCACTCAATAGATAAATCAAAAATTGTTGCTTCAAACATTTTTTGCACGGACAAATCAAATATTAATAAAGTCAAAATGTTTAAAAATGTTTCTGCTTGTGAGATTAAAACTCAAGCTCAATTCATCAAACTTAAATATAAAGATATATACAAGTTCTAGCAAACAAGCCCTTTTCAAGGGCAAACAGGGGGTTAATAACCCTATCCAGCAGTAGTAACCTCCCCCATTAAGATGCAATATCCATTCGTAATATCCATTAAAGGAAAAAACGAATGAACAACTTAGACGTTTCAAACTTACCTAACGACGCACTAATCCGCCTCCCCACTGTTATCGCCCTTACTGGTCGTAAAAGATCAAGCATTTATAACGATATGTCACTTAATACATTTCCGCACTCCGTCAAAATCGGTCCGCGTGCCGTGGCATTCAAACTAGGTGATATTAGAGAATGGTTAAACAGTAAATCATCAAAATCAAACACTGTTGAAAGAGATGTTTAATTGGCTGAGGGTTTAACATTGCTGTCAAGAATGTGGCGTGGTGATGGAGTTCATCAAATCGGCATTTTAAAGGATGGAGCTTTTAAAAACATACCTGTTAAATCAATATATGAAGCTGAACAAAAGGCAAAAGACTTTTCTGCGAAAGGTCATGAAGTTTACTTCGCGTGTGCAGAGTATCAAGAAGAAGGCAAGCGAACTGTATCTAACGCTACTGGTGCATGGGGCTATTGGTTTGATGTTGACTGTGGCGAAGAAAAAGCCTTAAAAGGTGTTGGATACGCAACTAAAAAGGAAGCATATGCTGCGTTATTAAACTTTGTAAAGCAAGCCAAACTACCCAATCCAGATTTTTTGGTTGATTCAGGAAATGGCCTACACGTTTATTTTTGTAGTGACACTTTCATTCCAAAGTCTGAATGGCAAATCAATTCTAAAAAACTAAAAGATTTAACAAAGCATTACAATTTTTTAGCAGATGACACCAGAACCGCAGACCTAGCAAGCGTACTAAGGTTTCCAGACACATTTAATTATAAAAATTCATCTAAGCCAAAGCTAGTGAAAATAATTTATCCAAAGGTTATTAATGAGTAATATTTCTGAAGCAATCAATACTTCTTACGGTGCTATTGAAGTGGCTCCAAACTCTATCTTAAATAAATATAATTTTCCGATTGAAAAGCTTGGTGCTAAAACATCCAACACATTCGAACCGTATCTTTATAAAGATAATGTAGAAGACTTTTACTCGGCACTTTGTGCAGCGTACCCGAACCCAACAAAACGAGAAGACTGGCGCACAGGCCTATGCTCTTTGGCATTTCTAGTAGAGGTAATGCAGTGGCCTGAAAATGAAGCGCGCAAAATTGGTGTTACGTGGGAAAACCTTGCCGCTGATGCTGATAAATCAGATAACGAATCCCAATGGAAGGATGCCTTAATAAGGACTAAAGAAAAAGTTGATAACAACGAGCCAACAACTACGCATTTAACAATTTTAAAAAAAGCCCGTGAAAATGGCTGGAAACCTGTAGCAAAAATTACTGATGCACTAACAGCACTTCAAGATAGGTTTGCATTGATTTCACTGGGTGGCAAGGTCGGTATTATAGACAAACATAAACTTAACTCTACCCATGCTGATGGTACTGCTTCACGACTTGTTGTTATGACTAGGAATGACGGGGGATTGCTTGTTTTACGATTTCTATCTAAGGAATTCCCACATGTTGATGCTCAAAAAATGCTTATGTCCTTTTTTAGAGATAAAAATACTACCCTTTATGATGGTGTTGAGTTCGACCCTCGTACTACAACGCCAAATGTCTTAAATTTATGGGTTGGTCAAACTATAAACCCCATTGAAGGTACTTGGCCTTTAATTCACTCGCTTTTGCGAGAGGTTTTATGTGGAGGCAGAGAAGCCGAATTTCAGTACCTATTAAAATATATCGCCCACGCTTTGCAGCGCCCGTGGGAAAAGCCTGGAGTAATGATAATACTGTTAGGCGGCCAAGGTGTTGGCAAAGGTACTTTAGCACGTGTGCTTCAAAGGATTTGGAGTGCAACCTTTTTGCAAGTGAATCGAATTGATCAGATTGTTGGGGATTTCAACGGCTCGTTAGAACGTGCATATACAGTTTTTTTGGATGAGGCCTTGTTCGTTGGCGACAGAAAGCACAGCGATGCTTTAAAAAGTTTAGTAACAGAACCAACTATCAGCGTTAACGAAAAACACCAGCCTGCAAGACAAATTACAAGTTATCACAGGTTTTTTAGTGCCACTAATGCTGAGCATTTTAAAGCTACGGATCGTGATGACAGACGGGACTTTGTATTGAGGGTTTCAGAACATCGAAAAGGTGATCATTCTTTTTGGAATGCGCTTAATGCTGAAATTGAAGGTTTAGGGGTAGAAGCTTTTGCACACTATTTACTAAATCTGGATTTAAGCAATTTCAATGTCAGAGCAAAACCAAATACTAGAGAGTTAACCGAGCAAAAATTGCAAAGTCTTGAGAAATTTCCACGCTGGTGGTTTGACTGCCTATCTCAAGGAACAATACCTAACTTCAATGATGAATGGCCCGTATTTATAAGCAGTGCATCCTTATTGAGTCTTTTTAAAGAATCTGATAAATCATCAAGAGTTTACAAGCAATTAATAGATCGTGACTTGGTTACATTTATGGGAAAAATATGCCCGTCAGCAAAACGAGAGCAAGGTAAAGAAGGGCTTCAAAGGCGTCGCGGATACATGTTACCCACCATTAGTGAGGCCAGAACAGACTTTGAAAAATATATTGGGGATATTGTTGAATGGGACACAGACTGAACAGCAATTACACAGGTAGCTGTGTAGCTGAGAGCCAATATCCATGAGGGTTATAGCGATATGCACAGCTAACTCATATATTTTTAAAATTAAAATATATCAACCAATACCACAATGCAATATGACGCAATCTCGTCCAGCGTCCGCTACAAAAATAAGTTATGAAAAAGCTGTGCAATGTGCACAATCTCTCGAAAGCCCCGAATCTATTAGCTTAGAGCTGCACAACTATGAGTGTGCTTAGCTGTGCAAATACACAGCAAAACTCCTAGACGTAACAAATTCTTAATTTAACTAAGAGATCACATCATGACAAATATTAATTATGTTCACGACTTTCTGGAAAAGTTAAAAAACCACACACCTATAGCTGAACAAGAACAACAGTCACACGTATCAAGTCGCGTCATCGAACTAGCAGATCAAATTAAAGCTTGGCATGACACACGCCCTATCCCCGACAGGTGGCGCCCAGTACAACTGGGTAGGCTTGCAGCACAGTTAAATGTGTCTCGTGAGTTAACGGCAGCAGCGTTGGTGTATGCGGGATGGGTTGAAAAACAAATAGGCGCCCATAAATTATGGCAGCCAAAATAATTAATATAGTGGAGAGTAAAATGATTATTAGCAGTTACAAGGGAACATTTAAAGCGAATAAACCACATAATCGAAATGAAGAAGACGAACTTCATAATGAAATGCAAGAGTTAGCTAATATCACGCATGGGGGGCGTGGAATTTTTAACAAGATTATACAAATTGGGATTGATGCACTAAATAAAGAGCACAAGAACGTAAGAACTTATGAAGCTCATTTTTTAGAAAATGGAGTTCAAATTATAGTTTCTAAACTTAATCCACATCCTCATCCATATGTGGGTGGATTTAGTATTCCATCTTGTATCGGCGAATATTCGATACTTTTTCCTGATAATTAAATGTTTAAAGGTTTATTTTTAATGGCAATTCGAATAATAAGTCGCTCATCATTTTCGAAATCATTATTTCCAGAATTCCAAAGGTTTAGGAGCTGATGTTTATCCATCATAAAATATTTATTTCTGAGAGCATCGGCTTCTTCAAGTTTTTGATTGATGTTAAGTGCATTTATCCTATCTTGAAACGAAGTTTTGCGTACTTCCACTTGAATAGTGCGCGCACGACCTGAGCTATCGGTTTTTTTAATCTCGGTATTCGATTTGCGCGTCAGCGTAATTTTACTTTTTGGCGCTGAATCTGCGCCATGCTCTTTACGCAAATATTCTAATAATGCGGATTTGTCTGACTCTTCTAACTTATCTTCTAATGCCGATTTAACCACACCCGCGCTTTTAAGTTGATCTAACAGCAAGGCGGTTGGCAGCCCTAGCTCTGCGGCGAATTGTGCTACGGTTGTTTTGATACAGTTTAAGGTCGCTGTAACAGCCATTTTAGATGACATAATTACACGTTTGTCTGGAATTAAATTTGTATTTATTGACTTTCCCGAAACCCTCTCAAAAGCTGTCCTAGCTTCTGATAAAGTGCAGTCGAAAACTTCATGACAGTTAATTTCGGATCCATTTTTATAATAATATTTGTCTCTGACTTTGTGTTCAGATAAAGCTGTATGTAAGTCATACTCTACTCGCCCTGCATTGTTACATTGCATACTGACAGCGAGGGTCCAATCGGATACACCAGCATAATTGTAATAATTAAGTTGCTTCACCCTTTCAAATGAATAATCACCCATACCAATTTTGATAAGTTTTGTTAATTTTGATTCGGCAATATAAACAGTACTTTTTTTATTAAACCTACCTTGAAAACTTAATCTTTTTGGGTCACATTCAACACAATGCCAAGACTTCTTCCTGATTGAATGATTTCGATAACAGGCATCTACTCCAACAACCACTAGGTACCCTTCTTTTTTCATTGTTTCAACAATTTGAGATTTTTGCATTCCTGAGCCGTCAAGAACCAATGAATCTAATATTTTAAATTTATGTAAAAAGACTCTATGTGATTCAATTAAGCCACTCATATCTCAACCTCTCTTAGATCATTATTCAATTAATTCAGCTCTAATCATAAAATGTACGGAGTTTAGCAACAGCGTTTTTAAGCTTTGTTTTTTGTTCTGCGGTCTGCTGATCTGCTATTTTATTAATTTCTTTTGCCGCGGGAATGACACCCATCTCCAGCAATTTCGGACCGTACTGCGCAGCCATTACTTCAGCCCTTGATTTCGGTTTATCGTTCACAGTTCACTCCTTAATTAAATATCTATAAACATACTAACTAGAAACTTATAGGGCAACAAATCTAAAACGTGTTATGTTAAATTCTCGGCAAATTTGTTTTAATTTTAACTTTAAGTAAAATCATTAGGCCTATTTACGCTAAGCACATAGGGTAATTTTTAAGGGTGCGCGCATAATGCAACACATGAAGCGAATCACTGTGAATCGCCAA
>JAZKDM010000004.1:10812-14956 GCA_040387535.1 Pseudomonadota bacterium | reverse complement strand
AAGTGATTCGCGATGCCAATGGCAATGTGTTGCAAGATGGCGATACGATTACGGTAATTAAAGACCTTAAAGTTAAGGGCTCGTCATCAGTGGTGAAAGTTGGCACTAAAGTTAAAAATATCCGCTTGGTGGATGGCGACCACGATATTGATTGCAAAATTGAAGGTTTTGGCGCGATGAAGCTGAAATCGGAATTTGTGAAAAAAGCTTAGCGATTCAATGGTGATGTAAGGCTTTAAATAAAAAGGCTTATGTTTCCATAAGCCTTTTATCAATCATTTAAACAAACTTTATACTAACTTTTTATACCAATTTTAAAGTACCCTTCATCATCATGGCATGGCCTGGGAAAGTGCAGTAAAACGTATATTTGTCTTTAGCGTTGAGTTTTTTAACATCCAATTTAGCTGATGTCTTTTCGCCACCGCCAATAATAGTAGTTGCAAGCAACACGCGCGCATCACCCGCTTTTACATAGTTGGCTGGCAAGCCAGCTTTGCTGCCGTCATCAATTACGGCTTTTTGATCAGCCTCTTTAGAAACGACTAAATTATGGCCCATCACCGCTTTGGGCATGGTGCCTGCTGCTTTTAAGTTGATTGTAAAATCTTTGCAAGTTTTTGGTACATCAATATTTTTTGAGCTGTAAATCATACCAGTTGAAACTTCTACATCAATTGCGCAAGCGGCTGCTTGAGCGCTTGATGAAAAAATAAAGGCCGAAATAGATGCTGAAAGTAAAGCGGGTAAAGTCTTATTTTTGAATAACATGGTGGTTTTTCCTAAAAAGTTAACAACAAAAATTCATATCCCTCAGAGCGCCTACTTTGCTGCTTGGTTCAATCGTTGGCAGGTTTATTAACGTAAAATAATATAAATTGAAAAAGTTATATATTGCGTACAATGGAACATATACAAATAATTGATTTAAAAAGGATACTTATGCGACAGCGCATGAACGCAGTTTTGATCTTCGCGGTATTTTCAGGCGGTTTTGCTAGCTTACCTGCTACGCTTCAAGCAAAAGAAATCTTAACGGTTGAGCAAGCCATGTTTCATTGCAAAACTACCTATCCATCACAATTTGAATCTAAAAAACGCTTGGCTTGTTTTGATAGCATTAGTACGCCAGCGATTGAAACCGTGACCAAAGAAGCGGTTGCTGATGTTAAAGCGGCAGAAAGTACGATTGAAATCACTCCAAAAAACGAAGAAATACCCACAAAAGTAGGCGCGATTGCCATTAAAAAAACCAATGTGGATTTAAGTTATTTAGAAAGAAAATGGCGACTAACCTCAGAAGGAGATTGGGATATTAGCGATTTTGAAACCTATAAGTCCAATTACTTATTAGTCACCAATACCAGTGATATTAATAATTCGCCACAAAGCCCAAGCCGCCTGAATACAGGCGACCGCAATTTAGATTCAAACGATTTAAAATTTCAATTAAGTTTGAAATCAGAGCTCTACAATAATATCCCCTTGATTCGAGATTTGCCTTATGTGACAAGCTCACGTTTATGGGGCGCCTATACTCAGCAATCGTATTGGCAGCTTTTTAACGCAAACGCCTCTAGGCCCTTGCGCGAGAATAATTATGAGCCAGAATTGATTCTATCTTTGGGTATTGATAACGAAGTGAATGGTGAAAAAAAGGCCTACATTCCTAGAATGATGAATTTAGGTTTGGTGCATCAATCTAACGGCCGTGATAATCCATTATCCAGAAGCTGGAATCGAATATATTTAGAGAATGGTTTTGAACTGACAGATAGACTTTCTTTATTAGTGCGACCATGGTGGCGCATTCCTGAAAGTGACAAGGAGGACGATAACCCTGATATTGAAAAATTTATGGGCTATGGCGATATGACCGTGCGCTGGGAAACTGAGAGCCGCAAAACCGCGGTATCTGTGCTGCTACGCAATAATCTCAGAAGTGATAACAAAGGCTTTGCACAGCTTAGCGTGCAACAACGCGTGTTTAATAATCCTTACATCAAATTGCATTTAATGGCGTCCACTGGCTATGGCGAAACCTTGCTAGATTACAATCACTCGCAAAATGTATTAGGATTTGGTCTTTCGCTGGGCGAATAAAAATATTTAACGCATCAATGGTTTTTCAATATGTCAGGCAAGCAATCCATCTTATCCCGTAGCTTACAATCTGTGTGGCATCCCTGCACACAGATGAAGCAGCATGAAAATTTTCCGCTAATCCCTATTCAAAAAGGCGATGGCGTTTGGTTGATTGATACCGATGGTAATCGTTATTTAGATGCGGTCAGTAGCTGGTGGGTGAATCTATTTGGGCATAATAACCCACGCATAAAAGAGGCCATTAAGCAGCAATTAGATACGCTTGAGCATGTCATGCTGGCTGGTTTTACGCATGCGCCCGTGGTTGAGCTATCAGAAAAATTGGGCAAACTGACGGGTTTGGGCCATGCGTTTTATGCGTCAGATGGCGCAAGTGCTACTGAAATTGCCTTGAAAATGAGTTTTCATTATTGGCGCAATATCGGTAAGTCACAAAAGACGCAATTTATCAGTCTGCAAAATAGCTACCACGGTGAAACGCTGGGTGCGCTGGGCGTAACCGATGTGGCCATTTTTAAAGATACTTATGCGCCCTTATTAATGCAATCCGCGCAAATGCCTAGCCCTGATTTTAGGCTGGCAGAGGCAGGCGAAAGTGCGGAAGATTTTGCCTTGCGCTGTGCAGATGCGTTAGAACTATATATCAGCGCAAATCATGCGCAATTAGCCGCGTTTATTATTGAGCCGCTAGTGCAATGCGCGGCAGGCATGGGCATGTATCACCCCGTTTATTTGCGCCGCGCGCGCGAAATTTGCACTCAATATAAGGTGCATTTAATTGCCGATGAAATTGCAGTTGGTTTTGGTCGCACAGGCAGTCTATTTGCCAGTTATAACGATTGTGATGCCGCTTGTGCGTTTGAAAACTGTACAAAAAAACAAGATTGCCGCCCCGATTTTATTTGCTTATCCAAAGGTATTACAGGCGGCTATTTGCCCTTGTCTTGCGTGTTAACTAAAGATGAAATTTACCAAGCATTTTATGATGACAGCACAGCACGCGGCTTTTTACATAGCCACAGTTATACAGGCAACCCATTAGCGTGCAGCGCCGCGCTAGCCACTTTGGCGATATTCGAATCAGATAATGTGATTGCAGCTAATAAAGCTAAATCGGCTTATATCCAATCAAAAATGCAATCACTTACTCACTTTCCAATCCAGCATTTACGGCATCAAGGCATGATATCGGCTTTTGATGTAGTCACGCAAAATCCGAATTTTGCTAAAGATTGCTATGCCGCTGCTTTAAGCCATGGCTTGTTGATTCGCCCCATTGGTAACACCATTTATTTCATGCCGCCTTATACCATCACAGAATCAGAAATCGATTTTATGATAGAGGCCACCGTTAAAGTGTTGCAAAAAGTGCTATGAAAAAACGGCTTATTTTGAGTGCATTTTTGGCTTTATTATTAAGCGAAAATGCCTTTGCAGAGCTGCCTGTTTCAGTAGCAGATGTACTTAAAAAAGCAGGTATACCGCAATCCAATGTTGCCGTTTATGTGCAAGCGGTCGATTCATCAACACCATTAATCAGCCATAACGCTAATAAAAGCTTTAATCCAGCTAGTGTGATGAAATTAGTTACTACCAATGCGGCATTGGATTTATTGACCCCCGCTTACCGCTGGAAAACAGAAGTGTATCGCGATGGTGAAGTAAAAGATGGCGTATTAAGGGGCAATTTGATTATTAAAGGCTATGGCGCCCCCAGCTTTAACGCGCAAGAGTTTTGGCGTTTACTGATGAGCGTGCAGCAAGCTGGCATTACTAAAATTACTGGCAATTTTATCATCGATAAAAGTATTTTCTCGCCCAATGTTGGTAATGCAAAAACCTTCGATAATGAAACTTGGCGCGCCTATAACGCATTGCCCAGCGGCTTTTTAGTCAATGGACGTAATACCAGCTTTAAATTTATAACCACAAATTCAACAGTAGCGATTAACCAAGAATTTGAGCTGCCAGAAATTCAAATTGTGAACAACATGATGTTAAGCCAGCAAGCTTGCGGCGATTGGCGTAGCAACATGCG
>JAZKDM010000004.1:0-10712 GCA_040387535.1 Pseudomonadota bacterium | reverse complement strand
CGTGATTAAAGATTGGCTCATTACTAAAGATATAAATGCAACAGAATTAGTGATTGAAAACGGCTCAGGATTATCGCGCATTGAGCGCATCAATAGCGCGCATTTAGGGCAGATGTTAGTAAGTGCTTACCACAGCGCAGTTATGCCAGAATTCATGGCATCGTTACCTATATTAGGCTTAGATGGTACTACCACAAAGCGCCTAAAAATCAGCTTAAGTGCGGGGCGCGTACATATAAAAACTGGGTCTATCGATGGTGTTAGTGCAATTGCAGGATATGTATTAAATGCGCGTGGCAAACGCTATGTGCTTATTATGATGGTTAATCATAGCAATTCATCAGCCAGCAAAACAGCGCAAGATAACTTGATGGAATGGATTTATAGTCATTAATTCGGCTTAAAAATATCCTAGAAATTACTTTAAGCCATACCCCCAAATGGGTGATTGAAATCTACATAGCAAAGCTTATTATCAGAGCAAGAATTTGTTATTTAATTACGGGAGAATGTGATGATTAAAAACTTTTTAGTGCCTTTAATTGTAGCACCACTTTTGTTTGTAGCGCTTAGTGCAAGTGCATTAACATATCAAACGTTAGACCCATCAGCGCCAGGATTTGTATACTCACCAATAGCAGATGGAATCAAATTTTATGACGGCAATATTACGCCACAAAATGTAATAAACATTCAAGCGGCTACAGAAGAAGCTTTTGGATTAACTTCTGGTAGTCTGTCATTTGTTGCAGAAGCCGCTGTTCAAGATACATCTCCAAGCACCTTTACAAGCAACACAGCATTTAACTATTTGGCGATTCATTTTGGTGGCTCTGAGCTGTTTTTTTACTGGGATAATGCAATAAATTCATTTTCAATCGCCGATTATAAAGATATAACTGGCGGTGAGGATGGTACTGGTGGGGGTATCAGCAACTATAGGGCTTATACCGATGGATTAAGCGAAGTACCAGTTCCAGCAGCAGCTTGGCTGTTTGGTTCAGCATTGCTCGGCTTAATGGGTTTAAGACGCAGAATGTTATAGACCGTATTTAGCAATACAATCATTTATTATCCAAATAAAAGGTGATGGCGAAAGCCATCGCCTTTTTTGTTGTGTTGAACGTTGATAACGCCAGCTTGAATAGATGTTTGAAATAGACCCGAACGGGCTATTGTTGAGAATAATTATAAAGGGATAATGATATTCATTGGATTAGGTAATTTTTAGGTTTTAATTAAGGGGATCGTAATGTTAAAAAATATTTTAAAGCACGCCGTTGTATTGCAACTCGCTTTAGGTTCTGCGGTTGCTTTTGCAAGTACTTATAGTTTTACAGGTGTAAACGCTAACGAAGTTAATGTAAGTAGTCAGCTTTCTTTAGATGTTACGCAGGTTGGTAATGTCGTAGATTTTAAATTCATTAACGCAGCAGGTGGTACAAATGTATTTATTGGTGCTGTATATTTCGACTTTCTTGGTGCTGATTTAATTAGTTCTTTAACTCAGACAGGTCAGCTTGGTACTGTGTCTTTTAAAACTGATGTAACACCAAACGGTGCTTTCCCAGAAGGCAATACAATTAATTTCATAAATGATGATGCAGATGCTGTTAAAGATGGCGCAGCAACTAATGGAGTTAATATAGGTGAATATTTAATTTTAACAGCGGTTTTAAATCCAAACGCTAATATTGATGATCTTTTAGCAAGTGGTGGCTTACGTGTAGGCTTGCATGTTCAGGGTTACGCAACTGGTGGTAGTGATAGCTATGTAAACGCAGTGCCATTACCAGCAGCTGGTTGGTTGTTCGGTTCAGCATTGGTTGGTTTAATGGGCTTACGTCGTAGAAAACTATAATTAGCGCTTAAACGTTAATTTAATTTCTACAAAAAGGCGATGGTGCAAACCATCGCCTTTTTTTATGGTCTTTAAAAATGCAGGTGATGCATCAAAACTAAATTAAAGTATGATATTAGATTGTGAATTAGGGAGTTAAAATTGATGAACAAAAGGTTTTATGTAAGTGCATTAACACTATTATTAATAACAATATCTGGCTGCAAAGCCGAATCTAATCCATCACCACAGGAAAAACCCGCAATGACAGCAGCAATTACAGAGTTACAAAAAATTGACACACAAGTAGGCACAGGCCGTGAGGCAGAGCCAGGGTTTAACGTAACCGTGCATTACACAGGTTGGTTATACGACGAAGCGGCAGAAGGCAAAAAAGGCAAAAAGTTTGATAGCAGCGTCGATAGAAAAGATCCGTTTAATTTCTTTTTAGGCGGCGGCCAAGTGATTCAAGGCTGGGATGAAGGTTTTGCAGGCATGAAAATCGGTGGCAAACGCACGCTGATTATTCCATCTGAAATGGGTTATGGCGCACGCGGTGCGGGTGGTGTGATTCCACCAAATGCTACATTAGTGTTCGACGTAGAGCTCCTAGACGTCAAATAAAAAATGTAACTTTCGTCACCATACGGCGTTGCTCACAAAAAATAAGGCCTTACATATAAACCATATGCGGCGGCCTTATTTTTTGTTCGCGCCTTGTCTGGTTTAGAAATTTACATTTTTTGACTTTGCAACGTTTAAAAATAAAGAAGTAGGAATAAATCGTGAAAGTAAGAATTAAATGGGTTGAAGACGTCAGTTTCGTGGGTGAATCCGAAACTGGGCATGCTGTGGTATTGGATGGTGCGCCAGAAAATGGTGGCCGTAACATTGGTATGCGCCCTATGGAAATGTTATTGATTGGTATGGGTGCTTGTACGTCATTTGATGTGGTGACCATACTTAAAAAATCGCGGCAGCCGATTGTGGATTGTGTGGCAGAAATTGATGCAACACGTGCCGATGAAGTGCCAAAAGTGTTTACTAAAATTCATGTACATTTTGTGATTACTGGAAACAATTTGAATGTAACGCAAGTAGAGCGTGCGGTTAAATTGTCGGCTGAAAAGTATTGTTCGGCATCGATTATGTTAGCCAAGTCGGTTGAAATTACCCATGACTTTGTGATTAAAGAAGTGGTTGCCTAATGCAAAACGACCAAGTAAATAATACTTCAAACACTAAGCCAGCAGGCATGGTGGGTATACGCCATGTGGCTTTGTTTATTAAAGAGCTAGAAGAGGCTGTTGATTTTTATACGCGCATTATGGGTATGAAAATTGAATGGCAACCCGACCCAGATAATGTGTATTTAACTAACGATGGTGATGTGTTCGCTCTGCACCGCGTGGATTACGTGCCGCAGGCACAGCAACGTTTGGACCATATTGGGTTTGTGTTGAAAACACATGCAGATGTGGATAATTGGCATGCGTATTTTGTGGCTAATGGGGTAAAAATTACCGAAGCGCCTAAAACACATCGAGATGGTTCACATGGATTTTATTGTTTGGATGCTGTAGGGCATTTGTTAGAGCTGATTTATCATCCGCCAATTTCTGATCGGACGTAGTGTGAAGCAAGTACTATTGCGATACGATTTTTACGTCCAGCGGCTCTTCATTTTCTAGCACATTTAACAAGCGATCCACATTGGGATGTTTGCCAGGGCAATTTTCAGCATCTTCAGTGTGCTCGGCAAATAATGCCAAGCCCTCAACAGCCGCATCAAGCGTAATAGCGCCAAACATTTTATATAAATGGTTAAACACTTTGAGAGAGCCCTGACTTCCGGGCTTGTTTTCAATTACACCAGCGGGCTTGCCGTTTTCAAAAAACAATTCAATTCGTTTAACGTCGTCAACGCTGTCTAAGGTTTGTAGCACATCACTAAATTTTTGCATTTCAATTATCCTGTTTGTTACCTGTTTGATGACGTGATGTTGTTATGTATACAACAAACTATGCGTAATAAGTTATACATAATACGCTGTTGAAGTCATTATTTTTGAAGCGAGTTTCATGCCAGCTTTGACTGGCTCTGGTAAATCACTTGCACCTAAATCTTTTGCCTCTTCTGCATGCGCGGTTTCGTCTTTCTGCATTTGGCTAATAATTGTGCGCGTTTTAATATCGGTTTCACTAAGTTTATTTAAATGGCTTTGTAAGTGTTTAGACACTTGCCGTTCTGTTTCAGCTAAAAAGCCTAAATTCCACTTGTCATCTAGCGCGCCAGCCGCCGCCCCCAGCGTAAAACTTCCCACATACCATACGGGGTTTAGCCAGCTTTTGCGGCCACCTAACTCGTTGATACGCACTTCACACCATGCTAAATGATCGGTTTCTTCGTCAGCGGCGTGTTGCAGGCTTTGCACAATTTGCAGGTTGCGTGAAGTTAACGCTTGGCCGCTGTACAAAGCTTGCGCACACACTTCACCCACATGATTAATGCGCATTAATGCCGCGGCCTGTTTCTTTTCAGTTTCTGTAAGCGGCAGCTCATCAATATGCGCATCAGGGCGTTGCCTGCCTGCGTTAGCCTGCGCAAAAACGGTGCGCAAACCTGTATCAAAAGTGGTAATTAGTTTATCAATAAACATATATCGCCCTAATTAATTAACCCAGTATAACCCAATTGTGTGGCAATAATTGTCACAGGATGCACAACCTTGACCGCTTTATTTTGTGCACGCAAACCTGCTGCAATATGCAAGGCGCAGCCCACATTGCTAGTAGCAAGTAGCATCGCTTTACTTTTATCAATCGCCGTTAGTTTATCTTTTAAAAGTGTGTCTGCCATATCAGGCTGTGTGAGCATATAGGCACCCGCGCCACCACAGCATTGCGCATTACCACTTAAATTTTGCACATTGGCAGAAGGGATTTTTTTAAGCAATGCCATCACCGCTGTATGTGATTTTTGTACATTTCTTAAAGTGCATGGCTCGTGTAGCGCAATATCATCGCTAAACGGCTGTAATGCTATATTTTGCCAATCGCACTGCATTAAAAAAGCACTAATATCTTGAATCGGTAAATCGGCGTAATCTTTTAAACCTGCTCCACAGCCGCTTGCCACTGTAATAACAGGGTTAGCTTTAATAAATGCGGCGTTATTTTTTTCGATGTAATCTTTTGCAAGCGCGCTATTACCTTGCTGCCTTGCCAGCCCGCCGCAGCAAGCTTGAGTTTTGGGAATGTGCACATCGTAACCCAAGCGATTTAATACAAATACGCTGGCACGCAAAGTGTCAGTGTCAAAAGTATTGCTGATGCAGCCTAAAAATAAACTGACATCGCCTTTTTTATTTTGCCGTGTAGGGTATAACTCAAGCCAGCTTTGTTGAGCAGGTAATTCAGGCAATAAGGCAATGGGTTTTTTAAGGCTAGGAACCAATGCGCTCACTATTTTTAATAAGCCTAGTTGTTGCGCCAGTTTTAAAGATTGCGCTGCAAAGCGCATTAATACATGATATTGAATAAAAGTATTAGCCAGTCGATTGCTCAGGCTAATCGGTTTGGCAATAGCCGCGCGTGCGCTATCTATTAAGCCGCCATAGCTAACGCCATTTGGACAAGCCGTTTCGCAATTGCGGCAACTTAAGCAGCCATTAATATGTTGTTGATAACGCTCGTTGGCAGGCAGTATTTCGCGCGCAACGGCACTGATTAATTGAATACGGCCACGTGGCGAATCGGCCTCTGAACCAGTTTTGTGATAGGTGGGGCAGTGCGGCAAACATAAGCCACAAGCCACACAGCGGTCAGCTTCGGCAATCATTTGTTGAGTATTTAAAGACATGCGAACATCATAAAACAAAGCCCTGCTTTAAGCTAAGCCATTTACATGACATTTTGGCTTAAAGCAGGGCATTAAATCAAAACTTATTTTTTAATATCGGCAGGTTTTGTTTCTGTCGGTTTAGCTTCAGCAGGTAATGTTTCAGCCGCTTTTACTTCAGGCGTTTTTTGCACTGGCAAGCCTTTTAAAACATTCATGGCTTGCACAAACTGAATATCATCTTTGCTGGCTGGCTCAATTGGGCCTTTTTGCTCTGCAAATTTCTTCTCAGCTAGTGCAGCTTTAGCGGCGGCATCTTTCGCATCATCTACCACTCTTGCAGGCGCTTCAGAATCTTTAGGATTCGACAAATGTTTGGCTAAATCGGCTTCGCGAATGTTGTTTGATTGGTCAAAACCATCTTCTACAATAATGTCTGGCACAATGCCTTTGGCTTGAATAGAGCGGCCTTTTGGCGTGAAGTAACGCGCAGTTGTTAACTTAATCGCGCTACCGTTGTTCATTGGCAAAATCGTTTGCACAGAACCTTTACCAAAACTTTGCGTACCCAAAATAGTGGCGCGTTTATGGTCTTGCAAAGCGCCTGCCACAATTTCAGATGCTGAAGCTGAACCGTTGTTGATTAGCACAACAATCGGCGTTGTTTTGTAATCAGCTGCTTCATCTTTTAAATAATCCGATTTGCCACGACGCGCGTAATCTAATGGCGCTGCATTTAAACGCATTTTAGCGTCCGCTGTACGGCCTTCTGTGTAAACCACTAACTCATTTTTTGGCAAGAAAGCGGCCGATACGCCAACGGCCGCGTCTAATAAACCACCTGGGTTATTACGTAAATCTAATACTAAGCCTTTAAACGGGCCTTTGTTTTGTTCACGCAAGGTTTTTAATGCTTTTGCTAAATCTTCACCCGTGTGTTCTTGAAACTGCGTAATGCGTACATAGCCATAACCTGGCTCAATAAATTTGTTTTTAACGCTTTGCGATTTAATAATAGCGCGCGTTAATTTAAAAGTAAGAGGCTTGGTTTCGCCTTTACGCAATACGGTTAATAAAATATCGGTATCAGGCTTGCCGCGCATTTTTTTAACCGCGTCGTTTAGGCTTAATCCGCGCACTTGGGTGTCGTCTAATTTAGAGATTAAATCGCCACTTTTTAAGCCAGCTTTATATGCAGGGCTATCTTCAATTGGGGTGACCACTTTCACTAAGCCATCTTCCATGGCTACTTCAATACCCAAGCCACCAAATTCGCCCTGTGTGCCAGCTTGCAGGTCTTTGTAACCATCAGCATCCATAAAAGTAGAATGCGGATCTAAGCCTGCTAACATACCTGTTAGTGCTTCGTTGATAAGTTTTTTGTCTTCAACGGGTTCAACATAATCACTTTTAACTTTGCCAAATACTTCGGCAAATACGCGCAAATCGTCTAACGGCAATTGCGATACGCTGGTTTTTTCGGCCAATGCCGAAAAGTTTAGGCTAATTAACACACCGACTAAAACGCCAGAGCCAACTAAGCCCATTTTTTCAAAAGAAGAACGCATGCAAACCCTTTTCAATAAAATAATTTGGTATTACGCCGCAAATTTAAGTGCGCATAAATACTGATAACACTAAGCTATGAGCTTACAATAAAACAATAGGTTCATTTTGCGCTATTTCAAGTCAATTGAATAGCTTAAAACATTATTTTACCGAAAGACAGACGCTTAAATGTTAACCACAAGTAACGAAAAAAACCATATTGTTAATATTGAATATTGCACGCAATGCCGCTGGTTACTGCGCGCCGCTTGGATGGCGCAAGAGCTATTAACGACATTTGAAGAAGAATTAAAAGCCGTGAGTTTGCAGCCGGGTACTGGTGGTATTTTTGAAGTGCGTTTAAATGGTGTGGTGATATTTAATCGCAAAGATCATGGCCGTTTTCCAGAATCAAAAGAATTAAAGCAACTGATTCGTGATGTGATTGACCCTGCGCGCGATTTGGGCCATAGCGATAAAAAATAATCCATATAGTCTGCTCTATTCACAATGTGTTTGATAGTGACAATGCGAACTATTTGCAATACTGCAAGGCGTTTTTAATTGAGTTAAACTGCGTCCAACAGAGTAAAACAGCAACACTTATTACTCAAATTTACTCAATTTAGGAGAATGAAAATGTCAGATCATCATGGTGTCGATACGCCCGTTACCAAAGCGCTTAATACTATTTTAGAGCTAGAGCTGGCGGGTGTAGTGCGTTATACGCATTATGCCTTAATGGTGTTTGGCTACAACCGTATTCCGATTGTTTCTTGGTTGCGTAGCCAAGCAGCTGAGTCTTTAACGCACGCCGATAAAGCAGGCGAGCTTATTACACACTTAGGCGGGCATCCGTCTTTATCCATTGGGCCATTGCTAGAAACACACAATCACGACATTGGTGATATTTTACGTGAATCAATGGCGCACGAAAAATTAGCATTAAACGCCTACAGAGCCCTGCTCAAGCTGGTTGAGGGCGAATCAGTGATGCTGGAAGAATATGCGCGTGAGATGATTTATCAAGAAGAATTACATTCTGGCGAAGTCGATAAAATGCTACGCAAACCAGGTGAGATTGCTAAATTTCACGAATAATTTGTATTAAATCCAGATTATAAAAAGCGGCCTAGGCCGCTTTTTTGTATACAGATAATGGTATTTATTGGTGTCTTAGTTATTACTGGGCAGACTTTTCGATTTCTCTATCTAGCCTTTGTGCGCCATTAAAGCGGCTTGCCCAATAGCCATTATTCATACTTTCTACACGCACTGCTTTGCCAGAGCTGGGTGCATGAATAAATTTGTTATCACCCATATATATGCCCACGTGTGAAAATGCCGATTTCATGGTGTTAAAAAATACCAAATCACCGGGTTGTAACTCTTGTTTTTTAACCGTTTTGCCAATTTGCGCAATAGCCCGTGCGGTGGGTGGTAAGGTTAAGTTGGTTGCTTGGCTAAATACGTAGCGTACAAAGCCGCTGCAATCAAAGCCGGTTTCTGGCGTTTTTCCGCCGTATTTATATTTAATACCAGTCAAGCTGAGCGCGTTAACTAGTACTTCTTGCGCGCGTGTTTGCCAGTTAGTAGTTGCGATTTGATTGTCAGCCGCTTCGCTTTCTTCTACGTTGTGTATCGCAATACCAGCTGCATTTTCTAAAAACGACTCTTCAGCATGTGTGTTTAAACAGATGCTTAGAAAAACCATTAAAGATGATAGTAAAAACTTCATGCGATATTTATGGGTACTTTTTAAAATTAAAAGCCTATTTTTAACGTGCTAAATCCTTTTAAAGAGACTTTCACACGCTAAAATAGGCTTATAGAAACAGTTGGTTACTTAGCCATAGCGTTTTTAATAAGGCCGACAATAGCGAGTAAAACACCACCGCCCACACCGCCGCCAGCCACTTGCGCAATAATAGAGCCTATATCTGCTCCACCTGCCGCCGCTGCGCCACCCACACCCAACATTGCCAGCAATTGCCCGCCTAAACCGCCACCTAAAATGCCGACTAGCGAGTTGCCTAAAGTACCTAAGCTGAGGTTTTTGAGTAAACCGCCTGCAACATTGCCGCCTACCGCACCACTAATTAATTGAATAATTAAACCTAAATCCATACATCCTCCCTAGAGATAGAACAGAAATAAAATTCTCATTTCAAACTTAACAGCAACGCTACCGTAGCAGGCTATGGCTTTTATGACAAGCTTTTGAAAAAAAATGCCACACTCTGCTAAGAATGTGGCATGAATTAAACGCTTTATTTTTAACTAATACGTTGAATATTAATGGTTAATTTGTGTTCTTGTTTAAAACGTAAATTTTCTTTAATTATGCTTTTTTGTTTTTGCGACGTGATGCAGCGCCAATTAAACCTAAGCCTGCAACTAGCATGGCATAGGTTTCTGGTTCTGGCACGGCTGCAACGGTTAAGCCATTAATCGTACCGTTAAATGTGCCGACCAAAGTAGCGGCGCCAGTCGTCGTATTAATCGTAATCAGTTTGGATTTTAATAAGCCATCATCCATATTAACCGCTGCATAACCAATGCCATTGGCCAAAATATCAAAACCATTCGCACTTAAAATGTCATGATTTAACGCGCCAACGGTTGTAATAGTTGGTGCATTAAAACCTGTTGCCGCAAATGATAATGTGTCGTTTGCACTATTAATGTAATACAAGCCAGTTGAGCTTGGCGTAGTTGTTGGCGTGCTGGCATCGCTATTGGTATAAGCAACGGCATTAAAGCCTGCTGCGATAGATGTTGCAACAGTAACAGCGCCTGTCACGGCATTCACTGCATAGTTTTCACCAGTAGAGCTAATTAAGCGTAATGAGGCACCTGTGCCGCGATCTGCCACAGGGTTAAAGTCGATACCGTATGATTTGCCCAAGGTAATAACTGGGTTATTTAAAGTGGCAACAAAAGAGCTCGCACCTGTTGTGGCATCGATGGTGTAAATATTATTAGAGCGCGTTAAGCCGTACACTAAATTGTTGGATGGGCGTAAATCGATACCAATAAAATTTTCACCAAAGGCAGCGCCTGTAATGGTATTAAAAACGGCACCTTCTACATTGCTGATATTAAAAACACCAATTTGATTGCTGCTATTAATAGCCACTAAATCCACAGCATTAGCGCTACCTGCAAATATCGATAGTGCTGCAGCAATTGCAACGCCCATCGTCGTTCGTAATTTAAAACCGTTCATCTGATTCTCCGAGTAAATAAAATAATTTAAATTTATATTAACCAGCCTAATGCGTTAAATTGGTTAGTAATTGGCAAAGCGAGAAGCGTCTTAAATTCAAACTATTTAAAAACTAAATTTGTGATGCAATCGTTTTAATAGGTTGGTTTGCGTATAAAATTATTGCGACATCTAAACAAGCCTCAAAAACATAGTTCACTAACGTTTCACACACAACACATTATCTTGGCTACATGACATCATGATTTACCCTT
>JAZKDM010000003.1:0-9812 GCA_040387535.1 Pseudomonadota bacterium | reverse complement strand
CGGTTTTAAAGGTTAAGTGATTGTATGCATTTTGTGCGCAATACTGTTTCGGGCTGTTTTAAACGCATTCATTTTGTTCCTGCGCTTAAACGATAATATAACACTTATATCTTATATAAGACATATTATTTTTATGATTTAATCATGGTGAACAAATGCCTTTAGGCAAGTTTTTCTTATATTTGGGTGCTAGTTTAAAGAGTATACAAAAGTTATTTTATGGAAAAGTAAGTTGTAAATTTGTTACAAGTGCATATAGGCTTTAAAATTTAAGTAGTAAAATAGCTTTGTACAAGATGTTGCTAATTTAATTGAAAGCTACAATGAATAAAATTCCTGCGATTAGTGTTGTGATGCCAGTTTACAACGCGGAAAAATATTTAAAACAATCTATCGAGTCTATTCTAAATCAAACATTTGCCGATTTTGAATTAGTCATGATTAATGATGGAAGTACAGATGGCAGTCTAAAGATTTTGGAATCCTTTGCTAAGTTAGACTCTAGATGTAGCGTGTATAGTCAAGAAAATAAAGGGATTTCCGAAACCATTAATAATGGTATACGTTTGTCTAGAGCAGAAATTATTTGTATTATGGACAATGATGATGTGTCAATGCCTTTAAGGCTTGAAAAACAGTTCCAATATCTTAATGATTATCCCGAATGTGTCGCTCTAGGCACAAATGCATTGTTAATTGATCCTGATGGATTGCCAATAAATACATGGGTATATGAGCAGACACATGATGAAATTGACTCATCAAATTTAAGTGGAGCAAGTGGGTCGCGTATTTGTCACCCATCTGTGGCTTTAAGAAAGTCTGCTGTATTAGCAGTTGGCGGCTATAGGCCTGAGTTTCAATTGACGATGGACTACGACCTTTTTTTGCGTCTAGCAGAAGTAGGTAAGCTAGCTAATTTACCTGATGTATTATTCAAGTATCGACAACATCTAGGTAGCGCGGGTCATGAGAAAAGAGATCAACAATTAATGGAAACGTTAAAAGTACTTAACGAAACATACACTAGACGGGCACTAATAAAAAACTTTAGTGAATTGCAGCAACAGGTTAATGATTATGTTCCGCTTAATCATCGTGCTCAGCATCTTAAATGGGGCTGGTGGGCATTAAGTGAGAAGAACTATCAGACAAGTATCAAGTATGCTCTCAAGGCCACATTTCAAAAACCACTTAATCTAGAAGGTCTTAAGTTGCTGGCTTGCGTAGTAAGGAGCTTTGTAATTAAAAGGTAGTGCTTTTGAATACTTTTTGGTTTAACTGAAGTGAAAGACTAAGCGTTCTTAAGCTCATATTCTTCGTAAGCATTGATGATTTTTTGCACCAGTGGATGACGCACGACGTCTGCAGAAAGAAAGTGCGTCATGGCAATGCCTTTAACGTCTTTCAAGATTTTTTGCGCTTCTACCAAGCCACTTTTTTGATGGCGTTGCAGGTCAATTTGCGTTACGTCGCCTGTAATCACCGCTTTAGTGCCAAAGCCAATGCGCGTTAAAAACATCTTCATTTGTTCAGGCGTGGTATTTTGCGCTTCGTCCAGAATAATAAAGCTTTGATTCAGCGTTCTGCCGCGCATATAGGCTAGAGGTGCGACTTCAATCGCGCCGCGCTCAAACATTTTGTTCACGGTGTCATAACCCGCTAAGTCATACAGTGCGTCATATAAAGGACGCAAATATGGGTCTACTTTTTGATTTAAATCGCCTGGTAAAAAACCTAATTTTTCGCCAGCTTCCACTGCTGGGCGTACTAAAACGATTCTTTTTACACGGTCGCGTGTCATGGCATCCACCGCGCTGGCAACGGCTAAATAGGTTTTGCCAGTGCCAGCTGGGCCAATACCAAAGGTAATATCGTGATCTTGAATTTGCTGTAAATAAGAAACTTGGCGCGGTGTGCGACCATGCAAATCGCCACGGCGCGTCATCAAAACGGGCATAGCGGTGCTAGATACATCTTCTGGCTTTAATTTATCAATTTCCACTAAGCCTAATTGCACATCTTCCAACTCAAGCGGCTTTTTAGCGCGCACATAGAAGTTTTCTATCATTTGTGCAGCCATTCTGGTGTTGTCTAGTTTTCCGCTGATATTAAACGTACCACCACGGCGATTAATATTCACCTCAAGTGCGGTTTCAATCTGCTTGATATTTTCATCCAAAGCGCCGCACAGGTTGGCTAGGCGGACATTGTCTTCTGGCTGTAACGTAATTTCCATTGATTAAATCGTCTTTTCTACTATCTGGCCTTGTAATCGTTTTGGATTGGATGCATCGGTGATTTTAACGTTCACAAAAGTATTGATTAAATCATTGCTACCCGCAATATCCACTACGCGGTTATTGTCGGTTTTGCCTGCTAGCAAATCGGGATATTTGTGAGAAGCGCCATCTATCAGCACGCGTTGAATACTCCCCAACATATTGCGACTGATGGCATCGCCTTGTGCTTCGTTGATCGCCTGCAACTTACTAAGCCGCGCAAGCTTAATATCATGTGGTGTATCGTCTTTGATAAAGGCGGCAGGTGTGCCTGGGCGTGGGCTATATAAAAAGCTAAAGCTGTAATCAAAGCCAACGTCTTGCATCAATTTTGCAGTAGCTTCAAAATCGGCTTCAGTTTCACCGGGAAAGCCCACAATAAAGTCAGAAGTAAATGTTAGGTTGGGGCTAGCTGTTTTTAATTTACGGATAATTGATTTGTATTGCAGCGCCGTGTAGTTACGTTTCATCGCCATTAAAATACGGTCAGAACCCGCTTGTACTGGCAAGTGTAATTGAATTGCTAATTTCGGCACATTGGCAAAGCAATCAATTAAGCGCTGATTCATTTCATTGGGGTGGCTAGTGGTAAAACGGATGCGCTCTATTTGCGGGATTTCAGCAATGGTTTCAATCAACATCGCTAAATCAGCCTCTACACCTTCATATTGTGCGCGGTAGGCGTTAACGTTTTGGCCCAATAAAGTGATTTCTTTAACGCCTTGTTCCGCCAATTGCACCGCTTCCAGCAAAATCGCATCAAACGGGCGCGATACTTCTTCGCCGCGTGTATAAGGCACCACGCAAAAACTGCAATACTTGCTGCAGCCTTCCATAATACTAAGAAAAGCCGTCACGCCTTCTACGCGCGGAGGCGGTAAATGGTCAAATTTTTCAATCTCAGGAAAGGTGATATCCACTTGCGATTTGCCGCTGGATTGAGAATTTTTAATCATCTCAGGCAGGCGGTGCAAGGTTTGCGGGCCGAAAACCACATCCACATAAGGCGCGCGCTTAATGATGTTATCGCCTTCTTGCGAAGCCACGCAGCCACCTACGCCAATCACTAAGTTGGGATTTTTGGCTTTAAGCGGAATAAATCGGCCCAGATGGCTAAACACTTTGTCTTCGGCTTTTTCGCGCACGCTGCAAGTGTTCAGCAAAATGACATCGGCATCTTCTACAGTTTGCGTTTCAACCATGCCGCTATCGGCGTTAAGCATATCCGCCATGCGCGACGAATCGTATTCATTCATCTGGCAACCAAAGGTTTTGATGAAGACTTTTTTTACTTTAACCAATGTGACCTTCTTGTATTAAATGTGCATATATGGGGCTGAATGTGCACTTATGATTTTAACGCATTTGCTAATAGCTATGTTGGCTTGATAGCAGCTAACTACTTTTAACGACTGCTTTTGTTTGTGAGAAACTTGATTTAAGTCAAATAATAAACAGAATAAGACAGTCACAATACTTGCCATGTTTACCAGTTAAATAATAAGGCATACCAAATGGCGCTCACAGATTTACTTCACTTAGAAAAAATCAATAAAGACAATGTTATTAATCAGCCTTTTCCACATTTTTGCATTGATAATTTTTTAACTGAAAATTTCGCTAACGAAGTTTATCAATCTTTTCCGACATACCAGGAAGCATTAAAATTAGGTAATGAGTTTGTCGCCGTGAACGAAAAGCGCAAAATCCAAATCACCGACTCTAGTAAGTTTCCTGCCCCCATCTTAGAGTTGCACAAGATGTTGGCATCGCCTGAATTTATTGCACAAGTTGAGGCGATGACGGGGATTCCGAATCTATTAGCGGACCCTGATTTAATCGGCGGAGGTATCCACGAAACCAATTCTGGCGGCCACTTGGACGTGCATGTGGACTTCAATTATATTCCAGAAAAAAAATGGCATCGCCGTGTCAATATCCTGATTTACTTTAATAAGGATTGGAAAGAAGAATATGGCGGCTATTTGGACATTTGGGATAAGGATGTTAAAAACTGCCATGGCTCGTTTGCGCCAATTTTTAATCGCGCCGCAGGGTTCGCGACTAGTGAATTTAGTTGGCATGGGGTTACACCAGTTACTTGTCCGCCAGAAATGATGCGTCGTTCTTGTGCAGTTTATTATTATACAAAAGAAGCGCCAGCAGGCTGGAATGGCACCGAGCATTCGACGATTTTTAAAGCCAGACCAAGTGAGTGGGTTAAAGGTCACGTTGCGATGCCAGTTGAACAAACCTTACGCGATGCGAAGCAAATGGTTAGGTCAATAAAAGATGGTGTTAAATCTTTTTTTCAATAAGTAGAATTGCACGCTTTTTATTGTTAAAACTATTGTCTAGGCATAGTATACACTGAGTATAAATAGTAATTCTAATTGCTAAAAACCAACTTGCTTAGTAAAAACAAATTGCAAGTAGAGTAAAATAGTCCAACCTTTAGTTGAGCTATTTTTATGCAAGCACTCCCCATCTTTTTCAATATTAAAAATCGCCATTGTGTGGTTATTGGCGGTGGCGATGTTGCCACGCGCAAAGTGACCATGCTGCTAAAAGCCAGCGCGGCAATTACGTTGTATTCACCCGATTTATGCCATGAGCTATTGGAAATGGCAGAGGTCGGTGCTATTAAATATATCGCCGATAATTTTGAGCCGAGCCAGCTTGCAGGTGCCTGTATGGTGATAGCGGCGACAGATGATGAAGCCGTCAATATAGCCGTATCCGTCGCGGCAAAGGCGCAAAATATCCCAGTCAATGTGGTCGATGCGCCTGATTTATGCACCTTTACCATGGGCAGTATTATTGATCGTAGCCCTGTGGTGATTGCGATTTCATCAGAAGGCAACGCGCCTGTATTAGCACGCTACATTCGCGCCAAAATTGAAACCATGCTGCCAGCTACCTATGGCCGTATTGCCGATATAGCTGGTGAATTTCGTGAGTTAGTAAAAGCTAAGTTTGCCACTACCCAAGCCAGACGCATTTTTTGGGAAGGTGTGTTGCAAGGTAGCTTTGTAGAGCGCGTATTGTCAGGCCAAGAGCAGGCGGCACGTGAACAATTGGCTAATTTAATTAGCGATGCTGATGTAACCAAAAACCAAGGCGAAGTGTTTTTAGTGGGCGGCGGGCCAGGTGACCCAGATTTGCTCACTTTTAGAGCCTTACGATTGATGCAGCAATGCGATGTGTGCGTTTACGATAAATTAGTTTCGCCAGAAGTAATGGAATTAGTGCGCCGCGATGCTGAATTGATTTACGTGGGTAAATCGCGCGATCAACACACCATGCCGCAAGAAGAAATTAACGATTTGTTAGCCAAACTAGCCATGCAAGGTAAGCGTGTGTTGCGCTTAAAAGGTGGCGATCCCTTTATATTTGGGCGTGGTGGTGAAGAGATTGAAACCCTGATGCAGCATGGCGTACCGTTTCAAGTAGTGCCAGGTATTACCGCCGCCAATGGTGTTTCTAGCTATGCGGGTATTCCCTTAACGCATCGCGATTATGCGCAAGCTTGTTTATTTATTACAGGACATCTTAAAGACGGCACGCTAGATTTGGATTGGGTCGCCATGTCGCGCCCACGCCAGACGGTGGTGATTTATATGGGTTTGGTTGGTTTAAAAGAAATTTGCGAAAAACTGATTGAACATGGCGTGCCTGCCACCATGCCAGTGGCCGTTGTACAGCAAGGTACTACCCAACGCCAAAAAGTGGTCACCGCCACATTAGCGGATTTAGCCGAAAAAGTGGCAATGGCGGAGATGAAGCCGCCCTGTTTGACGATTATCGGCGAAGTTGTACAGTTGCGCGAAAAATTGAATTGGTTTAATGTCGTATAGATTGTACACACGTATATGTTAACTAATCTAAAAGTCTTTAAACATGCAGCAGGGACAGCCAAAAAAAATAGCAAGGTCTCAAGGCCGCCATGCAAAATTTAATGTACTGCTATTAGAGCCAGACGCCAACTACGCTCTGGCTCTCAGGCGAATTATCGAAGAAAATTTGTCTGTAGATGTCACCATAGTACGCACGATACAAATCGCAAAATCGCTACTTGAAAAATCACCGAATCAATTTTTTATTAGCATCACCAGTGTGCTAAATCTAGATTCTTCAGCCTTTGAAAAAGTGGATTTGCTGGGAGAATTCAACTTACCAGTGATTGCAATTGTAAAAAATTATGAAGATGAAATGCGTGATCAGCTTATCAAACGGCATGTGATTGATTACGTAGTCAAGGACAATACCTTTGATCATAGCTATATTTGCGACTTAATTGCGCGCGTTTATAAAAATATCGATATTAAGGTATTAATCGTTGATGATTCAAAAGTATCGCGTTTTATTATGGCGCGCGAGTTAGCATTGCAGAAATTTGAAGTTAAGCACGCCAGTAGCGGTACAGAGGCTTTGGCTCAATTAAAAGCGCATCCTGATATTAAGCTGGTATTGGTGGATAACCAAATGCCCAATATGGATGGCTACACTTTTGCAGCCAAAGTACGCGAGCTTTATAGCAAAGATGAACTCATAATCATCGGTATTTCTGGCTCGGCAGACCCGCGCATGGCGGTGAAGTTTTTAAAAGCGGGTGCTAATGACTTTATTGCCAAGCCGTTTAATTACGAAATGTTGCTGTGCCGTATTACGCAAAATTTAGATATGTTAGATGCTGTTAATTTAGCTAAAGAGTTATCTAATACCGACTTTTTAAGTGGCTTATACAATAGGCGTTATTTTTTTGAGTATGGCAATAAACTGTTAAATAAACATTTGCAATTGACAAATCCAGCAAGCGATACTAGTGATACTCCACCGTTAACCGTTATGATGATGGATATTGATTTCTTTAAAAAAATCAACGATCGATACGGTCACGATGTGGGCGATGAAGTGATTAAAAACTTTTCTACTTTGCTAAAAGCGCATTTTGCAGATGATTTGGTGGCAAGAATTGGCGGTGAAGAGTTTGCGGTAGTCAGCCAATCGGCCTTGCACGCTAAAAACTATGATTGCATTAACGACTTTAGGTTGGCAGTTGCTAATCAAACCATTCGCGTAAAAGAACATTTGCTACGCTATACCTGTAGTATCGGCGTGACTAACTCATTGGGTAGAAACTTAGATGAAATGGTCGTGAACGCAGATAAGCACTTGTACAAGGCCAAACATAGCGGGCGCAATCAGGTGTCAGGTGTAATCGGTTAGCTTCAGTTTTGTATAGGCAGTGTTAGCCTTGCTTCTAAGCCACCTTGCGGGCGATTCACAAGCTCTAAACTGCCGCGATGCAATTTGGCAATGCGATTGCAAATCGCCAAACCTAAACCACTTCCGCCTTCATTTTTCGTACGTGCACTGTCCATACGCTCAAATGGGCGCAGTAGGCGCTCAGCATGCTCTGGCGGAATGCCTGGGCCATTATCCAACACGCTAATCACAATTTTTTCGGCGGTAATTTTGCTGGTCACTTCTACCTCGCCTTTTGAATAGGCGTAGGCGTTACCAACCAAGTTATCCAGTAAACGCTGCATGGCTAATGGGCGTAGCGGAATAAAATAAGTAGAGGTTAAATGCAGTTTAAGGTTACGGCCTGCGCGTGCTTGGCGCTCTGAAAGCGCTTGTAATAAAGCGTTTATATCCATCATTCTGGTGGGTTCACCTTCTACACCACGCACAAAATCTAAAAATTGGTGAATGATATTATCCATATCGGCAATATCTTCAATCATGCCGGCTTTCATGCTGTTGCAGCCATCTTCGGGTAGCATTTCAACGGCTAATCTTAATCTTGCTAGTGGTGTGCGGATATCGTGCGAAACGCCAGCCAGCAGCAAAGTGCGCTCAGCATCTAGCCTTACTAACGATTCTGCCATCTCATTAAAGGTGCGGCTTACTTCACGAAGTTCATCTACACTATCCTCTGGCAAACGCGGTGCAGGCTCGCCATTGCGCAAGCGATCAGCGGCATGTACCAATAAATTTAAGGGGCGATTAATACGCGCGGCAATAATATAGGCGCCGAATAATGACAACAAACCAACCACCGCGCCCCAGCCTAACCAATGCCAAGGGAAAGGTCTATCTACCTGAATCTTAGGAATCACTACCCAAAAATCGTCTAATTCCACATTAAAGCTAATCCATAAACCTGGTATGCCATAGTGATTCACCGTAATAATGGTTTCAACACCCAAGCGTTCGCGAATTTTTTCAGCGATTAAATTAATAAATGGGTCGTTGGGTAGAGGCTCAATATCTTCTAAAAAATCCGCCGCATACACACGCACACCCTCGCGGCCAGAAAGCTCGGATAACAACGCTAAACGGCGATTTTCATGCGAGGCAATAAGCGAAGCGCGGGTGTAATTAACAATGGTCACCGCTTGCAAAGCCGCTGTGGTGGCGCGTGGTTCACGATCAAAATAATCGAAAATTTTAAGCGATGCATAAATGCTTACCGCCAATAAGATGGCGATAAGCAACATTAAGCGCGAAAGCAGACGGCGTGGTAGAAATCTCAATGCAGTGATTTAGCTGATAAATGAATCAATAGGACTGGATAGGCGGGATTTAGTGCGACGCTTCGCCGTCAGGTATAAATACATACCCAAAGCCCCACATCGTTTGTAGGTAACGCGGATGCGCTGGGTCTGGCTCTACAATACGACGTAAGCGTGACACCTGCACGTCAATACTGCGGTCAAACACATCTAGTTCGCGACCACGCGCTAATTGCATTAACCTATCGCGAGAAAGAGGTTGACGCGGGTGTTCTGTAAATACTTTTAATAAAGCAAATTCACCACTGGTAATAGTAATTGGCATGCCGTTTCGGCTTAAACTGCGACTTGATGGGTCGAATACAAACTCACCGAACGTAAACGCTTCTAATTTTCCAGAGTTTTCGGCTTCTGGATTATGTTCGTGACGGCGCAATACCGCATTAATGCGTGCCAGCAATTCGCGTGGGTTAAACGGCTTTGGTAAATAATCATCGGCACCCATTTCTAGCCCGATAATTCTGTCCACTTCATCACCGCGCGCTGTTAGCATGATGATTGGCGTGGTGAATTTATTGGCACGTAAGCGTCTGCAAATAGCCAAGCCATCTTCACCTGGCAACATTAAATCGAGTACCAATAAATCAAACGGTTCGTTTGCTAATATGGCATCCATTTCTTTTGAATCAGATACTGTTTTAATACTAAAGCCTTGTTCGGTCAGATAACGCTGCAGCAATTCACGCATGCGCATATCGTCATCTACCATTAACACTTTTTTGTTGTTTTCAGCCATTATCTACGCTTTCAGTATGATTGAATGAGTAACTTAAGGTTACTACACTCTGTAGTATATGTTTTAAGGATGAATAAATCTAGAATTGTGAAAACTTTTCAACGATTAAACGCGTCTTAATAGCATAAAACAGTTGTGTTACAAATAGTTACAATTATTCAGTTTTATGAAACATTGCATTAACAATGCTGATTCATGATTGCAAAACTTCGT
>JAZKDM010000002.1:0-1833 GCA_040387535.1 Pseudomonadota bacterium | reverse complement strand
TTTTCTTACAATGCCAGAAATTTGCGTACCCACGCTAATTAAGCTCACTGGATTAAGCGTGCCATTGGCAGAAACAGATTGTTCAATATCACCTTGCGTGACTTCATCTAGCCTGTATATATCCTCTGGTTTAAGCTGGTGCGATTTTTGATAATAGTAGTAAGCACCAGCCGCTGCGGCTAATACTAGAATAATGACAAACAATTTTTTGAGTAATTTCATAGTGTTAAGTCTGATTAATTTTGAGATAAAGTATTAGCGTTTGGCAACGATTGAATCATGGCGTTATCCAACGCGCCCATGGCCTGCGCTAAAGTGGCGCGGGTAATATTGGCATTTAGCGTTGCTTGGATTTTTTGTTGGCGCGCGCTGGCTAAGGCGCTTTGCGCGTTTAGCGTATCAATAATATTGCCAACGCCTGCTTTATAACGCCCTAAAGCCACGCGATACGATTGCTCTGCGCTGCTCACCAATACTTCAGTAGCCGTGACCGATTCAAGTGCTGTGCGCAAGCTTTGGTAAGCACTCCAAACATCTAACGAGATTTGCAATTTCAAGCGGTCGCGTTGTGCGGCACGTAAATCGGCAGTCGCTTCAGCCGCGCGGATACGGTAGGTTGGGGCATAGCCGCCGAATAGAGGGATTGATACAGTGACACCCAGCGTTGAATTGTTACTACTGCTTAACTGAGAGCCATCTTGCAAGCTATTCGATGTGGAAATAGAAATAGTCGGTTTAGTGGCAGCCTTGCTTGCATCAATATTGGCTTGCGCTGCTTTTAGTTGCGCTTCACTAGCCATTAAATCTGGTCTACGCGTACCTGCTTGCTCAATCAAGGTGTTCACATCTTCTAAAATAGTAGATGGTGTATTGCCAACAGCGGTTGATAAAGTCACTTTTTGGTTAGCAGGTAAGCCCATCACGTTGACTAAATTACCGTAAGCGATTTGCAAGTTACCTTCAGAAGTAATGCGCGTAAGCGTTAATTGCGCAAAGGCAGTTTGTGCTTGCAATTTGTCAGCAGGGGTCGAAACGCCCGCTTTATATCTGGCATCGGCCGCTTTAAAGCTTTCTTCACTGGCGCGTTCGGCTTGCAGCGCGGCATCTAAGGCGGCAATATTGGCTTGCACTTGGTAATAAGCCACTGTTGCTGATAATAAGACGGTTTGGACTGTGCTGCTTTGGCTGGCGCTGGCAGAAAGCAATAATTGGCGGGCATTCTCTAAATTGGCATTTCGATTACCAAAGTCATATAGCAGATAGCTAGCAGCCAAGCTGGTGCTTAAATTCACACTAGGATTGCTGCGCGTACTAGATTCAGGGTTTGAAATACCTAAGCCGCCAGAAATATTAGCGCTTACTGAAGGTAGATAAGCCGACTTAGCAATGCCAAGCTGTGCCGCTTGTGCGCGCGCGCTTGCCCAAATCTCACTGGTTTGAGGGTTATTACAAAGGCTTGCATCTGCCACTTCGGCCAACGTAATAGGTTTGCTTAAGTCTACTTTGCCACAAGGCGAATTGGATTCTCTATAACCGTCTGGAATTTTAGGTAGGGTGAATATCTGCGTATTGAGTGGATCGCCATCTTTATACCAAATAGATTCCTCTGCTGATGCGGCCGTAAAAAAGCAGCTCATTAAAATAGGCAAAATAAGCCTATTAAGCTTACTTGTATGGCTATTTAATCTAAAAATGTTCAACGAAACGGTTTCCTTAAAATAATGTGTTTAAAACTTAAAGCAAATCATACATAACACTTGAAATTATAAATGAGAACGGTTATCATTAACTCTTTAATTTACACAACTTTTGAAATATTTACACCGATTTACA
>JAZKDM010000001.1:4665-13068 GCA_040387535.1 Pseudomonadota bacterium | reverse complement strand
AGCCAAAACGCATTTCTGTAGCTGCTGGTGTTGTCCACATAATATTTCTCCTAAAATTATTTCGATTCAAATTAACTACACAATCTATGACTTGAATAATACAGATAAGTTAAAAGTACAGCGTATGTGATGTAATTAAAACGCACTAATGATTTTCATTAGATGCTTGCTTAGTAATTAATACGTTAACAACACGCGGTAACCCGCAACCGATAGATTCTGCACGTTAATAGCAAGGTTAATGCGAACTTCCTCACGCGCCGTCATGCCATCCACAATATTAACGCCGCTATTTAGATACTCTTGTGGACGCACCAGTTTTCTTAAAACAGGTTTGTCGTCAATATCGGTTAGGGTGAGCTCTACATTTGGGAAGGCTTGCGCATGAGGCGCGTTATTAATCAGTAAGCTAGAAAAATTAATTACATCTTGATAGTCATCACTTTCTTGCATATCAGAGTCGTCAATAGTCAGTAAATCCAAGTGCTTTGGCAAGTTAACTTTACAATTTAAATAGCTGCAGGCTTGCTCTAAATGAGGTTTAAACTGTGGATAATTAACGGCGATTGTTGAGCGCAAAAAGTAAATGCTTTGTAATACCGCGACCAGTAAAAGTAATATACACCCCAGTATTAGCCCGATACTGCGTTTTGGCTTATTGAATTGAAATTTAGGGTCAACGGTTAAATCGTCAATAAAAATAGGCGCCCTCACGGCGTCAATATCAATATCTTCTTCGGCAATTGTAGGTGTGGCCTGATTGCTCACATAAGGTTTTTCAGATTCTTGCTTGCTAGTCAATTCGCTTTGAGCACCCAAATCAGAAAGATTGGGTACCGTTTCTAACACCACATTTAATACTTCGCTAATAGGCTTTTCATCCTGTGCCACTGTGGATTCAGGATGTTCGCTTGGGCTTTCAATATCCAAATCGACGCTATCAGCAAAGTCGTCATTTGTTTCAACGTTGCCAATCTGCTCAGTGGCAGCATATTCATCCACACTATGAATGTCGTCAGACACTTCAGTAAGTCGATTTTTGGCATTAAATACATGATGACAATGACCGCACTGCACTTTGCCGCGATACGCTTTTAAATGATCTTTAGTCAGTAAAAACTGCGTTTCGCAAGCAGGGCAGGAGGTGATGTAATTCATTTTTTAGTGCCAGTGAGCAATATCCAAGCGTCTTGTTGGCGCGGCGCATCCATTATAAACCACTCGCTGTAGCGCTCTGTTAAGGCTTCGGTCTGCGCTTCTAAGATGCCAGATAAAGCCAATTGACCGCCTTGCTTGCAATATTTGGCTAGAACAGGTGCCAGCACCATAAGGGCGCTAGATAAAATATTGGCAACGACTACGTCGAACGTTTGGTGAGCAAAGGTATTGGCGTCAAAAAAAGCGACGTCTACTTGGTTTTGTTGGGCGTTGTAATCGCTTGCGATAATGGCTTGATCGTCAATATCTACCCCAACTACGTGTTGTGCGCCTAATTTTTTTGCGGCAATCGCCAAAATGCCCGAGCCACAACCGTAATCTAACACCGACTGCGCAGGCATGGTTTTTGTTAGCCACTCTAAACATAAATGCGTCGTAGGGTGGCTGCCTGTGCCAAAGGCTAGTCCAGGATCTAAAATGATATTAATAGCGTCTTGCTGCGCAGTTTCTAACCAATTAGATTGGTGCCAAGTCGGCACAATCCATAGTTTATCCGTGATTTTAATGGGGTCAAATTGCGCTTGGGTGGCGCGCACCCAATCTTGCTCTTCAATCAGTTCTGTACTGTATTGAAAATGCGCAATTTCAGTTGCCGCGCTTAATGTTTGAATGACTTGCTCAACATTGGCCTCCGCATCAAACATGGCGGTGACAATATTTTGCTGCCAGATACCAGGCGGAGGGTCGCCAGGTTCGCCAAAAATGGCTTGTTCGGCTGATGTTTCAGCAAACGCATCCTCAATACTGGCCGATAATGCACCCAAATCCATTAATGCATCACTAATGGTGTCTGCATTTTGTTCGTTTGCCTGAATTTTAAGTAATAGCCACGCCATCAGTTTTTGTCACCAGTACACAGTTTATTTATGGCTAATACCTAATTTTTGCTCAAGATAATGAATGCTAGTGCCGCCTATGTGAAACGCCGCGTCAGCCATTAAATCGGCATGTAAGGGGATATTGGTTTTAATACCATCTACTAACATTTCAGAAAGCGCAATACGCATGCGTGCAATCGCTTGGTCGCGCGTTGCTCCATAAGTAATCAGCTTACCTATCATTGAATCGTAATTGGGTGGTACCACATAGCCCGCATAAGCATGTGTATCAATACGCACCCCTGGTCCGCCTGGCATATGAAAAGTGGTTAACTTGCCTGGAGATGGTACAAAAGAGTAGGGATCTTCGGCATTAATGCGGCATTCAATCGCATGTCCACGTAATTCAATATCGCGTTGACGGAACGCTAATTTTTCGCCGGCTGCTACAAAAATTTGCTGTTGAACCAAGTCGATGCCTGTAATCATTTCGGTTACGGTATGTTCAACTTGTAAACGCGTATTCATCTCAATAAAGTAAAATTCGCCGTTTTCATACAAAAATTCGAAGGTGCCAGCGCCGCGATATTTAATTTTGCGGCAAGCTTCTGCGCAACGTTCGCCGATTTTGTCGCGAATTCTAGGGCTTAATAGCGGAGATGGCGCCTCTTCGATGATTTTTTGATGGCGGCGTTGCATAGAGCAATCACGATCACCCAAGTAAACAGCATTACCATGTTGATCTGCCAAAATTTGAATTTCAATATGGCGTGGATTCTCTAAAAACTTTTCCATGTACACCATAGGGTTACCAAAAGCGGCTTGCGCTTCTGCTTTGGTCATATTCACTGCATTTACTAATGCTGCTTCAGTGTGCACGACGCGCATACCACGACCACCGCCACCGCCAGCGGCTTTAATAATCACTGGGTAACCCACTTTTTTAGCGGTTTTAATGATTTCAACAGGGTCGTCTGGCAAAGCACCTTCAGAGCCAGGAACGCAAGGCACACCTGCTTTTTTCATGGCATCTTTGGCTGATACTTTATCGCCCATTAGGCGAATTGTTTCAGCACGCGGGCCAATAAAAACAAAGCCGCTTTGCTCTACACGTTCTGCAAAGTCTGCATTCTCGGATAAAAACCCATAACCCGGGTGAATTGCTTGTGCATCGGTAACTTCAGCCGCGCTGATTACCGCAGGAATATTTAAATAACTTAAATTAGAAGGCGCCGGGCCAATACAGACCGACTCATCGGCTAATTTAACGTACTTAGCATCTTTATCGGCAACAGAGTGCACGGCAACCGTTTTAATGCCAAGCTCACGACAGGCACGTTGTACGCGGAGTGCTATCTCACCGCGGTTAGCGATTAGTATCTTTTCAAACATAGTTAATCAACCAATCGCAATTATTCAATAATAAACAATGGCTCGCCGTATTCAACAGGCTGACCGTTTTCTAACATTATTTTTTTCACCACACCGGCTACATCCGATTCGATTTCGTTGAGCAGTTTCATGGCTTCGATAATACACAAGGTATCACCCACAGCCACTTTGCTGCCCACGTCTACAAACGGTTTTGCATCAGGTGATGATGAGCGGTAGAACGTACCCACCATTGGCGATTTAACGGTGTGACCTTCAACTTCTGCCACAACGGGTGCGGCGGCTGTTGGCACTGGCGCCGCATGCGAGGCGGGCGCTGCTTGCGGTGCCGCCATATACTGCATCACAGGTGCGTTGCTTGGCATTAGCGCACGGCTGATGCGTACTTTTTCTTCGCCTTCGGTAAGTTCTAGCTCGGAAATGCCAGATTCTTCTACCAAATCGATTAATTTTTTAAGTTTACGTAAATCCATAATAACCTCTGTGTTAACTTAGTTTTGATTGTAAGTGTTAATTAGTGTTGAAAATGTTGTTAAAAATAAAGCTTAAACGGCTTTTTTGTTGCAAAAATTGATGGCGTATTGCAAGGCTGCAGCATAACCCTCGGCACCTAAGCCGCTAATTACGCCAACGGCAATATCGCTAAAATAAGAATGATGCCTAAAACTTTCCCGCGCGAATACATTAGATAAATGCACTTCAATAAAGGGCGTTTTAATGGCAGAAAGTGCGTCGCGAATCGCAACAGATGTATGGGTAAAAGCGGCAGGGTTAATCACGATAAAATCGACGGTGTTAACAGCATGAGATTGTATTTTAGCCACAATATCCGCTTCGCTATTGCTTTGGAATGTTTCTAAATTGACAGCATTTTGCTGAGCGATAGACGCTAATTGCGCATTTATGGCAGCAAGCGTTAAGTTGCCATAATGTTCTGGCTCACGCAGGCCAAGCAAGTTTAGGTTAGGCCCATGCAATACTAAAATCGATTTAGCGCTCATTTAGCACCACTTGTATTGTGTTTTGTATTACGTTTTGCCGATTTTTGACGAACTTTCATAGCGGCAAGTTTGCCGAACTTGAACGCTTTTGTCCAGCAAATTCACCGTAGTTAGATGAAGTTTAAGCGAAGTTATTGAAGGTATATAGCTTAAGTGATTGAATGATAACTATTATTTTAAAATACAGGCAATACACAGCCTTTATAAAATAGTTTTCAAGGTTTGTTCTAACAGTGGCTTGGTAATACGTCCAAAGTAGGTTTTTACCACTGTTCCGTCCGCTTTTATTATCACTGTGTAGGGTAAAACACCTTTATTATTACCCAAGCTGGTGGCGATATCCATGCCTTGCACATCGGCAGCAAATAAGGGGTAGCTCACTTTAGTTTCTTTTAAAAAATCATTTATCCCCGCAACGTCCTCTATCGCCATACCCAATACCACCACATTTTTGTTTTTATAAGCCGTATGCAATTCGGAGAGTTCTGGCATCTCTTCACGGCAGGGTTCGCACCAACTGGCCCAAAAATTAAGCACCACCACTTTGCCTTCGTATTGATTTAACGCTTGTGGCTTGCCATTCTCATCGGGAAGGCTTGCTGTAAATAAGGCTTGTGTTGAGCTAGTTGGAGTAGGTTGTTTTGAAACAATTTGCGTTTGAGGATTAAGAAAAAAGTAAAAAATGGCAAAGCCAAAAATCATCATTAAGGCAAGGTAGAACAAAGGCATTTTTAGTTGTTTAAACATTATTGGGCGTTCACTTTATTGAGTATTTGGGTAAATTGGGCGACATTTTTATAGCCAATGACTTTGGGCTTTATTTCATTGCCAGCAGCATCAAAAAAGATAATGCCAGGCGGGCCAAATAAGCCAAAACGTTTTAATAAAGCTTGATCGTCTTCATTATTTTCGGTCACGTCGGCTTGCAGTAAAACGGTATTTTTTAGCGCAGTTTGAATCGTATTATCGCTAAAAGTAAATTTTTCCATTTCTTTACAAGAAACGCACCAATCGGCATAAAAATCCAGCATCACTGTTTTGCCGTTAGCCGCTGCAATTGCCGCATCCAGCTCTGCCACGCTTTTGATGCGCGCAAAGGGTAAGTTGTGCTCAGTTGTGGCGCCAAATAGTTTGCTAACGGGTTGCGTTACGGCATTGGGTAATACAGGCCACACTAAATAAGCAGCCATCGCCAGCATTAGCACACCAAAAAAGTTTCGCACAACCGTCATCCAGCGGCCCGCTTTTGGCAGCAAGCTACCAGCAGAGGCACCAATCAACAACAAGGGTACGCCCATGCCGATGGCCAGCGCAAATAGCCCAACACCGCCCAGCAACACATTGTGGGTTTGGCCAATATAAATCAGCGCACCTGCCAGTGGCGCGGCAACGCATGGGCTAACAATCAATGCCGATAATACGCCCATGACAAACACGCCTAAAAATTCACCACCTTTTAATTTTTGGCTAGCCCCTAATATTTTATTCTCAATTACGGCGGGTAATTTAAGTTCGTAAAAACCAAACATCGAGAAAGCCAAAGCCACAAAAACCAGGGCTGTTGCGCCTAAAACCCAAGCATTTTGTAACGATTGGCTGAGTAGATTGCCAGATAAGCCTGCCGCAATACCTGCTAGCGTATAGCTAAGCGCCATGCCCAACACATAGGCAACAGATAAGCCGAAAGCATGCAATTTACAATGCTTACCGCTTTTTGCCTGACTGCCGACGATTATGCTAGATAGAATTGGAATCATCGGTAACACGCAAGGCGTAAACGAAAGTAATAAGCCTGCGATAAAAAACACGCCGATAATTAGCCACAAATTGCCACCTTTAAGCGCTTGTGTGGTTTTATCGTCATCAGTATCAGAAACCAAGCCAGTGTTGGCGCTGCTAGCATTATCACCCAGCGCCAAAGAGATAACTTTAGTAATAGGCGCATAGCACAAGCCTTTTTCGCTACAGCCTTGATAGGTTGCATAAATGACCGGATTATTGGCCGCACTTAGCGCAATTTTTGCATCAAATTCGTGATGATAAACTTCTTGTTTGCCGAAATTTGGATCATCTTTTATTTCGCCAGCAGGCAAATTAATTTGTTCAATTTTGCCTGTACTGGCATCTTTAATGACAAATTTGATGCGCTCTTTATAAAGATAATAGCCAGGCACCACTTTAAAATTAGCGTTTAAATTTTGTGCATCAATTGCCGTTAAGTTAAGCTTAAACGCCACATCTGGCGATAAAAAGTCTTCTTCTTGAATCTCTTCAACAAAAGCGTTTTTGCCAGTTAAATTAGTCTCTGCAGCATGCAACACGCCCACAACAAACGTTGTCATAAAAGCGATTACAATGCTATTTAATAGGTGTTTCAAATAATGCTCCATCTCTCTATGTAAATGCCAGCAGTTGCAAATGCGGCATTCAACCCCCAATTAGTGAAAACAATTGGATAGAAAGTTCTTAAGATATGCGTTTTTTAATAGGTTTAATTTTACTCGCTTTTCCATTTGCCGAACTATTTCTGCTAATTAGCCTCGCAGATGAGTACGGTTGGTGGTTATTGTTTTATTTAGTCGTGATAGGCTATTTAGGCTTACAACTGATTCGCGGCGAAAAATTATTGCTTAGCGCCAAAATGATGCAAAGCATGGCGGCAGGCGGTAACCCAGTTAAAACCATGCTGGGTAGCGCGCGTAATATGGTGGCGGGTATTCTGTTTATTATTCCGGGTGTTATCACCGATATTATTGGCGTGATTTTGTTATTGCTACCAATCAGTAAGCAAAATCCAAACCCCACGACTAATGCTTACGATCAACCTTTTCAACAGCCGTATCAGCAAAATCCAGAGACACGTGCTGCTAATGATGACGTGATTGAGGGCGAGTTTGTTGAGATTAAAGACGATAATCCTAAAAAGTAGTTTTTTAAAAATATAAAAGCGCGACCAAAATGAATAAAGTGACCATTAAAAATAGCGGCCATAGCTTTGATGTGCGCCCCAGCCAAACCGTGTTGCAAGCCGCGATTGAGGCCGGCATTAATTTGCCCTACGGTTGCCGCAACGGCGCTTGCGGTGCTTGCAAAGCCAAATTGCTGCAAGGCACAGTAACGCATGACGATTACCAAGGCAGCGCGATGAGCGATGCTGAATTGGCAGCAGGCAATGCGCTATTGTGTTGCGCAAGGCCAATGGAAGACTTAACTATTGAGTGCCGCGAAGTGGGTGGCTTGGCAGGTATTAAGCCGCGAATTTTGCCAGCGCGCGTAGCAAAAAAAGAGCAGCTTGCGCATGATGTGATTGCGCTGCACCTGCAATTGCCTGCTAGTGAGCGCTTACAATTTAAAGCAGGCCAGTATATTGAATTTATTCTAAAAGACGGTAAACGCCGCGCTTTTTCAATCGCCAATGCCCCGCACGATAGCGATTTTTTACAGCTGCATATTCGTGTGATTGCTGGCGGCGTGTTCAGTGAATACGTAGAAAAAGAGCTGCAAGAAAAAGCTATCTTGCGGCTTGAGGCACCATTTGGCAGCTTTTTTCTAAGAGAAGATTCCGATAAGCCGATTGTGATGGTTGCCGGTGGTACAGGCTTTGCGCCAGTAAAAGGCATTATTGAGCATATGCTACATAACAACATCAAACGCGAAATTGTGCTGTACCGCGGCGCACGCGAGTTGCGCGATTTGTATATGCACGATTTGTGCGAAAAATGGGCGGCGTTAATGCCGAATATTACTTATATCCCTGTGTTGTCAGAAGCGGCAGCTGATGATAATTGGCAGGGTAGGACAGGACTTGTACATCAGGCCGTGTTAGATGACATTAGCGATTTTAGCGCCTACCAAGCCTATGTGTGTGGCGCACCTGGTATGTGTGAAGTGGCGCATACTAGTTTTGTGGCGCAAGGCTTAAATGCAGAAGAGTTTTTTAGCGATGCGTTTACGTTTGCGAATCCAGTACCTAA
>JAZKDM010000001.1:0-4565 GCA_040387535.1 Pseudomonadota bacterium | reverse complement strand
GGCAATTCCGCAATTCGCGCATGATTCACAAATAAAGTAATATTTTTTAGCCATTCGGCATCGCCCGCCAAATCTAGCAGGTGGCGCATGGCTTCGCTACTGGTAATCACAATACCGTGCAGTTTTTTGTCTGCCCAAAGCTCAGCTAGTAAATCGCAGTTTTTTTGCGGGTTAATACGTTGATAGCATTCTGCAAAAGTCACCGTTGCGTCGCGCGCTTTTAGGGTTTCTGCCAATACATCGCGACCGCCAATACCGCGGAAAATCATCACTTTTTTACCCTGCATAGCCTGCATTTCAGGCAAAGCTAGTAAGGATTCCGAATCAAAACGGACCTTACTTTCATCGCCATCTTGAGTATGGCTTGAAGGTGTTAGCACTTGATTAACGCCAAAGCTTTTTAGCTCGCTGGCGGTAACTGGGCCAATGGTGGCAAATTGTAGATGTGCTGGAAGGCCAACATTAACTAAGCGCGGCATACCATTTTGTACCGCATTGCTGCTGATAAAAATCGCCCAATCGTATTCATGAGCGGTTTGAATCACTGCATCAAACTGGCTGTAATCGTCTAAAGCTGTAATTTCAATCAGCGGATATAAAACAGGTGTGCCGCCAGCCTCAGTAATTAATGCGCTTAACTTTTTGGCTTGGTCTACAGGGCGTGTAATGGCAATGCCAAGACCAGATAGCGGCAATTTTGACATTTTAAAAATGGATTGCCGCTTTTGCGGGAATGACTACGGTAGGAATATTGCACATGATTAATGTTTAATACCATCTAGCGCAGCCAATATTTTATCCGCACCTTTAGCCACCAATTTAGCCGCCAACTCTTGGCCGATTGCTTCGGCATTATCAATACTGCCTGTAACTTTTTCGCGCAGAATTTGCTGACCATCTACACTGGCAACAAAGCCAGAAATACTAATGCGGTTGCCTTGACGTGTGGCATAGGCGCCCAGCGGCACGGTACAGCTACCCGCTAGCGCGCGGCTCATGCCACGTTCGGCTTCTACACATAGTTGCGTATCAATATGATTAAGCGGTGCCAATATCTCAATTAAATCGGTACGGTTTGCATTAATTTCGATGCCCAGCGCGCCTTGTCCCACAGCGGGAATGCTGAGTTCTGGTGAAATAAATTGGCGGATTCGGCTACCTAATTCTAAGCGGATTAAACCAGCGGCCGCCAAGATAATGGCGGCATATTGGCCTTCATCCAATTTGCGTAAACGGGTTTGCACATTACCGCGTAGCGATTCAATTTTTAAATTTGGAAATCTTGCCTGAATTTGGCTTTGGCGGCGCAAGCTAGAAGTGCCGACAATACTGCCTGCTGGCAAATCTTCTAAGGCTTTAAAATGATTCGATACAAAGGCATCACGCGGATCTTCGCGCTCACCCGTGGCTACCATTAAAAAGCCTTCTGGCAGGTTCATGGGCACATCTTTCATGCTGTGCACGGCTAAATCGGCACTACCATCTGCCAGCGCCATTTCAAGCTCTTTTACAAACAAACCTTTGCCGCCAATGCGCGCCAAGGGCGAATCTAAAATTTGGTCGCCTGTGGTGGTCATGCCCAAAATGCTCACCTCACACAGAGGGTATAATTTTTTCAGCTTGGCTTGAATATGCTTGGCTTGCCACATCGCCAGCGCACTTTCGCGTGATGCGATGATTAATTGTTTAGGCTCGAGTTTTGTAGTTGGATTGTGCATGCAACGATTTTAGCATGTCCTGTGAGTACGCAAAACGGGTATACAAAATTGGGTTTTTTGGGTTAAGCTAAAAATAGTCAACGTTAAATTTAATAGACTAAGCGTCAATTTTACTGGTTTTTTATTTGTGAAAAACGGATGGATAAGGAGCTAATTAGCTGTTTTAAAACGTTTTAAGGAGAATGTCATGCAATATCAAATCGATACTTTTATCAACTCGCTGAATGAATTCTGGGTACAACTCATTCATTTTGTGCCTAAATTATTAGCGGTTGTTGTGATTTTATTTTTTGGTTGGTTAATCGCCAAATTGGCCAGAACGGCTGTAAAACGTTTATTGGTATTAACCCAATTTGATAAAGCGGCGCAAAAATCAGGCCTAGAAGCGTTTATCAATCATGGCAATTTTAATGTGACGTTAAGCGGCATTATTAGCCAGGTGGTGTATTGGCTGGTGATTTTGCTTTTTGTGATTACTGGCGCCAACGCGCTGGGTTTAAATGAAGTGGCCGTAGTGCTGCAACAGTTAGCTAGCTATTTGCCGCACATTATTGTGGCGATTTTAGTGCTTATTTTTGGTACTTTGTTGGCGCGTTTTGTTAATCGTCTGGTATTTGCTTGGCTGTACAGCATTAAGTTTTCGCATGCGTTAGCGGTCAGTACATCGGCGGAATATGGCATACAAATTTTAGCGATTTTCGTGGCGCTTGAGCAATTAGGCATTGGTACGCAACTGATTCACTCATTATTTATTATTGTGTTTGGCGCTTTCTTTTTGGCACTGGCACTGGCATTTGGTTTGGGCGGGCGCGAATGGGCGGCCAAAGTAATTGCAGAAATAGATGCTAAAAAGAAGCAGTAAGGCGTTAACTTTTTAGCTAGCTTTCGCGCACTAAATGTTGTTGGCGGCGGCTAATGGCAACGGTTTCGGGGATGTCTTTTAATAAGGCAACCCAGCGTTCTTCGTTGGCTTCATTGAGTTGTTTTTCATAGCTAGTAATAAATAAGGGCGCAACCAAGCAATTGCGATGTAAACGTATAAATCGCTCACCAAATTCGTTTTCTAGATGGGTGAGCGATTCTTCAATTAAATATTCACGTTCAGCAGTGCGCACGGTGACGTATTTGAGTTCGGCACGCAGGTAAATAATCTGCTCTACAGGCACTAAAATCACCCGGCCACGCTCATGAATACTGACATGGCTACGCATTTTTTGTAGTGGTTTTAAGGCCTCAAGTTGTTTGGGTTTAAGTGCATGCGCTTTATCAATCGCGGTTTGCAGGCGCTCTAAGCGAATCGGTTTGAGCAGGTAATCAATCGCGTTTAAATCAAACGCTTTAATCGCATAAGCATCAAATGCCGTAGTGAAAATAATATTGGGCTTGGGTTCCAGTTTTTGCGCATGTTGTGCCGCTTCAATGCCATCCATCAAGGGCATACGGATATCCAATAACATCAAATCTGGCTTGGTTTGCATGGCCAAATCAAGCGCTTCTTTACCATTTTTGGCTTCGGCAACAATCGTCACGTCGTGAATATCCCCTAGCAAATCACGTAAGCGATTGCGCGCGGGTGTTTCGTCATCGGCTAATAAAATAGTCAGCATAATATTATTTAGTTAGTGGTAAGCGAATATGCACTTCATAGCGGTTTTGCTTCGCATCCGCTTTTAAAGTGGCTTCTAAATCAAAGTGCAAGCTCAAGCGTTCTTTAATATTTTTTAAGGCCATTTTATTGCCAGTATGGTGCTGGTTTTGCGGCGCATATGGGTTGCTAATGCTGATATGCAGCTCTTTATGCCGTGTATAAATGGTGATGATAATTTCGCCGCCATCACTCATGGGCTCAATGCCGTGGTAAACCGCATTTTCAAGCAGTGGCTGCAAAATCAAGGGCGGAATCAGCGCATCTGGCGGCATGTCGTCAATCTGCCAAGTGATTTGTAATCGTTCTTCTAAACGCAATTTTTCTAAAGCCAAATATTGGCGGCATAAGGAAATTTCTTGCGCCAATGGCACCAAATCACGATTATCAGCCATTAATACTCGGAATAAATCGGCCATATCCTCTAAAGCGGTTTCGGCGCGTTTGGGTTGGCTGCGAATCAGCGATAAAACGGCATTGATACTATTAAATAAAAAGTGTGGGCGTATACGTGCTTGCAGCGCTTGCAAACGCGCCTCTGCAATGGCGGGAGAGTAAGCGCGTTGCTGTAAATGAAAATAATAAAATACTATACCCGTGACGATGGCGCTTAAAAGACAAGCGCGATAGGGGCTGGGCAGCGCATCCAATAAAAAAAGTTGGTTAAAAAAAACAAACACCAAATAGGTAAGGCCAATTTCTAATAACATTATGCTGATAATACCCAGCCAATACGGCAATTTATTTAGCAAAGGGTACAGCAGATACAGGCTTAACATGCTGAGTAATAATATTGGCTGTACGATGGCTGAAAGTTCAGCTAAAAGCGGTAAAAAATCGTTAAATTGTTGGCTAAATAAAACCGCTGTAATTGCGGCTAAAAGGTTCACAAGCAGTAAAATACGCAGGTGAATGCCAAGGTTGTGTAAATTAGGTAAACGGCTATTTTTGCGCACGGCGTATAGTTCGTTATAATGAGTGCATAAGTATATTATTATTAACGAATATTTTCATAATTAAAGCCAAGAAAGCTATCACCCAGTGCAAGACAACTCATTAAATAAAAAATCAAGCGCGTGGTCTGGCCGCTTTAACGAACCAGTGGCCGAACTGGTTAAAAAATACACGGCATCGGTTGATTTTGATAAACGTTTGGCTGAGTTTGATATTGCAGGCTCAATCGCGCACGCCAAAATGCTGGG